>CAXEOX010000005.1:0-56012 GCA_963997925.1 uncultured bacterium
ACTCTTTCGCAGAGAATCTTGGCCAACCGGATCTGATGTTCGTTGGGGGCGTTATAAGCCACGCCGAGGTCCAACTGTTCCTTCACCGCCCCCATCACCGGAGCCGGCGCGTGGCCCAGAATCATAGTGGTCATGGTGTTGATGAAGTCCACACGGTCTACGCCGTCGGCGTCAATCACGTGGCAGCCCGAGGCAGAGGTTACGAAGATTGGATAAGGGTCCCAGAAGATCGAGTTGCGGCTGTCGCCGCCGGGAAGATATTCAGAGGCTTCTTGCCAACAGGCTTTAGACTTCGGGGTTAGCTCCAGGTAACGCGCTAGTTCGCTATTGGTCGCTGCCATGGGGGTTACTCCCAATTGGGCAAATAGGATCCAGGATGTGATTCGGTCGACAGGGTTAGGTGACGATGGGGGTGGCGGCCAACTTGGGAAAGTATATTCGGCGCAAAACTAAGCTGCCAAGACTAAGTGTAATTACGATAAGAAACAGAATCCCACCTACCGCCATTACGGCTGAGGCGTTGAACATGTCCGCAAGGTAAGCGTTGATCAGGTTCGTCACGGCCATACTGCCACCCACGTGTACGGAATAAACGCCCGTAACACGCCCGCGGACTTTATCGTCCGTTAGCGATTGGATGATAGCGTGACTTATTGTCATGAATCCGGCCTGGTTGGCACCCATGGCCACGGCCGCCAATATGGACAATTCCCACTGGGTTGTCAAAGCAAGTAATATCGGCCCCATACCGCTGGTAAATCCGAAAACCAGGAACAAGACGCCCCGAGTTGTGGTGTTTCGTACCCCGGCCAAGAAGATAGCTGTGATTAAGGCGCCGGCTCCAACCGCACCGATCAGGTAGGATACCCCCACCGAGCCTGCAGCCAGCTTCTCTGTGGAGATGGATGGTAGAAGCGACTCGTAGGACATGGTCAGGGCGCAGTGGGCCAGCACTATCAGGACCATCGCGAGTATCTGAGGGTGTCCATAGACGTACACGAAGCCGGCTACCATGTTGCTCAAGAAGCCCTTTTCCCGGTCGATGACACCCGTGGAATGGATACGAATACGCATGGCTGTGATCAGCGCAAAGGCATAGAAACTACTGCATAGCCAGAAGGCCGCCATTATCCCGTTGTCATCCAGGATGGCCAACAAAGGTAATATACCGAGAGCACCCAACATTCGAGAACCCTGCTGAGTGGCCTGGTTCAGCGAGATACCATTGAGCAGGCGCTCTTTGGGGACCATATTTGGGATTAAAGCCGAGGTGGTGTTCATCCTAAACGAGGCCAGGGTGCCATTCAACAATGCCAGGAACAGTAAGATTAAGAGGCGTCCCTCAATCGCGTCTAGCATAACCATCAGGGCCAATGCTACGTTGTGCAGCATATTTAACGTTAAGCCGACGCGTAGAATGGTTACGCGGTCAAAACGATCGGCCATAAATCCTACTATTGGACTTGTAAACAAGCGGGGAATCATGGCAGCGAAGGTTACGAGCCCAACCCAAAGCGCGGCCCCGGTGATTTCGTAGGCCAGCCAACCCCGGGCGATGATGAGGGCCCATTGTGCGGCCCCGGCGAAGGCATTGACCGTCCACAGCCTCCGGAAATCCTCGTATTGAAGGGCAAGAAGATACTGGTCACGGATCTTAGCTAACATATATATCCTGCGTTCAGATACTACTAAATTCCGACTATTGTAACAGTGGCATTCAGAATGGAAAAGACAATCTTAGTCCAATTTCTTGACGCTTCTCGGGATGCGCCATAGAATTCCCTCGTCGGCTTAGACTTCCGTTCGCAGTAGGACTGTCCAACCTAGGACCGGCTTTAAATTCCCCCGGCCCAAAAGGAGGACCATGCCTTCCCAAATACCTTATGGCGATAACTTAATCGCCCCATACCGGGTGTTGGATCTCACTGATGGCAAAGGGGTTTTCTGCACCAAGCTATTGGCCGACTACGGTGCCAACGTTGTCAGGATAGAGCCGCCATCGGGTGATCCCGGCCGGGCCAAGGGACCGTTCCTAGGGGACGAACCCGGCGTCGAACGCAGCGCCTACTACCTTTTCTACAACACCAACAAGCGGTCCATAACGCTCAACCTGGAATCCGATCTGGGACAATCCATATTCAAACAACTGGCCGCTAAAGCCGACGTCGTGGTGGAGAGTCTGCCCGTCGGGTATCTGAAAACACTGGGCCTGGACTATGATGCCTTGCGGGAGTCCAATCCGGGCCTAGTCATGGCGTCCATCAGTCCATTTGGACAGACCGGTCCCTGGAAGGATTTTAAGTCTTCCGACCTGATTGCCATGGCCGCCAGCGGGTTCATGCAAATCACCGGAGAGCCGGACGAGCCGCCGGTGCGCCAGGGCAATGAGCAGTCCCACTTTGCCGGCGCACAATACGCTGCCGTTGCCGTGATGGGAGCCCTGTATTTCCGGGACATGTTGTCGGGAGAAGGCCAGTACATCGACGTTTCCCAGCAGGAGGCGCTGATTACTTACTACACTGACGCCCATCCCGCCCTGGCCTGGAAGCAGATGGAGCAAAACGTCACCCGGGTCGGCACCAACTCCACCCTGGTTATCCCGCTGGGGGCCTTCCCTTGCCAAGACGGTTGGATCTGCGCCGGGGTTATCACTCCCCGCGAGTGGGAAGCCCTGGCCGCATGGATCTACGAAGTCACCGGCAACGAGGAGATTCTCGACGAGAAATACAAAGGCGGCAACCAGGAAAGAGCGCCCCACATCGACATTATCACCGCCATGTTCTTGGAGTTCACCACCCGATTCACGTCCGAAGAATTGTTCCATGAGGGGCAGAAGCGGAATCTGGTCTTCCTGCCGGTGACCGATGTCGCCGACCTGCTCCATGACGACCAACTGGAAGCCAGCCATCTATGGACCCAACTGGACCACCAAGAGGTGGGTGAACTTAAATATCCCCTGGGCATATTCGACAGCGAAGACTTCTCTCCGGCCCGATCCGCCGCCCCCGCATTGGGTCAGGATAACGGCGCTATCTATGGAGGGGAGTTGGGATTGACCTTCCAGGAAATGGCAGGGCTTCGGACTGCTAGGGTTATTTAAAGTGGACATGATGGATATCGCGAATGGCTAAGAGAGCTTTAGAAGGGATAAGGGTTGTCGAGCTGGGACCCTACGTGGCCTTGCCGATGACCGGTCGTATCCTGGCGTCCATGGGAGCCGAGGTCATAAAGGTAGAGACCAACAAGGTTCTGGACGAGATGGCCTTCATTCCGGCTTGGTCCAGGGGGGCCGGGCAACCGGATTATCAGCGGCATAAGAAGCGGATAACCCTGGATGTGCGGACAGATGAAGGTAGAGACCTGCTCCTGAAGTTGCTCAAGGTGAGCGACGTTTTCATGACCAACTTCCGACGGAACATCCTGTCCCGATGGGGCGTCGACTTTCCAGAGGTTAGGGAGGCGAGGCCGGACATCGTCATCATGTGGCAGACCGGCTTGGGGGGCAACGGACCCTACTACACCTACAAATCCTACGGCATCCTGGTCCAGCACATGTCGGGTGTTTCAATGATGAGTGGGTCGCCCGGTGCCCCGCCGGTCGCCGTAAACACATCGTATTCTGACTACCATACCGGGGTGTTTCAGCCGATGGCTATCATCGCCGCCCTGATGCGTCGGGGTCAGGAGGGGAAACCCGCTACCATGGAGTCGTCGATATTCCGGTCGGGTGCGGTTACCGCCGGTCCCGCCATATTGGATTACCAGCTCAATAATCGATTGCCGGAACGCCGCAACAACCGGGACGCGTTGGCAGCTCCCCACGGGGTTTACCTATGTCAGGGCGCGGACCGGTACTGCGCCATCGCCGTTGATGGCGATGAGCAGTGGGCCGCTTTATGCCAGGCTATGGGCAACCCTGATTGGACCCAGTACGCCCAGTTCGCCACCGCTTTCAGCCGCCTAGGCAACCAAGATGAACTGGATCGGTTGATGGGCGAGTGGACTATTGGATTCGCCGCCGAAGAGGTTATGGACAAGCTGCAGCAAGCTGGGGTACCGGCAAGCATCGTGTCCCAGGGCCAAGACTTGCACGATAGCGAGCATCTTAAATCTAAAGATTTCTACCGGGACACGAACTACTACGTGGCAGAGCGGGGTACGCATGCCTCCCAATGGGAAGAGGGATCAAGTATCGCCTGGTCGATGCCTTTCAGCATGTCGAAAACGCCGGTGGAGTTCGGCAAGTACACCAATATCGGCGAAGATAATTCCCACGTCTTCGGCGAGTTGCTAGGCCTGAGTGCTGCCGAGATTGCCCGGCTATCCGAGAAAGAAGTGATTTACTAGCTTTCAGCTATCAGCCGTCAGCATTCAGCCGATGAACGCCAGAGTGAGGTGTATCTGTGGACTACAGCCAATACCAGCATATCGTGATAGAGATTAATGATGGGGTGGCCTTGCTGACCATCAACCGGCCCGAGGTTATGAACGCCACCAACGCCAAGCTCCATAACGAGCTTAGCCGGGTCTGGTTGGACTTGGGTCAGGACCCGGAAGTGAGGGTGGCAGTGATTACCGGGGCGGGCAACGCCTTTTCCGCTGGGGGCGACTTCGAGTTGATCGAAAACACCATCGGAAATGCCGACTTGGTGGCAGCCACGATGCAGGAAGCCAGCGACATCGTTCACAACATGATTAACCTGGACAAGCCGGTAATCTCGGCGATAAATGGCGTCGCGGTGGGTGCGGGACTCGCCGTGGCCATGCTGGCGGACATCTCCATCGCCGCCGAAGACGCCCGGATCACCGACGGTCACGTTCGCCTGGGAGTCGCGGCCGGGGACCATGCCAGCGTCATCTGGCCGCTGCTCTGTGGCATGGCCAAAGCCAAATATTACCTTCTGACCTGTGACTTCCTGGACGGCAAAGAAGCCGAGCGCATCGGCTTGGTAAGTCTGGCAGTCCCTTCCGATGAGTTGATGCCCAAGGCCATGGAGGTTGCTCAAAAACTGGCATCGGGACCCCAGTCAGCCATCAGATGGACCAAGCGGTCCCTTAACCAGTGGCTACGTATGGCGGCCCACACGTCCTTCGACTATTCCCTAGCGCTGGAGATGCTGGGATTCTTCGGCGACGACATCAAAGAAGGCCTGCAATCTCTCAAAGAGAGAAGGGCGCCCGATTTCCCTTCGGCCCGGTAGGGGGACAAAATCGCGATTCGACAACCTTCTTCCGGCGGGTAGGGGCGCACGGCCGTGCGCCCCTACGGACGGCTCCTTGAAACATTTGTCGGATTGTATTTGTCGTCGGGCCATTTGGCCGGATTGTCGTGGATATATTGGCGAATGCGATTAATGTCGGTCTCACGTCTGATGATGTGTTCGTAGTAATTCCGTTGCCATATGGGCTAGCCGGGGGTGTGACGGGATTGATTTATTCGTTTTGTTGCCGCCGATTTGAATCCCGCGATCAATGAGCCGAGGGATCTAGGCGGACGTTGGAAGATTGAGTTTCCACAGGGTAGGGGCCCACGGCCGTGCGCCCCTACCAAACCCTCGGGTTCACGTATCGTAATTATTCCGTGGATATGATTGGGCATGATCACGAATTCATCTACTTGCACCTCAGGGCGGATGATTTCTGTATACGACCATTCCTCCTGAACTACCCTGCCCGCGAAATTCAACGCTACTTCTTCATCAATCACGTTGCCAAATAAACATTCTCGACCTTTGGTACAGACCGTGACAAAGTAGGACCCAGGTTGGGAATAGTCATATCCTCGCAAGCGTATGGACCGGCGTTGATTAACTTCGGGATTGTGATTCATATTCGCTGATGCATCCGTTGGTCTGCTGGCCGATTTTTATGTAGATGGGTGTCTAGTAGAGTAGCCCCAACCCGCTGGGCCTAATATAATATCAACGAACCTAGCCTCACGGAATAAAGCTTTGACAGTCGAAAGAGGATCAGATGGATAGTTTTAGCGAACAGTTAAGGGCTGAAGCGGAGCCCATGTGGAAACAGATATTCGCCCAGCCTTTCTTACGAGAGATTAAAGACGGTACGCTGCCGTTGGAGAAGTTTCAGTATTACTTGGGACAGGACTATCTGTACCTGGAAGGGTTCGCCCGGACGGTGTGCATGGCCCTGGCCAAGGCCCCGGATTCACAGACATTGGAGGAGTTGGCCCACCGGGTAATGACCCCGGTGGAGCGCCCGTTGCATCACAAGTTGGTGGCCGAGGCCGGGCTGACCATGGAAGATGTTAAGAAGGTGAAGCGGTCGCCCACCAACACCGGTTATGTCAACCACATGATTACGACCGCGTCTCTTTACGGACTGGGACCGACGGCGGCGGCGCTGCTGCCTTGTCCCTGGTCTTATCATGAACTGAAGGACGCTTTGGGCCAGTCGGAGCATCCCCTATACGGCCAGTGGACTCACTTCTACGTGGCGGGATTGCTACAGAACAGTGTGGATGCCTGGCGGGGGTTCGTGGACCAAGCGGCTCGAGAGGCAAGTTCACAGGAATTGGACGCGATGCGGGACGCCTTTATGATTAGCAGCCGCTACGAGTACATGTTCTGGGACATGGCCTATAACATGGAAGAGTGGCCTGTATAGGGCCACTCTAAGGTCTAATTGATGTTTTAGGGATAAGCCGGCCTAGAAGCCTAGACCGGCTTGCGTCGTCTTAAGTCTGGATGGGTGACGGCCTTTCCCGGTAAGTGTAGTACCGCACTCCGGCGCAGGGGACGAAGTAGAACCAGGGCGCTATTTCATTCTCGGTCAATTTTGCAGCGCTTTCCGCCTCCTTCACTATATCGGCCAGTTCGTCGATCAAGGATGGATCCAGTCCGGCCTCTGTGACTTCCACTTCATCTAGACGTTCCGTAACTAACATCGGCCCCATTGCAACACCTCCTGACGTACTCGAGTCAACGCCCATCACCACTGCTTGCCTTCTAGGGTCATTTTCGCCTGGGACAGACTTGTCAGTAAGGGCCGAAAGGCACGTTGTACACATCCATCCGGCCCTGAGCCTGATGATATCGGAATTCGACCTGAGTATTCGACCTCGTCTAGCGTAACCCGCCATAGGGCATGACCAACTTGGCATCAACGGGCCGCTTTAAGGGTTCGGTCCGGGATATTTTGATATCTTTTTTCCCGGATCAGATGTGTCAGAATGCGTCCATGCCACGTCCCCAGAGGTGCTGCTAGACGATATCAATGCAATCTGATCGGATATTCCCCAGTTAGAATGTCTGACCTGATGCATGAATTGATTGGTACTACCAAGATGCTTTCCATCTTGCCAGCGGTGGGGTTTACCGATGTCGCTCGTTGGATATGGTACGGGATCTCTGGATTGATTGTTGCGGGGATTGTCCTGCATCTGTTGTTCACCCTGGTGAACGCAGCGTATAAAGATAGAAAACACAGCACCATGCTTATCGTCCATTTAGTCGTAGGGTCATCTAATCGGCGGCTTTACTGTAGCGATCCTTCCTATACCAATAACCGGTCTGTGGGCTTTGTTTGCTTGTGGGGGTGGGATTGTCGGGATGATGATTGGGGAACTTCGCTGGGTTGCCCCAGAAGACGCCATTGAAGACGAAGGTCTGAGCATGGATCAGGCCAGCACCCAGCAAACCCCATCGTCCCAACGTGAATGGGATAACCGTAGGGAAAATGACTGTGACCTTGCAATTTCCCTATTAGGTCAAGGGGAATGCTGCGATGGTTGCCACCGGGAGTGGATGAAGGAACATTATGCCATGGTATTAGAGGGTGAAAAGTTGCTTGTCTGCCATATCCTGTCTGACTTAATCAAAGCTGATGGGGGAGCCTCGGATGACGACACTGCTCGGAGGCGTGCCAGGATAAGGGCCGGTGAGGGTGTTCGCCGAACACAAGCAGAATCTTATAGACGATTGAGCCACCCACCACACTGCTTCGAGCACCCGAATCTCTCACCTGAGGTAGACATGCAACTGCATCGCGAGCTATTTGAGCTTGGTCCGCTGGAAGGTAAGGATCAGAATAAGCGGCGAAAAATAGAAGAGAAATACATCTCCGGGCGCTAGAAAACTCGTCACCTATTGTCTGTCACGTTGTGCCTAGCCATAAGGCCCTGAGCGGGACGACCTGAACCTTGGCCTGCGGGTCTGGACCTCGATGCAAGCGGTGGCCGTCGGATGGGGCGTACCCTATGCGAGGAGCAACTGTGCACCGGAGGCCCGTGTTACCGATGAATCATAAAACCAACGAAATGCTCCGAGCGTTCGCAGCAGAGGTGACTTCGACGCTGCTAGATGGCAATCGCCATCAGACTCCCGGACTAGGCACTTTTTCAACGTGTATTCGAAAAGCAAGCGCAAAGAGAGCTGCTTGCAAAATGGTTATGTTTCGGGCGAGCGCGGAGCTTAGAGCGTATGCCACTGGTGGATCGCTACCACTCGTGTCCGGACCACATGCCGAAGTCGTGAGCTTTATCGTCGAGGCCATGCAAATGGAACAGGGTGTCGACGTGCCGCTTCTTGGCCGCATGGCAGTGGTGCCTGTAGTAGGAAAGAAACCGAAGCTAATTTTCCACGGTGCCCAAGAGCTCAATGACGTCTTAGCCGGCTCATGTTGAATGAGATTGGATCTGACGCAGTAGTCGAGTCAAAATTGAGCGAAAACCCTTCCCCGTTCCGTACTATCGCGGTCACTTATTGTGAGGCTCATTGTCTTCAGTTGTGTGGCCCTTCCAGTGTTGGTATGATTTCCGAATGAGGCTTAAGGCGCCATTCTCCCAGGGCCCCAATCGTGGGGGATGTTGACCAGATTGGGTTCCAGTTCCTGGATGTTGGTCTGGCCGCAATAGGACATCGCCCGGTCGACCTCTTCTCGGAGCAACTCCAGGACACCGTGCACCCCTTCCGCGCCGTTAACCGCCAGTCCCCAATAAAGCGGACGGCCGATGGCCACGGCCCTTGCGCCCAAAGCCAACGCCTTGATAACGTCGCTGCCTCTACGCACGCCAGAGTCCACATAAACTTCGGCCTGGCCTTTGGCAGCCGCGACGACCTCGGGGACCATCTCGATGGCACCCATGGTCATGTCCATCTGACGGCCTCCGTGGGTGGAGACCAGGATGCCGTTGACGCCGTTCTCCACGGCCACATGAGCATCCTCGGCGGTCCTGATACCTTTTAGCACCAAGGGCAGAGAGGTTAATCCTCGCAGCCATTCTAGCTCTTTCCAAGTGATGGGCTGGACTCTGGAGACTTCCCAACCTGGTGTTTCGTCGGTGCCGCTAATCTCGCTTTGCGGGCGATCCACCGCACGGAAATTACCCAGTTCGAAGCCCCTGGTGTACTGGTTGCGAAGGTCCCGCTCTTTGGGGCTGGGGGACGGGGTATCCACGGTCAAACAAATCGCTTTGAAGCCCGCCTCCTCAGCACGGTGGACGAGCATCTCGGTTAGGTCGTATCCCCGATGGTACAGCTGAAACCACAAAGGACCGGTTGCCGCTTCGGCCACCTCCTCCATGCTGTAGTTGGATGACGTGCTCAGCATCATTAGTGTGTCCGACATTCCGGCGCCGCGGGCCGTAGCCCGTTCGCCGTCTTGGTGGGCGACCATGTGGCTGCCCGCCGGAGAGACCATCACCGGCATGCTGATTTTCTCGCCTAGCACCGTGGTGGAGATGTCCCGATGTTCGACGTCCCGCAGGAAGCGGGGACGCAGGGTTAGGTCTTCAAAGGCAGACCGGTTGCGCCGGGTGGTAAATTCGTCCATAGCGCCGGCGTCAATGAAGTCCCAGGCGTCGTGGGACAGGGTTAACTTGGCCCTGGCCTCGTAGTCATAAAGATTGATGGGGTCCATGCTCATATGGCTCTCCTCGATGCGGGGTATAGGTTTCGTCTAGAATGAAATAGGGCCCGGTCCCCAATCTGCCGGAATGTTAACAAGATTTGGCTCAAGGGCTTGAACTGAGTTCTGGCCGCAATAGGACATCGCCCGGTCTACTTCTTCCCGTAATAACTCCAACACACCGTGGACCCCTTCGGCCCCATTCACAGCCAGGCCCCAGAATAGAGGCCGGCCGATTCCCACGGCCTGTGCTCCCAAAGCCAGCGCTTTGACCACGTCGCTGCCCCGCCGGACTCCTGAGTCCAGGTAGACTTCGGCCTGGCCTTTGGCGGCTGCCACGACTTCAGGTAGCATTTCGATAGCGCCCATAGTCATGTCCATCTGACGTCCGCCGTGGGTAGAAACCAGGAGGCCGTTGACTCCGTTTTCCACCGCCATGTGGGCATCTTCGGCGGTCCTGACGCCCTTGAGCACTAGGGGCAATGATGTCAATCCACGCAGCCACTCCAGTTCCCTCCAGGTAAGAGGAGCGGTGCGGGAAACATCCCAGCCCGGGGTTTCGTCGGTGCCGCTGGTTTCGTTGCGCGGCCGGTCTGAGCCTCGGAAATTGCCCAAGTCGTGGCGCCGTTCGTACTGGTTACGCAGATCCCGCTCTTTGGGACTGGGGGACGGGGTGTCCACGGTCAGACAAATCGCTTTGAAACCCGCTTCTTCCGCCCGGTGGACCAGCGTTTCGGTTAACTCGTAGCCTCGATGATACAACTGGAACCAGAGCGGGCCTCTGGCGGCGTCCGCCACTTCTTCCATGCTGCAATTGGAGCTTGTGCTAAGCATCATCAAAGTGTCGGACATACCTGCGCCCCGCGCAGTTGCCTGTTCGCCTTCGGGATGAGCTTTCATGTGAGATCCCGCAGGGCATATGAAAACCGGCATGCTGATTTTGTCCCCCAGCATGGTTGTGGAAATATCCCGATTTTCTATGTCCCGCAAGAAGCGAGGGCGCAGGGTCAAGGCTTCGAATGCCGACCTGTTGCGCCTGGTGGTGAACATGTCCATCGCGCCGGCGTCGATGGTATCCCAGTCGTTGTGGGACAGGGTGAGTTTAGCTCGGTCTTCGTAGTCGTAAAGATTGATGGGGTCCATACTCATGGTTGCCTCCTGTAGGTTGCTGTCTAGGCATCGGCCATAAGCTATCAGCGGTTGGAAAGTGGCTGATGCGGGTGTAATTGGGCGAAACCAACCCTACTCTAGCGGGTGGGCTCGGTGGTGGCAAGCTATTGATAGCGAATAGATTTTATCTGGATTACCTGCGGGAGATTGACGGGGCTACTGACGGTTGTTCTGGCCGGAGCGGGTTGCGGCTGTAGTGGTTGAACGAACCGTTAATTTGCTCGATGTTCAAGTTCCGACGAGTTCCGAGATTCACAAAAAAGTAGGGGCGGGTTTTAAACCCGCCCCTACTGGATCGCCTTGAGGATGCTTAATCCCTAGTCTTCTTTCATGGAAACCGGGATCACTCCGGGGAGCCACCACTTTTCCCAGCTTTCGTCCACCTTGTCCTGGAAGAATTTGATGTCTTCCGGGGTGAAGTGGGCGAAGCGGCCCTGGCGCAGCAGGTAGTCCTCTACCGGCTTACGTTTCCGGACGCCACGGGCGATGGCGCGGGAAGGTCCGTTGAGAATCAACTCGCCGTCGATGATTTCGTACTGCACCCACAGTCCGGTCTCGACTATCAGCATTCCCAGTTCATGGGAGAACTTGGGGTCGTAGTCCCAGCCCTTGGGGCAAGGGTCGATGCTGTGGATGAAGGTGGGTCCGCCGATGGTTAGTGCCCGGCGGATCTTGTTGTTGAAGTCCAACCCGTAGGAGCCGTCGGCGGATGCCACGTAGCGGACGTTGGGGTGTCCGACGGCCAGCATGGGCGCCGTGTTCTTCTTCCACCGCTTGTTCATGTTGCGGATCTCTTTTCCCACCGGGCTGAAGGTGGTGTTGGCGCCGTAGGGTGTGCTGCCCGATGCCTGGATGTCGGTGTTGGCGTAGGACTCGTTGTCGTACATCAGAATCAGCAGGTTGTATTCGTCATGCTGCAACGCCGCCGAGATAGCGGCCAGGCCCATGTCGGCGCCGCCGCCGTCTCCGCAGAAAGCGATGACGTTGATGGGCTCTTTGGTCATCTTGCCCTTGCGCATCATGGACGATAGGGCTGCGGCGGTGCCGGTGGCGGCAGAGCCGGCGGATCCCAACTGGGTATGCATCCACGGCACAACCCAAGGAGTGCTGTAGTAGGTGGTGTTGGCCACGTACATGCAGCCGGTGCTGCCTACCACGATGGTACGCTGGCCTGCGGCTTTAATCATCAGCCGCATGACCAAGGCGGACTCGCAGCCTTGGCAGGTGCGGTGGCCGGAGGTGTAACCCTCGGCCAAGGGTATATTTTTAACCCCTTGAATCTGGGGAAGGTCTTGTACGCTAGTCATATCGTTAATCCCTCACTCCTATCCAGGTGGTTTCTTTCTCAATCTTGCCGGTGTCGATGGCCTTTTGGGTGATGTCGACCATTTCGTTCACGTCATTGACGTGGACTTCACGTCCGCCCAATCCTGCGATGAAGTTCAGCATATGGGGATGCTTCTCCATGGGATAAAGGGCTGAACGGAGTTCAGTGAATAACACCCCGCCGAAGGACGGAGCGCCGTAGGAGTAGTCTCGGTCGACGACGCAGACGGCTTTGCACTTGGTCAGAATCTCCTGAAGTTCCTCGGTGGGGAAAGGACGGAAGAATTTGACTCTCAAGAAACCGACCTTCCTACCCTGTTCCTGGTACCGCCGAACGGCGACACGGACGGGCAATGCCAGGGTTCCCATACCGACGATGATTATCTCAGCGTCTTCTGTCATGTACTCTTCAACGAAGGGACTGGGATCTCCCCGACCGAAGATTTCTTTGAATTCTTCGTAGGCTTGTTTGATTTTCGCAACGGACCGGTGCATGGCTTCGTCGGACTGCCGGCGCATCTCCATTAGCCAGTCCTCATTAACCTGAGGGGCGATGGTTATGGGGTTGTCCGGGTGAAGCTGGAGCTTGCCCCGGTCGTAGGGCGGCAGGAATTTGTCGACCTGCTCTCTGGTGGGTACGTTGACGATGGCTTGGGAGTGGGTCAGGAAGGACCCGTCGCAGCTCAGGGCCATGGGAAGGAAGACGTCGGGGTCTTCCGCCACTCGCCAGGCCAGCAGCGCTGTGTCCAATGCTTCCTGAGCCGTGGCGACCCAATAGAGCATCCAGCCCAAATCCCGAACGGCCAAAGCGTCGTTGTGTTCCACGCCGAAGGCGCCTGGATCGTCCAACGCCCGGTTGCCCACCATGGCTACCACGGGCAGCCGCAGACCGGCGGTTACCGTGATGGCTTCGAAGGCGTAGAACCAGCCCACGCCGCTGGAGCCGGTGAAGGTCCTAGCTCCAACTGAGGAAGCGTGCTTCACAATCTCGAATTGGGAGTGCTCGCTCTCGGCGACGATAAAGTCGAAGTCGAAAGAGCCGTCGGCCTTGAGCCGGGAGACGAACTGCATGACGGTGTCATAGGGCCGGATGGGATACGCGGTAATCACGTCCACATCGGCCAGAGCGCAGGCCAAAGCGATAGCCTCACTGCCGCTGATGAGCTCTTCTGTTTCGGTTTGGAAAAGTTCGATTGCTGTACTAGTCATTACGCATCCTCCGACGCGGCGATGTCTTCGGCGTACCCTCCGATGTGATGGAAGCCGTGGGTGCGAGATTCCGCTTTCTGCTTATCCACCAAGGCGGTCATCCATGTCTGGTAGGCAGGCTTGTCCTCCTGCCAGGCTTCATATTGGCTGCTGTTGTCGTTGAAGTCGGCCTCGCTGACCATGGTTACGCAGTCGGGAACCGGGCAGACTGCTTCGCATACGCCGCAGCCGCAACAGGATTCCATGTTGGCGTCGTACAGCCCGTCGGGCGTAACGTCGAAACAGGTGTCGGGACACTGCAGCCAGCAGAGTGTGCACTTGATGCAGGTCTCGAAGTTAATCACCGGCCGCATGGAGCGGGTGCTGAATTTCTTGAACACTTCGTTCCGGTCCGGCTGGAAGCCCTCATCGCCGCCGCGGAAGCCGCCACCCTTACCTTGGGCCCGGATGACCAGACCTTCTTCCATGGCCTGCCAGCCTAGGAGGTCGAAAGTGAAGGGGACTTCGGAACTGCCCTCGCCCGGTTCCACCTGCCGGGTGGTCGCGCCGTCATAGGCCCTGCGGGCAGAGGCAACCTTCGTCTCGTCGTTCCCCTGCTCTGCCATGGCCTGAGCCATTGAGTCAAAACTGAATAGCTGGGGGCAGACGTTGCAGAGGGTGCCGAGGATCCGGGCGTCGGTGTGGTCGTCTTTGTACACCCACAGGCCGGAGAAGCTCACCGTGCTCTTGCTGATAGACAAGCCAAAGGCGGTGTCCTTCTGGTGGATGTCTTCAATCAGAGAATCGGCATCCTGGCGGGAGGTTACAATCAACGTCCCGTTGGCTTTGGTTAGCTGGTTGATGGGTTGTAGACCGTACCAGGCCCAGGACTCGATGCCTTTGCACATGGTGTCGTCTACGTTGATGGTTACGTCAACCTCAGTGGGTTCGTAACGGGCTAGAGTTTCCTCCAGTTCCTCGGCATTGTCGGCCACCACTGCGAACTGTTTGGCCGGGATTCCGTTGCGCTCCGGAGAGTCTCCGTACCGGCCAAAGGCGGTACCGATCTTGCCCTCCTTCCGCGCGGCGAACACGATGGACCGCACGATGTTGCGGGCCAGGGTTCTTTGGAATATACCGCGGTAAATCACCTCCACGGCAACTGTGCTCATGACTGTTCCTCCATATTAGTGTGTTTTGTTTACTTCTGGTTTCGTGCTGTCAGCTATTAGCTTTCAGCGGTCAGCAACTTTCGTCTTTCCCCGTAACACATCTGAGCGAGGTATTTCAGGGAGATTGGCGCTATCGGCCTCCTGAGAGTTGATCGCTGATGGCTCTTTATTTGTTGGCTCATCGCTCGTCAGGTTCTCCGGTTCCACCGTCGTGAGGTGGTATTCCATCGCCCGGCGCGCCCCGGCGGCGTCTCCGCTGTGAATCATGCCCAGAATCTCCCGATGGGAAGCTAATGAGCGCTGAGGGCGTCCCGGCTCTTGGAGCGACTGGTTACGGGAACGCCGTAGTATATCCTCCACTGCGCTGACTACTTTAACCAGGGCCGAGTTGTGTGTGGCAGAGGCCATGGCGAAGTGAAACGCAGTGTCCGAGTCGACCCCGGTGCCTCCATCGGCAATCTCCTTGACCTGCTCCTCCAAGATACTCTCGAGTTCTGCCACTTCTTGCTTGTTGGCCCGCTGGGCCGCCAACGCAGCGATCTGTGGCTCTAACATGTGACGCATCTCAAATATGTGTTTGAGGGTGTCCGCTCCCGACGTAAGGGTCGATGCAAGCAGCGCCACCATTGACTCCAGGTTATCCGTGTTAATGAATGTTCCGGAACCTCGCTTGCTGATGACCAGGCCTTGAAGTTCCAGTGACCGGAGGGCTTCGCGTACCGAACTGCGGCTTACCTGAAGCTGATCCGCCAACACCCGCTCGGACGGTAGGCGCTCACCGGGTTTCAGCACTCCCTGCCTTATCAGAGAGCTGAATTCCTGTACGATATCTTCGTATAATCTGCGCCCTTTGGCCGCTTGATCTGTCATGCACTCCTGATTAAGTGGTCAGACCAATTTTAACAATGGGATTATACACCCACAGGCGTGAATGTCAAGAATCAAAGGGGGTCTGACTAGCACCGGCTGAGGATGAATCGTCAGGCGGATATCAGCTGAGCTCTTATATGGAAGTTAGCCTGGATAACCCTGAACAGGAATAGTATAATCGGTCTGCTTCAGGTCCACGGAAGGGGAATAAATCAGAGGGCTAGCCGACTTGGATGATGTAATTGTGGTGGGAGCCGGACCGGCGGGCAATAACACCGCCTTGGGGCTGGCAAGTGAAGGCTACTCCGTAACCGTGATCGACTCTCGGTACGAGATTGGCGACAAGCTGTGCACCGGTCTTATCGGCCGGGAATGCGCCAACCGATTCCCGATAGACCCCTCGTTCATCTACCGCGAACCCAACTCCGCCCGTTTGGTAGCCCCCGGGGCCGGGACACTCTTCTTTGAAACAGCAAAGCCCCAGGCCTGCGTCGTCGACCGGGTCGCTTACGTGGCGTCCTTCGCTCAGAGAGCTAGGGAAGCCGGGGCAACTTACCTCTTGGGGCAGCGGGTCGAAAAGATTATCTCTCAAGAACATGGTGTCACGGTGATTACCGGTGAGGGAAGTCACCAAGCCCGAGCCGTGGTCCTAGCCACTGGATTCGGATCTCCCTTGGTCAAAAAAGCCGGACTGGGAACGGTGAGCGACTACGTTACCGGCGTTCAAGCGGTGGTTTCCACAGATGGAAAAGATGATGTTGAAGTCCATCTAGGAGGACACGTGGCGCCGGGTTTCTTCTCTTGGTTGGTTCCCACATCTCCGGGCCGGGCCTTGGTGGGTTTGCTATCCCGGAAGAAGGCCCAAACGCGGCTGACCGGGTTCATCCAGCAACTCCGGCAGGACGGGAAGATTAATGAGGTAGTTGATGAGACCGCCAAGTGGGGCATTCCTCTAAGGTCGTTGAAGCATACCTATCAAGACCGGATGTTGGTTGTCGGGGATGCGGCGGGTCAAGTTAAGCCAACCACCGGAGGCGGGATCTACTATTCCTTGCTGGCCAGCGAAGCTGCCTCCCAAGTATTGTCCGAGGCGTTGGCCGATGATGACCTTTCGTCGGGGAATCTCAGCCGGTATCAGTCCCGCTGGCGGGAGCTTTTGGCCGACGAGATGGAGGTGGGCTATTCAGCCCGCCGTCTATACGAATTCCTGTCTGATCAGCAGATTGGTTCGCTGGTGAAGCGAGCCGGCGCCAATGGCTTCAATAGCGAGTTGGTCGACGCCTCGGAAGGAACTTTCGACTGGCATAGCAAGATGATTGGACAGATTATGGGCAATCCGGGACTGGGAGGCGCACTGCGCATGATAAACCCGCTCCTGGCCCGCTTCGCTCACCACCCAGAAAATGGCTCAGCGCAACCTGAAGTTTCCTCAGCCTATCGCGACTAACCGGCTTTCGGTTCCCCTTTTCCTCCCCCCACTAGGTTTTCGGCCATTTTCGATACGGCCCCCGCACCGCTGCCGGTCTTTTATTGACATCCTGTTCCCATTGCTTGATTATGTTTTCGGGCGATGAATAATACACTGTATCGAGATTTATGATGCTGTTGTATCTGAACAGACCGAACAATCCGCTTTCGATGTTCAGAAGGCGCATCTTCCTGGCTGTCTTCGCAGCCATGATGCTGATGGGCTTGTTCGGGCCGTTGTTGGCGCAGGCTCAGGCTCCCCACATCCTGCTTCTGGACGTCAACGGCATCATTAACCCGGTTAAGCACCGGTATATCTCCAGAGCCCTAGATCAAGCAGTGGAAGACCGTAGCGTCATGGTGGTGATTGAGTTAGACACGCCGGGCGGTCTGCTTTCTTCCACCCGGGATATAGTCCAATTGCTGCTGGATTCTCCGGTGCCGGTGGCGGTCTACGTTTCTCCACAGGGCGCTAGGGCCGGGTCGGCTGGTACCTTTATAACTGCCGCCGCTAACTTCGCCGTGATGGCCCCTGGGACAAACATCGGCGCTGCGACCCCTGTCTCGTCCACCGGCGGGGACCTGGAGGAAACCCTGGCCAGTAAGATCGAGAACGACGCCGCAGCCCTGATTCGCAGTATCGCTCAAGAGCGAGGCCGTAATGAGGACAAACTGGAGGAGACGGTGCGGAAAGCGGCGTCTTTCACCGCCAAGGAAGCGGTGGAGTTCAACATGGTTGATTTCATCGCCGAGGATCTTGACGACCTGCTGGCCCAGGTAGATGGGCTGGAGGTGGAAACCTCAGCTGGCACTAGGACGCTGGACACACTTGATATCGAGCCGCGGCGATTCGGCAAGAATATTCTGGAGTTGTTCCTGGAGGTAATCTCCGACCCCAACGTCTCATTCATCCTGCTGACTCTGGGCGGTCTGGGCCTGGTTATAGAGTTGTTCAACCCCGGCCTCATCGCACCGGGCGTAGTCGGGACCATCTGCCTGCTTCTGGCGTTCCTGGCAGCGGGAAACCTGCCGGTGAACTGGGCTGGAGTGGTCTTTGTCCTCTTGGCGGTGGTGTTGGCGATCATTGAAACCCAGGTCCTTGGTTTCGGGATACTTGGCGTCGGATCCATCATCAGCTTCGTGTTGGGCGGACTCCTACTCTTCAGCCAATTCGGCGATAAGTCGCCGACATTGCCCGAGGTTTCGGTGAACTTGTGGCTTCTCGGAGGGATGGCTGCCATCCTTGGTCTGGTCCTGCTTTACGTCGTAAGAACCATCTACCGGTCCCGGATGGCAACGCCCGAATCAACAGGCCCGGCGTTGTTGGGCGCATCGGGCGTTGTGGCGATCGACTTGGCCCCGCGCGGCCGGGTGCGGTTCGGTGATGAAACATGGACAGCGGTAAGCCAAGATGGTACCGTTGTCCCCCAAGGCGAACCTGTCATGGTCACCAAGGTTGATGGCCTGATTCTGACAGTTTCAACGCCAGATGATACGAATAACTAAAAGCTTCCCCATTTAGGAGGTAATCATGGCCTCAGGAATAGTGGTTGTTAAACAGTATGAGCGACTGGTGATACTGAAGTGGGGCCGCCTGGAGTCGGTCGCCGAACCCGGGTTCAGGTTTCTGATTCCCGTCATATATACCGGACGCTTGGTGGACACCAGAGAGCAAGTAGACCGGGTGCCCACGCAAAAATACATCACCAAGGACAACGTCGTCGTGGATATGGACTTCGTCCTCTATTTCAAAGTGGTTGAGGAAGAAGCGGAAAAATCCGTTCTAAACGTCGCCGACCACCGTGCCGCCGTACGGGCGTTGGCGGTTGCCGAACTGAGGTCGATCATCGGAAACATCACCCTGGCCGAGGCCCTGGCCGAAAGGGAACGGATACAGAACGAACTCCAGATATCTCTTGATGAGAATACTGGGCGCTGGGGAGTGAAAGTCCAAGGAGTAGCGGTCAACGAGATCGACCCTCCTCAGGGAGTGAAAGCGGCGATGGAGCGGGAGAAGTCTGCCGAGGCCATCAAAACCGCCGATATCACCGAGTCGGAAGGGCAACGTCAGTCTCAGATCAACCGGGCCGAGGGTGAGAGACAGGCGGCGATTCTGGAAGCTGAGGGTGAGCGCCAAGCGGTGATTCTCCGGGCGGAGGGCGAACAGCAAGCCCAGCTGTTGCGGGCCCAGGGCTTCAGCTCGGCTCTGGATAATATCAACCAGGTCGCTAATACCGTGGACCCTAAAACCATGAGCCTGCAATACTTTGAAACCCTGAAGGGCCTGGGAGACAGCCCGTCAACAAAGTGGATCTTCCCCATGGAGTTCACCTCCATGCTGTCGGGATTCCTGGGTATGGGCAACTCGAATCAGCAAGACAATGGTGACGGAAACAGCTAAACCGGCTTATCCATCACCAGACTTGATTCTGCACTTCAGAGAAAGTCGAAGGCCGCACTATCCCATATGAAATGGGAGAAGCGCGGCCTTCTTGTTATTCGCCGCCGGGATCGGGTCAGTTGGATTCTGGCTGAATCATTCCCAGGTCGCCGTCGTCCCGCTGGTAAAGCAGGCTGTACTCGTTGGACTCGGTGTTCAAAAACATGAAGAAGCGATGCCCCAGCAGTTGCATCTGAAACGCTGCTTCATCCACTGTCATCGGGTTCATGTCGAATCTTTTGACCTTAACCAGTTTGCCGCCGCCTACAACTTCCGTTCCTCCGGAATTGGGGAATCGTCCTCGGCCTGTTGGTCCACCAGCGGAGCGACCTGCTTGGCCCTTTCGCTACGATAGGTCCGGCTCTTGTACCGCTCGATCCTCCGGTCCAAGACCCCGGCCACCAGATTGATCGCCTCTACAGCGTTGGCTGCCCGTTGTTCAGCCCGTAGCAGTGATTCGTCTACGTTCAACGTTACCTGGGCTACCATTCGGTCGCTTTGGGAGCGGGTGGCCTGGGAAGATAACTCCACGTTCACATTGGTTATGGCTGGGAGATGGCGGATGAGGTCGCCAAATTTACGTTCGATGTGTCCCCGGAGTTGTTGGTTTACGTCGACATTTTTTGCCTTTATGTTCAGTTCCAATACGCCGTACCTCCCGAACGGATTTGGGACAGATCACTGTCCCTTATTACCAGTGTAGGCACCGATTCGATACTAATACAAGGTGCCTAATTGGTACCCAAATGGGGGCCGATTGGCCTGTAAGCCAATGGGAACAATCGATGCCGAAGCATCAATCGTGACTTGGCGAGGCGGAAGGAGCCAGATGCGTTGGAGACAAAACCGCCCTCAGGCCAGGCCCAAGGGCGGTTTTGCTTTAGTTGCGTGTGACTAGCGAGGAAGGCGGGGGAGAACCAACCACCCCTCTTCATCGGTCCCCAGCATGTCGGTTTCCTGTTGGGAATGAAGCAAGGCGGTGTAGGCGTTGATGACTGCGTCGCAGGTGTTGCGGTCCAGTTCGTCCAGGTGCTTATCCAGGCCTTTCACCAGAGGTGTAAGGCTTTCCTTCATGAAGGGCAAACTAGTGGGGCTGCTCTTGGGAGGCACCTTGTCTCCGAAGAGAATGGTCTTGGTTGCGTGGGGGTAAACCTCAATCACCTTATGACCTTGTTCGGTCAATTTACGGCTGATGTCTATGCCCCGGTAAATCAATGTACGGATGATTGAGCGCTTATTGGTGAAGAAGCAGCTTATACCCATGCGGGAAAGCTCCAACTCGGCCTGACGGCCCTTCTTTTGAAGGGTTTCCGTCTGGCAGGAACAGGTCGTTTCCAAACAGCATAGCCCGGTAGGCAAACTCAGCGGTGCACCGATGGCAATCAGGCTTGGCTGGTGGGTTTGACCCATCTCAAAAAGCTCGCTGTCGTCGCTAAAGTTGGTGAGGAAAGACAGTTTTGCTTCGTCGTCCAGCGCTACTACCGAGCTGGGACGTTTTGGCGAGGCTCTGAGATCAACGCCGAAAATCATATCAAAACTCCGAAGGTGAGACCTGTTAATCATCGCGGTTCCCCGCAAGGAAACAGTTAAATACCTCACCGGATTCATGGGGTGGCGGATGCTGGGAAAGCTACTCTTCTTTGCCGAAGAGAGAGCCTAGCAAACCGTCGGCCCCGTGGAATGACTCCAAAAAGTTGATGGCTGAAGAAAATGGCTCCGCGTCTTTAATGGCCACTTTCTCCAACGTAGCGATCAGGGTTGGGTTGCCCTCTACGAGGGCCTTTAACCTGCGTCCCACCTCCTCTTCCACCGCCTCCAAAAACTCCTGTTTCCGCCGCTGGGACCTTAGTTCTTCCAATTTCTTAGAGGATGCCAGATAATCTCGATGTTCTTGGACTTTAGCCCAAAGTTCTTCTATTCCTTCACCTGTGAGCGCCTGAGTCTGTAGTACCGGTGGATCCCAATCTCGATGGGAAGAATCCAACCCTAGATTTCCTCTTATGGCGGCCGCCATCTGGTTGGCCCCATCACGGTCCGACTTGTTCACCACGTAGATGTCGGCAATCTCCATGATGCCGGCTTTCAGGGTTTGGATCGCGTCTCCGGATTCCGGCATCATAGTTACCAGAATCGTGTCGGCAACCTCCATGATACCCAACTCCGACTGCCCGACGCCCACTGTTTCGACCAATACCACGTCTATCCCACCAGCGTCCAACAGCCTCACCACACCCTTCACTATTCTGGGAACCCCACCGGAGGATCCCCGGGTTGCCACACTACGTATGAAAACTCCGTCATCCAGGTAATGGCGCTGCATCCTGATGCGGTCCCCCAGAATAGCGCCGCCTGTGAACGGACTCGTCGGGTCCACCCCGATTATGCCGACCTTCAATCCTTCTTGCCGCAGCAATTGGGTGAGCCGATCGACCATCGTGCTCTTGCCAGCCCCCGGGGGACCGGTTATCCCCACCGTGTAGGCGCTGCCGGTGTGGGGGTCTATCGCCTTGAGCACTTGCGAGGCTTCCGGGTCGCCTCTTTCGAACTGGGAAATCACCCGGGACAATACCCGCCTGTCGCCGGCCAATAACCGCTCTGAGATTTCCGTCATCGGCAGCGATCCCGGCGGAGTCGTTGATGTGGCCAGGAATCCGGGGTCTTGGGGTCTGGGTGGACTCTAGCACCCTGCCCTAATGCCGTCAATAGAAAATATAAAGCTGGATAAGTATCTAAAATGCGTGGATAACTCAATTTGGGAGCGGACATTCGCTGGGCCTTATAGCTGGATGATAGATGCATTCCGTAAAGTACTTGATAGCTGTAAGCGTAACCGGTTGGGCTGCGTCGAGATGATATTCAAAACTAGGCCGATGGGACTTGAAAACTATCTCGAATCAGAATAATCCCGCAATGAAGGAGTTATTCCCTGGACCTGGGCTCGCTGGCCGAAAACTTCAGGAAACGAGAGGGTTAGTGACTATGGCCCTGGAAGCCAAACCCCTTCGCATCGGCAGCTATCAGTAACTCCGGCCGGTTACCCCATCTTCTAAGGAAGCGGCCGAAATTCTTTCGGCTTAGCTCGTCCCGCTGGTTATCGTCGAGTTCGGTCCACTGCCGGTGCTCGTGCCGGACAAATGGGAGGGAGCCATCCGAGACGATGCGGTAGCCCTTGTCCTTGAACTGGAAGCAGTAGTCGATGTCCAGGTTGCGGTAGAAGCGGAAGCACTCCCGCATCAGACCCACGGTGGATACGAGTTCCCGCCGGAAGGACATGCAGTAGGCCTGCATAGCGTCTGCTTCGCCTTCCTCTACTTCTTCATGGAAATGCTGTAGGTCGTCGGTGGACAGACCATAGGGACCGAAGATGCCGATGGTCTCTTCAGCCAATCGTTCACCAATGGGGCCCAGGATGTTGCCGACAATCTCCGTTGAGCCGTCCAGCATGATTATGTTTCGGCCTAAGCTTTGCTTGAGGGCAATGTTCTTCCCGGCGGCGTCGCCCACGTTATGATCGCAGTGAATCACTCTTAGGGTGTCGTGGGATGACTGGAACTCCTCCAACCATTCGGCGGTTCCGTCGGTGCAACCGTTGTCCACGACGATTATCTCGTTGGAGAAGTCTCCCGAGTACTTGAGCATGCTGCCCACGCAGCGCTCAACGTCACCGGGATGGCCATATGCGTTCAGAACGAAGGTGAAGTCGTACTTGGCTGGCTGATCCAGCAGCGATTCTACTTCACGGGATGACGACACTGAAGCCCAACGCTCCCGCTGTTGCTCCAAGGCTGTTTTGGGACGGATGCGGGCCTCTTCCAGGGTGTCTTCCAGCAGGAATCCCTGGGAAAGGATGTCGGCGCGCAGTGCATCGGCCGCCGAATAGTCGGCTTCCTGGCGCAGGCTGCCCCGCTGGCCAACAGAGGCGGCCACCGGTTCAGGCACCGCATATTCCACGGGCACTTCGTCCAGATCAAGACCGTAGATTTGGTCGTATTCCAACAGAAGGGCCAATTTGGCTTGTCCTGGTAGGTCGGAACGGACCATGTCCCAGGTCTGAGCCAACGCCGCTGGCATGTCCAAGTCGTTCTCCACCGCCGCCCAGAATTTCTTGCGCCATTCGTCTACCTCGTCGGGAAGCTCGGCCAGCGGGGGCAATGACTTCCAGGTCCAGATGCGGTGGCGCAGGTTGGTCAGCGCCTTTTCCGCAGCTTTTAGCGAATTGAAAGTGAAGTTCATCCGGTGCCGGTATCTGATTGTCAGACAGAGGTACCGGAAGGACAGGGGGGCGAACCCCCGGGAGATTAACTCATCCAGAAGGAAAACGTTACCGGAAGACTTGGCCATCTTGGCGCCATCGGCGAGGAGGTGCTGGGCGTGGACCCAATATCGGACGTGTTGCTGGCCGAAAGCGGCCTCGCTCTGGGCAATCTCATCCTCGTGATGGGGGAAGATGTTGTCGACGCCACCGGTGTGGATGTCGAACTCTTTACCCAGATACTTCTCGGCCATGGCGGAGCATTCGATGTGCCAACCGGGAAATCCGTCGCCCCAAGGGCTGCCCCATTTAAGGTCACGGCCCGGTTCGGCGGCTTTCCAAAGAGTGAAGTCTCTGGGGTCTCGCTTCAGAGGGTCTGCCTCTGCCCGCACTCCCTCCAAGAGGTCCGCGCCGGTGTTGTTGGAGAGCTTGCCGTACTCCTCAAACTTGCCGACGTCATAATAGACGTTGCCGTTTCTTTCATAAGCGTAGCCGTTGGACATGAGTTTTTCGACGATGGAAACCATCTCGGTGATGTGCTCGGTTGCCCAAGGAAATACGTGAGCGTCCTTTATGTTTAGCCGGGCTTCGTCCCGGTGGAAGATGTCAGCGTAATACTTGGTGATGTCTTGAACCGTCCGGCCTTCAGCGATGGCGGCCAAAATCACTTTGTCGCCACCGGTTTCCACCAACTCCTGACGCATGTGTCCCACGTCGGTTATGTTCTTGACGTGATAGACCTCAAGGCCGTTAGCCTCAGCGATCCGGCGGATCCAGTCGGCCATCAAGTAGGTGCGTAGATTGCCGATATGGGCGTCCCGGTACACCGTGGGACCGCAGGTGTACATGCTGAGGAAACCTGGCTTGATGGGTTGGACTTCTTCGATCCGTTTGGTAAGGGTATTGTAGACGCTTAACAACCTGGACCCCCTTGGCGCTGGAACTATGGGCAGTTTACCACGTCACCGGGCTGGATTGCATCCGGGATTCATATCTGGAACGCTCTTCTTTAGGCACCGGCTTAACGCGAGGCACCCGCTTAACGTGGCGCAGTGGCAACCACTCCGGCCGACATCAAAGATTTAATCTCCGCTGCGCTATAGCCGGTCTCTTGGAGAATCTCCCTGGTGTCCGCTCCAAGCAAGGGTGCCGGAACTCCCAGCCTGACGGGCGTCTTGGACAGCCGGGGGGCTACGCCCACATGGTCCGCGCTGCCTCGGCCCGGATGGTCCCTGGTGACGACCAGTCCGGCTTCACGAACGTGGGAATCGTCCCGGAAGTCCGCAGGAGCGAGATTCTCGATGGCGCTCACATTCTTTGAGGCCAGCAGGTCGACCCACTCTTGAGTTGATTTGCTTGGAAAGATTCCGTTCAATCCGGCGGTCAATTCGGCATCGCTGTCCTTCCGGCCTTCGGCCGTGGCGAAACGAGAGTCGGACGCGAGGGACGCGAATTCCCGCAACGCAGTTAGTCCGTTCCAACTCCGTTCGTCATTGCAATGCAGGTACATCCAGCCGCTGGATGTGGGGTATAAGCGGGACAATGCTGAGTGGCCACGTACATCGAAGCCTTCCGGTTCGTCTCGTTGGAATCCTTCGTAGTCCAGGAAGTATGGGGATTGGAGCAGACCTGCCGTCAGAGCCAGCCCCGAGTCCACCGATTGGCCTTGGCCGGTACGGTTCTTCTCGTGCAGCGCCAAAGCCACGGCGTATGCGCCCAGCAGACCGGTGCCGTAGTCGTTCAGGGCGTATGGGAGGAGGGTAGGAGTGCCGTCCCTTCCGCCACGCCGAACCTGGATGCCGCTGGTGGCCTGAGCCAATTGCTCCCAACCGGCCCGCTGGCTCCAGGGTCCGTCGTACCCGAAGGCGTTGAGGGACGCATAAACGATGTCCGGGCGACGCTTCTTCACGTCCTCGTATCCCAAGCCAAGTCGATCGAACGCGCCGTTGCGGTGGTTCTCCACCACCACGTCGGCGGTCTCCACCAACTTCCAGAACACTTCCCGGCCACGGTCGCTTTTCAGATCCAGAAGGATGCTGCGCTTGCCCCGGTTAACGTCCAGCGAGCCACTGATGTCATAGGGCCTGGCCGGGTCGTCGATCTTTATAACGTCGGCGCCGAAGTCCCCCAAAGTGCGGCCACAAGTCGGCCCTGCCAGGACGATACAAAGGTCCAATACCCGAACCCCTTGTAGCGCCGCCAGGATGTCCGGTTGGCCGTTGGCTGGCGGCGCCGGTGCTGGCTTAGTTGCGGTCCTGAGTTCCGCCATGACTTGGTCGGTGTGCTCTCCCAATGTGGGAGCCCTGCCTTGGATGGCTCCGGGGGTGCCCCGTAATCTGACCTGCACGCCGGGCTGTTTCATCAGGCCGAGCTTGGCGTCGTCGACCTCAACCACCATCTTCGCTTCCACTGCATGTTCGTGAACAAGCCACTCGTCCACGGTCTTGCACACGGTGCAGGCGCCGCCTTCCGCGTTGATGGCGTCTTCCCACTCCTTGGCAGTTCGTTCCAAGAACAACTTTTTAAATCGCTCCAGCCACATCTGGCCGGTTTCCGGGTCGACGTGCCTGCCGTATTCGGCGACGACCTCTTCGATCCACTCGGGGTGTCCCGCCGCTTGCAGGAATTGGCTGACGAACCGGGCGTACATCCCGTGGTTCTGTACCCACCGGCCATCGCTGCATTGGTACTGGCGGGCCATAATCATCCGTGGCATCTCGAACAGGTCTTCGGTCTCCATGTCGTGAAGCTGCACCAAGCGGCCGCCGATGGCCGGGAACATGGCGCTATGGAGGGGCACTTCGATGTATTGTCCTACCCCCGTTTGGTGGCGCGCTATTAGGGCCATGGCCACCGAGCCAGCGCCGAGAATGGCCGCAAAGGTGCTGGCCGCCGGTAAGGGTAAGAACAAAGGCTCGGTCGTGCCTTCTATCTGTTGATGGGCGCCGGTCACCGCACCGACTATCGGTTCCCATCCCTTGCGGTCCCGGTACGGGCTTTCCTCTCCGAATCCGGGTAAAGAGCAGTAGATCAAACCGGGGTTCGTCGCGGCCAATTGGCGGTATCCGATGCCCAATTTGCCTGCGGTTAATGGACGAAAGTTCTCTATCACTACGTCCGCTGTCTCAGCCAACGCCTGAGCCCGTCGGCGGCCCTGGGTGTTCTTTAGATCCAATACGATGGAGCGCTTTCCCCGGTTCCAGGTAGCGAAGGCGTCCCGGTCTCGAGCCGGATCACCCCCCGGTCGTTCAATCTTAATCACATCCGCTCCCTGGTCGGACAGCAACATGCCCAGCAAAGGACCGGGGATGTATTGCCCAAAATCCAGGACCCGGATTCCCCGGAGGGCGCCGGATGCTTCTTTGCCGGTGTCAGTTGTAGTGGTCATGGAGTTCTCCTGCTGTGTCGAAGATTCTGCAGATTGAAGCGTGTGCCCTCACCCCGTCCCGATTTCATCGGTCCACCCCCCTCCCTTAGGGAGAGGGGACGGGCGTGAGGGGGTGTTTCGCTGGTTTAACTTGAGCATATCCGATACTACGCCTCGGCGGCTTCTATCACCACCTGTTCCACGCTCGTCTGTTTCAATGCGGTGACGTCACCCTGCACTTTACCGATGATTGTCACCGCGGAGGCGGGGCGTATCTCGTCCCCCTGGCTGGCTGGGGTCAGGCCGTAGAAGATGCAAAAAGCACCGCCAGGAGGCCAATAACCCAGATCGCCCAAATCAACCACTTCCTGGCCGTTCTCCAGTTCCAGTGTGATGGGCATCGAGAAATAAATCTCATCGCCCCAAGTATTGGCCGCGGCGGTGATGGGGAGGATATTGCTGATTGCCTTGGCGGTGAAAGTGTCGTTCAACTCGGCTTCAAGTCGGATAGAACCTGCGGTGATGACGATGTTGGTAGGCATGATTAAATCTCGTTAGAGGCGAACCGGTTTGGGTTGAAAGCGCTGATGGACAGCTTGGTTTCGCCCTGCGTCATGATATCTGCCACTGATTTACCGATGCCGGGGCTTAAAAGGATGCCCTTCTTTCCGGCGCCGGTGGCCAGGTAGACGTTGTCCCAACCGGGAACCTGCCCGATTATGGGCAGCCAGTCGGGGGTGACGGGACGCAGGCAGGCGGTTTGCAGCGAGAGACGGGCTTCAGACATGTCCGGAATCAAGCGTATCGCGCCTTCCAATATGGACTGGCGGGACGAGGCTGTGGGCTCTTTGTCGAATCCCTTCCATTCCTCGGTGGAGCCGCACCATACCAACCCATCGGGCTTGGGAGTCACGGATCCGCCCCCACCGGAGATGTCGTAATACAGCGGGGGGCCAGGGAGTTCGGTCCGCAATATCTCGCCTTTCAGCGGGTCTACCGGGATGTAGGTATCCAACCAGGCTTCGGCCCTCCGGGACCAAGGACCCATGGCCAGCACGACTTGTCCGCAAGATATCGTGTCGTCGATCAGCCGGACCTCGGTCACCCGGTTGTTCACCTTTTCCAACCCGGCGACGGTTCCCGATCGGATGGAGGCCCCCAGCTTTTCAGCCGACTGAAGCAGAGCCAGGGTGTACTTGTAGCTGTCCAGCGCAGCGTTGCCCCTGGCTACCAAGCCCTGGATGACCTTGGGCGAGATGCGAGGCTCTAGTTCCAGCACCTCTTTGGTGTTCAGTCGACGGGCGTCGAAACCGTCCACGGGAGCGAAAACGTCTTCGGTGTCCTGAAGTTCCCCCAATCCGCTTTCGTCGAAAGCAACTTTGAGCAGGGATATGATGCGCCCTTCGTAGTCTATGCCGGTGTCTTCCAGCAGTTGACTAAACAGGTCCAGGTGCATCAGGTAAGATTCCATCGCCAAAGGACCCAACGGGCCGGGAATCCCAGAGCCCTGCAGCGGGTTCAGTCCCCCAGCCGAGAACCCCGACGCCTGGGTGGCAACGCCTTGCCCTTCAACAATGATTGATTTCACCCCGGCCAGGGCCAGGTGGTAGGCCACGGAGCAACCGGCGGCGCCACCGCCGACTATGACGACGTCACTGGATTCGGGCATGTTGTCACCTCGGTCAGGATTCCTGGGTATTCTAACGCTTAGAAGGCGAGTCAGGAACCCTCACTCTACCCTAGACTTCGTCGGAACCGCCCCTCTCCCTCAGGGAGAGGGGTTGGGGTGAGGGCGTTGACTCGCGTATTTCAGATGCCTGAACTAGAAGGGATCGCGACGGCCATAGCCGTCCGGCGGCAGTAGCGTTAGAATTGAGGGGACATTCAGGAGGTTCTAATGCCGATCTACGAGTATTATTGCGCCAAGTGCGACGCCGAATTTGAGTCGATGCGCCCCGTTTCCCGGATGGATGAACCGGTGCCTTGCGCTACCTGCGGCGAAGTTGGGCAGCGGCTTCTGTCCAACTTTTCCTTCAAGTCCAACTCGTTCACCGCACCCAAGCTAAAACCGGTTAAACGGAAGCCCTTTCGCTCTCATAACCAGGTCAGTTCGCCGGAGCCAACTCAAGACGCAAGCTCAGAACTGGATGTCAGCCGATAGTGCCGGGGTCCGAATCCTCGGCCGGGGCCGCTATTTCCTTGACCGATGGGATAGTGTTGCTACACTTTCTAGGCTCTCATAGTTCATGCGGGTAGGAAATAAGATTCAGTGATGTCAGATGGGAGGAGCCGCTGCCGATGGAGGCACGTTCCTGTGATGAATATATACGGCGGTGGTGTGAAGCCGGTCTTCTCATGAAAGAACCCGCATCGTGACATTTGCCGGCCTGCTCATTCTGGCCGCTGGCCTTTTCGTCATGGCGGTTGCCAGCTACCCATTGTTGGTGCGGCTTAAGGCGGGGAGACACCAGTTCCAGGTCTTTACAGCCCTTCGCTATAGAAATTTCCGCTGGTTCTGGATAAACGCCGCCACCCAGTCCATGGCCCAGGGTATGCAGTTTCTGGTTCTCGGATTGCTGGTGCTGGACGTCACCGGCTCTTCCGTCCAGCTTGGCCTAGTGGCCTTCATCTACGGTACTCCCAACCTGCTTTTTTCCATGTTGGGCGGCATTATAGCTGACCGTTCGGACCGGCTAAGGCTGTTGATATCCACCCGTTTTGGGGTGTCGGTCCTGGTTCTCGTCCTTGCGATCATGAAGATTTTCGGCGTGCTGGAAATCTGGCACGTTTACGTCATCATGTTCCTATTAGGGACGGTTCAGGCATTGAATAATCCGGCCCGACAGGCCTTGGTGGCAGACTTGGTGGAGCGGAAGGATATGATGAACGCCGTGGCACTGCATACCATGGTCAATCAGTCGGGGCAAATCGTCGGTCCGGCGTTGGCGGGAGGAATCATCGAGCTGGCCGGGACGGGTCCCGCGCTGTTGGTGAACGCAGGGATGTACCTGGCGGGAATTTTTTTTCTGTTCTTGATCAAGGACTTACCGCCGAGAGCGCCAGGCCCAAAGGCATCGTTGGTAGGCGATCTCCTGTCCGGGCTGCGGCACATACGTTCAACGCCCGTGTTGTACACAATCATAGGGATGGCGTTAGCTTTCACCTTTTTTGCCATGTCTTACCGTCAGGTCTTGCCCGCATTCACCAGAGATATGCTGGATGTTGGAGCTGGCGGCACCGGCCTGCTTTGGTTGAGCGCGGGCTTGGGATCATTGTTGGGAAGTCTCATCGTGGCCTCACTGGGGGATTTCCGTCACAAAGCTCGGCTGATGGTGGGGTCCCTGCTTCTTCTCTTCGTGGTCCTGACGTTGTTCGCTTGGTCGCCCTGGTACTGGGCATCCTGGGTATTGTTCTTCTTTGTGGGAGTAACCAGCCTCGGGTTATTCTGGACGCTGGCGACCACACTGGTGCAGCTTAATGTTCCAAATGAGGTGCGGGGCCGGGTAATGAGTGTGTTGCAACTGGCTCCGGCGGTCCACTTCCTCAGTGGCCTGCTCCTAGCGGTGGGGGCTGAGGCGGTCGGTTGGCCCATCGCCATCACCGGTACCGTTGCCATGACTCTGATGGTTACCGTGTGGCTCGGAATCTGGCGGCCGGTCCTTCGCCGTCTGGAGGAGTGATAAGGCTGACTGGCCTTTGCGGAGAGTCAGTTAAGCTCCCACGTGAATCTGGGACATCCGGGGACCGTCAGGCACTGCGCCCGTCGGTCTTGCTGAAGTGGACAGGCGCCAAAGAATCGTGTTTAGACCGGGGGGCCTCCGGCCTCAGACCGGGCGGCGTTGCACTGGAGACATGTGCAGATCGACCGCAAGTACCGGTAGGTGTAGAGACCGGTGTAGTGGGCGTCGGTCCACAGAAATTGGGCGGCGTAGTTACCCACCGGCATGTTGTCGATGGCCTTGACGTCTTGAGGCACCGTGTCGGGGTCTAGCCTGGGGTTACCCGTCATCTCGTCGACACAATTGGCGCAAGGGCAACGAAGCCTAAGGAAGCGATGGGGGTACGGACTCCGATGGCCGTCATCCCACATTATGATGATGGCCCCGTCTTCCAGGGTGATTTCCTTGGGTAGGAGTGGTTGTTGCATAAAAGTTTTCAGCTATCAGCAGTCAGCCATCAGCGACGATAATCTCTGATGGTCGGCTACTTAGCATCTCTTCGTTAAGATTATTATTTGGGAGCTTGGACGTCGGATAAACGGGCCGGACGGGGCATCTCATCGGGGTCGGTGGGAATCTCGATGATGCTGGGACCGTCGGTGTTCAGGGCTTCCAAGAACGCGTTGCCGATGTCTTCGGGGCGTTCCACGTAGAATCCGGTGCCTCCGAAGAGTTCAGCAAACTTGTCGTACCGGGGGTTGTTGGTGTCCGCGCCGACATACCGCTCGTCAAAGGCGTAGCGTTGGTAGGCTTTTTCCGAACCCCAACAGTTGTTGTTCATGACCACCGTAATCACTTTCAACCCGTAGCGCACTGCCGTGGCGAACTCTTGGGCGTTGAACAGGAAGCCGCCGTCGCCGTTGAAGTTGACCACGGGCCGGTCCGGTGCGGCGAATTTTGCGCCTAGAGCCGCCGGGAAACTGAAGCCCAATCCGCCTAGGTCCAGGGATGTCATCAAGCTTCGAGGCTCGTAGTAGTTCAGGCGGTCCTGCCCGAAGTTGGGCGCCAATCCGGCGTCCAGGGCGATTATAGCGTCGCGGGGCATGACCCGGCGCAACTCGCCGTAGACCCGCTGGGGTTTCATTGGCATGGAATTGTCCGTTGCCTCGGCGTCCAATCGACGCTTGCGGCGGGCAGCCAAATCACCTATGTCGTCAACCCATTTCTGGTTGGGACGGGGTTCGGCTTGTTGGACCTGCGCTATCAGACCCTCCATCACCGCCTTGGCGTCGCCTTCGATACCCACGGCTACCGGGTAGTTGCGGCCCAATTCCTCGGGGTCGATCTCTATCTGGATAATCTTGGCGTCGGCTGGGATATAGCGGTTGTCGTAGAAGGCGGTGGACTGGCCTAGCCGCGTGCCGATTGCCAGGATAACGTCGGCCTGGCGAGCAGATTCGATGGCCTCTTCCGAGCCCAACCGGCCCAGGTGCCCCAAGTACAAGGGATGGTCGTTGGGCACGGCGTCGGCGCGCCCGTAGGAAGTCGTGATGGCTGCGCCAATCATGTCGGCCATGCGGACGACTTCATCGGCGGCGTTGCTCCATTGCACGCCGCCTCCGGCAACGATTACCGGGTTCTGGGCAGTTAGCAGCACGCTGGCCGCTTTGTCGATCAAGTTCTGGTCGCCCCGGTTTCGGGTCTGTCCGCTCCGGTACGACTCGGGAGGCAGCGCTTCCAGGTCGATCTCCGCTCCCGGTAGCAGGTCCCTGGGTATGTCAACCATGACCGGTCCCATCTTGCCCGAGGTGGCGACCCGGAAGGCGTGGCGCAAGGCGTCGGGTAGGCGTTCTATCTTATTAACCGGGAAGCAGGCTTTGGTTATCGGCTTGAACAGAGCTACCTGGTCGAACTCCTGCGTGGAGTCCCGCCACTGGTGCTCCCGGGATGCTGAGGGAGCCAGAATGATCATCGGCGAATGGGCCACGTAGGCCGAGCCGACACCGAAGGTGAGGTTCAACACGCCGGGCCCATTGGTCACCAGGACTACGCCGGGCTTGCCCGATATCCGTCCGAAACCATCGGCCATCAGTGCCGCTCCCTGCTCGTGGCGAACGCCGATGAACTCCAGGTCGGTACGATCGTAGAGAGGGTCGAGGATGTCCAAGAAGGACGAACCTACGATTCCAAAGATATGGGAGACTCCTTCCTGACGGAGGAGTTCAATTACGGCTTCGCCGGCTTTCATCTTTCCTGGCACTTGGGGGAACCTCCTGGGGTTGGTGTTAAGTTGGATTGCCGGGGTGAATCCCCCCAACCCCCCTTTACGAAAGTGGGGCTACTAGGGGACTTTGTCCCACGCCTCAAGCAGTGTAACACAGGGGTTTAGCCACCCGAAACGAGGCAAATTGACTACCCCTGCGCCAGACCATACAATTCTAAACGCATGGCGCTTGAAGCTGTCCAAGTGGACAGGATGTTAGGCGCCACGAAAAACGGCTTCTAATTAGCAGAAAAGTGGAGGGGCAGATGCCTTACGAGCATATCTTGGTAGAGAACGAAGAAGGAGTGGCGATTATCACGTTGAATCGCCCGGAAGTCTTGAACGCCATGAACCGGAAGCTGGGCACGGAGTTGCACGAAGCCGTGATGGCGGCGAACGCCGATGATGAGATTGGCTGTCTGGTAGTCACCGGCTCCGGAGAGCGAGCCTTTTCCGCCGGCGGAGACATCCACGAGCAGCGGGAGACCGCCCGTAACCTGACCGAAGAGCAGATGGAAGCGCGAGACGCGGAGCGCGGCTACCGGTCCTACGAGATCTCGGCTTGTCCCAAACCAATCATCGGTATGATGAATGGTCTGGCCTACGGTGGGGCGGCGGTGCTCTCTTCGTCGCTAGACTTCCGCATCGGTTGTGAAAATACCAAGTTCCGGTTCTTGGCCGCAGCTTACGGACGAATCAACTGCAGCTGGACTTTGCCCAATCAGGTTGGTTGGCCAATGGCTAAGGAACTGCTGTTCAGCGGACGTGTGGTGGAGGCGGAAGAAGCCCTTCGCATCGGTCTGATTAACCACCTGGTTCCCAAAGAGGAACTCCGGGCCAAGACCATGGAGATTGCCACTACCATCGCCGGCAACCGGCACGAGACGGTGATTGGCATGAAGAAACTTCTGCTTGATGGTCTGAGCACCAACCTACTAGAACAGTTCGAGAACGAGCGCCATTTCACCAGAGAAGTGGTCAAGGGCTACGGCGTAGAAGATGCCTTCCCGGAGTTCCTAGCCAGAAAGGGCAGGTAACGACCCGGCGGTATAAGTTAAGATGGTCCCAAATGGGTAGGGGCACGGCTAGCCGTGCCCCTACGTGCGTCTGAAGCCTAGTCCCCTGCAGGAATCTGAATCTCTACTCCGTAATCGTCCCCTTGGTGCTGGGGACTTGATGGCCGCCTCGGGGGTCTGGTTCCACGGCGTCGCGGAGGGCGCGGGCTAGGGCTTTGAAGAGGGCTTCGGCTTTGTGGTGGGGGCTAACTCCCGCAAGGATCTTGGCGTGCAGGTTGATCTGCCCCTCGATGGCGAAGGACTCTAGCAGGTGGCCGATGAGGTCGCCGGACAGGGTTTCCACCATAACGTTGTCCAGTCCCGTTTCCACCTCTGCATAGGCCCGGCCGCTGCAATCGACAACGACCATGGCCAGGGTCTCGTCCAGAGGAACGATGGCGTGGCCCATGCGCCGGATGCCTCGAGCGTCGCCCAAGGCCTGTCTGAAACAGCGGCCTAACAGGATGCCGACATCTTCCACCAAGTGGTGCCATCCGGTGTGGGTGTCGCCTTTGGCGTGGAGCGTTATGTCAAACAGACCGTGCCGTGCTAGCTGGTTAATCATATGGTCCAGAAAGCCGTTGCCGGTATCGACGTCGTAGTCGCCTTTACCGTCCAGGTTAAAGGTGACCGATATCTCGGTCTCGCTGGTGTTGCGCTCTAATGTCCCGATCCGAGGCGCGGCGATCTGTTCTTCCGATGCCACTTTATGCTGCCCCCACCAGTTCGGTTAGGGCCGCTACCACGGCGTCGGTTTCGTGGGGGAATCCGACGCTGGATCTGATGTAGTCCTTGAGCACGGGGGTGTTGAAGTAGCGCAGGAATATCCCACGGCTGCACAGGCCCTCGAAGATGCGTTCTCCCTGTCCTTCGGGGAGGCTGAACAGGATGAAATTGGCTTGAGAAGGCCAGGCTTTGATGCCGGGAATCTTCTGCAGCAGTCCCATCATCCGTTCCCGCTCGGCCACGATGGACTTTACCCGTTCCAGCAGAACCGTCGTGTCTTCCAATGAAGCGGTCAAGGCGACCTCGGCGGCGGTGTTCACGTTGTAAGGCGGCTTCATGCTAATCATGGTCTGGGCCAGTTCTTCTTGCATCACACCCAGGCCGATGCGCAGACCGGCTAGTCCGGCCCACTTGCTGAAGGTACGCAGTATCACTAAGTTGGGATATTCCTCCATCAAGGGCATGACCGACTCGCCGCAGAACTCGTAGTAGGTCTCGTCTACGACTATCAAACGTCCCGTTTCCAGCAAGGCCCTGATCTGGCTTTCGGTGGCGATATTGCCGCTGGGGTTGTTGGGCGAAGCGAGGAAGACGGCTTTGGTCTTGGGCGTCATCGCCGTTACCATCGCTTCTACGTCAATCTCGAAGTTCTCGTCACTGGGTATGGACAGGGCTTCACCGCCGCAGATGTCAGCGGTGAAGGAGTACATGCCGAAGGTGGGCGACGGGATGATGATGTTCTCGCCCGGCCCCAGAAACATGCGCAACAGCAGGTCGATCAACTCGTCGCTGCCGTTGCCCGCGACGATTCGCTCCGCAGGCGCACCCAGATACTTGGAAAGGACGCTCCTTAGCTTGCGCTGCTCCGGGTCGGTGTAGTGATTGTAGAACTGGAAATTGCCCAGCGCCTCGTTCACTACAGGCGAAGGGCCGAAGGGATTCTCGTTGCCGTTGAGGCGAATCACTTGGTCCGCCGGGATACCGGCCCGTTCCGCGATGACCTCCATGGGGTCAACCCCGTGGTAGGGCTTCAAGCGGCGGATGTGGGGCAACATCATTTCTTGGAGGTTTTCAATGTTGTTCATTTTGCAGCGGCCCCGCTTTCAATGTAGTCAAGCCTTACTTGGATGGCGCTGGCGTGTCCCGCTAAGCCCTCGGCATTGGCGATCTGTACCGCTGACGGCCCCAAACGCTGGAAGTCCGAGGGGCTAAGCCCGACCACCGGCATGCGGCGCAGAAACTGGTGCACGCTGAGGGCCGAGCTGTATCGGGCGGTGCCCCCGGTGGGCATCACGTGACTGGGACCGGCGATGTAGTCGCCCATCACTTCGGGAGAAAATTCGCCGAGGAACAGGCCGCCGGCGTGCCTAATCTTGTCCGTCCAGGTCCAAGGGTCGGAGACCATCAGGCAAAGATGCTCGGGGGCGATGTTGTTGACTAGGTCGGCGGCTTGGTCCAGGGAATCAACCAGGACGATTCTGCCCCGACGCTCCAATGCGCTGCGGGCCAGTTCCCCCCTGGGTGTAGCGGCCAACATGGTATCCAACTCCGATTGCACCTGATCTATCAGCGACTGGGAGTCGGTCACCAGGATGGCAGTGGCCATAGGGTCGTGTTCGGCTTGGCCAATCATGTCGGCGGCGCAGAATATGGGGCTGGCCGATCCGTCGGCGACGACGATGGTCTCGGTGGGACCAAACACGCCGTCGATGCCCACTTGGCCTTGCACCAAGCTCTTGGCCAACCCAACGAACAGGTTGCCGGGTCCGCATATTTTGTCTACTTTGGCGATGGAATCGGTCCCGTAGGCCATGGCTCCGATGGCCGGAACGCCGCCTACCTGGTAGATGGCGTCCACCCCGGCAATCTCCGCCGCAACCAGTACTGCCGGGTTCAAGGGTTCGTTCCCCCGGCGTGGTGTGGCAAGGATAATCTCTTTGACTCCGGCGACCCGGGCGGGGACCGCTGTCATCAGGACAGTGGATGGATAGGCGGCGGTGCCGCCGGGGGCGTAAAGGCCAACCCGGTCTAAGGGACGCACAAGTTCGCCCAAGCCTTTGTTTTCATCCAGCCAATCCGAGGGCATGACGGCTTCATGAAACTCTCTCACCCGTTGAGCGGCCAACTCCAAGGACTTGCGAAGGTCATCGGAGACAGCGGCCCGCGCCTCGTCCATCTGGGCGGGACTGACCAGCATGTCCTGTAGGTCGATGTTGTCCAGCATCTTGGCGTAATGGCGCACCGCTGTGTCTCCGGTGGCGCGGACATCGCGCAGGATGCGGATGACCGACTCCTCCGGCGAAACACCCTCGCCAAAGATACGGCGGGTCTGGGCCGAGACGGATTCGGGCAGGCCGCTAAAGTCGAGGGGGTCTAAACGGGTAAGAACTGCCTCCGCGCCTTCAACCCCTTTAATCAGCTTAAGTTCCACGTTATCTTGTCCTTCTTGCTAACCGTGTTATAGACGAATTATAGGGATTGCTACTATGCCGACACCGCGTCTGAATCTATTACGTGGCTCCGATATTGTCGATATCGGTCGGCCATCGTGAGTGCTTCCTGTCCTCTCGCACTCAGAAATTCTTCGTTAGCAATGCTGGGCGCCACACGAACAACACCGACATCGGCATATTGCGGGCCTGGCCTAGGCGGATTTTCAGCTTCGTAGATGATGAACGCCTCTTTCGAGCGGTCAAGATCCGAATCTAGCCGTGAAATCGTTTGATAACCAGACGCCACTAGTTCCTCGACAAGATCTGAAATTCCGACTGAACTAGTACTATCTCGCGTCGGATACTTTTTCTTCAGGTAAGCCGTAAGTGTATCGAGGTTTATTTCTTCGGTTCCTAGTGTATTGGCAATTTGTGCTTTTTGCTCGGCCTGTAGTCTGGCCTGTTGGCTGGAGCTAAAAAACAACTCGAAATGAGAGTCGGCAACATAGAACATTGCGCTCAAAGCATTAAAGTCCCGACGCAGATTTGATGGTATCGCATTCGGTGACTTATAATCCAAATAGTGCGAAATTGTCGCCCAGGCGTGCATTGCGATAGTTCTAACCTGCACCTCGAATCGCAATCCCTTGATTCCGTCGTAGCGAGGGCCACTGAAACTATCAGGCAGCCTTGCTACATAGTGCACTGATAGGTAGCCGAATTCTTCGTGGGGCTTTGCGGTTATCTTGTCATCAGTACTTTCTAGGTCGAATGTTTCCTCGAGAAGCTTTCCAATCTCCTGGATATCGGACAGAAAAAGGCCAATAATCCTAATCCCGCAGATATCTACTATTTCTTCAAATGGCGGCTCAGTTTCTTGCCGCTCCATTTTAGCAATTAGCGAGTCGACCGGTTTGATGCGTCCTTCCAGCATGTGAATGGCGATACCCCGTTGCGCTAACGCGCTTTCGAGAATGTAGATTATTTCGCCTTTCAGTTGCTCGTATTTTGGCCGTGCCGATTCATAGCCAGCCTGGACTTCATCTATTTCCATATCGAAACCTTAGAACCCCTATACTCCACTCATATACTCGCGAGCATGGGAAACCGTTTGCGCCAAGACCTGTGCCTGGTAGGCGTCCAACCGCTCTTCGGGAATCTTCTCATATATGCGTTCTAAACTGTAGGGCATCCCCTGCAGGAACTTGTCCACGGTTTGCTGAACGTCGTCGTTGTCGCGGTACATGCGGTTCATGGCCCGTTTCAATCTGTCCCAGCTGAAATCCCGAGTCATGAACCGGCCGACCCACTCCCTCCATTCTTGGAGAAGGTCGACTTCTAGGAACCCAACATCCACGCTTTGATCGCCGCAGATTATGTCCTCAGCGGCTTGGTGTAAGCCGTCCATGGCGGCAAAGGTTTTGCGGTCCATCTCCAGTTGGAGCGTCCGGTCCCACATGTTGGCCTCGACGTCGTCGCAGGCAACATTGTTCTCGCCGTCGAAGTAGGTTCGGTACATGGTGGTGATCCAAACTTCGTCGGCCACCAAGTGGCTGATGTATCCCAAGATAAAGGCCCGGGTAGCCGGCGTCTGGTTGCCGGGGTCGGCCAGGTTCGGGTAGCTTTCCAGCATGGTGCGGACCCCGGTGCCGACTGACTCCAGCGACAGAGTGGCAAAATGGGTCCGTTCTCTGGGCCAGCCGGTCATCGCCCGGATGTCCGGAGTTGTGGACCCCAGGAAGAAGCTTCCGACGTGGTCCTGGATGCTTCCCCAGTCCAGTTGCTCGGCGGCCTGGTTGGCCAGATATATGTGCATCGGCAGATTGGGCATGCCGTTAAGACTCTCCGTTCTCGAACAGTTGGTGGTACGCCGAAGAGAAGCCATCGAACAGGTAGGTTATTTGGGATGCGGCTATGTCTACCGCGCCGCAACTCCGCAGGTGGTCCACCGCTTCCAGAAGCTGGCCCTTCTTGATGAGCAAGCTAACGCTATACCAGTCCTCTTCCTCAATGTTGTAGACCCTGGCGATGGTGGGTCCTCGAAGTCCCGCAAGATCCGGCCGGGCCAGAACGGTGCCGCTGACTTCCTGAGCGGAGGCGCTTTGAACGTTGGCGGTGATGCGGTAGAAAGGCTCGGCTCGGAGATGGGCTTCCATGACGTCCATTATCGAGCGGGCCAGTTTCAGACATTTCTTGGATTCTTTGAGCAGGTTGATGTTTCCGATCAAGCAGGCCTGGGAAACCAATATCGTGCCCTCTTCCAGGGTTTTGAGTTGGTTCTCCCGCATGGTCGTGCCGGTGGCAGTGATGTCGGCGATCAGGTCGGCGTACCCGGCGGCGGGGGCAGCTTCCAGGGTGCCGCTTACCGGAACCAGAGTGAAGTGGTTGATTCCCCGGTCAAACAGGTAGTGGCGCAACAACCGAGCGTACTTGGTGGCGATGCGGAGTTGTTTACCCTGCTGACGAAACTCCAATGCCAGGTCTGCTAGGTCGGAAACCGATGTCACATCAAGCCATGAGTTTGGCACGGCGAGAACGAAGTCGGCTTGTCCATAGCGCAGATCGTCTATCAGAGTAGCCACGGTGTGATCGTCGTGACGGTATTCCAGCAACCGGTCCAAACCGGTAACGCCCAACTCGGCGCTGCCCTCCTCGACCTTTTCGGTGATGTCGGCGGTTCTTTGGAACAGCACCTCAACGCCGGAAATGGCGGGGATAGTGCCGGTATAGCGTCGACTGTTGGGACGCAGAACCGACAGACCACAGGCGCTGAAAAAATTCAGAGTGGATTCATGCAGGGCGCCGTCGCTGGGCAGGACCAGTCGCAAAGCCGTTTCTTCCTTCAATGACATGGGTTACCGCCGGTCCGGCTCGGCTGAGTGGGCCGTTCGCTGGCCGTCTACGCTGACTACGACAACCTGAGCCATACCCGACTTGCGAGCGTAGACGAGGCCTTCACCCAGATCCCGTCCACGGACGTCTAATTCAGTTTGGATGCCCTGTTGCCTCAGGTCCGAAGCGGCTCGTAACGCTGCCCGGTAGCTTTTCGGGCTATCCGCTATGACCAGCGCGCCGGACGCTTCAGAAGCTCCATCATCCGCAGCGCCGGAGTGTTCGACGGCTTCAAGAAGGGCTTCCAGGGTGTAAGCGAAACCCAAAGCAGGCAGAGGTTCCGGGCTACCCAGGGCTTGGGCCAAGTCGTCGTAACGACCGCCCCCGGCCAATGGTGTTTCGCAACTGGGGTGGGTAACTTCAAATACAAGCCCGTTGTAATAAGCCAGGCCGCGAACCAACCCCAAGTCCACTACCAGATTTTCAGCGACTCCGGGCTCCGATTGAACGAGATTCAGAAACTCCTCAAATCTCTCAACCGCAGCCATGTCAGCTCCGGCTTCGGTCACAACGTTGCGCAGGGCCGTCACCGATGCGGCGGGTTCTCCGCTGATGCCTGCCAGGTCGCTGATAAGATTCAACGCTCGTTCCAAAACTGCTACGTCGTCGCCGCCTCTTAGCTTGCGCAATAAGCGGTCAACTACGTCATCGGGGTCCCGTTGTCCGAATTGGTCCGCCGCCGTCCAGTCAAGCAAACCATGCAGAACCTTGCGAGACTGGGCGTCGTCCAAACCGTCGATCGCTTGGCCCAGAGCATCGTCAGGAGTATCTTGAATCGCCAGATGTAGTTGCCGGGCCTGTTCAAGCACGTCCGGAACAGCCTGCCGTCCTTCCTTTAATCGGGGCACGCTGCTCATGATGAAAGTGCGGGCTCGATCGGAAACGCCCACTGCGTCCAAAACGCTGTGCACCACGTCCAGGTTGGCGACGCGTATCTGATAGCCTGTCAGGCCCAGTTGAGACGGGCCGTGGGCCGCCAGTCCTAGAAGCTCGACGTCGGCCATCACGCTGGATGAGCCTAGAAGCTCGGCGCCGACTTGGGTGAACTGACCCCTGCCTTGGCCGTCCTTGTCATAGCGAAACACCGGACCGGCGTATTGCCAGCGGGCCGGCAGGGCGACGTCTGGGGCTTGTTCCAAATAATGGCGGACTATGGGTGAGGTGAATTCAGGGCGGAGGCTGACGTGGTTGCTACCGGCGTCGGTGAAGCTGTACATCCGGGAGGCCAGTTCTCCGCCGGCTTTGCGAAGAAACAGTTCGGTGGATTCTAGGATGGGCGTCTCTAAATAACGGTAGCCGTAGCTACCAATCAACTCCACCAGCCGGTCCTGGAGGTTTCGTTTCCGTAACCAAAAATCCTGGGGAGTGTCGTACATTCCCAGGAGGCGCGTGACCGATTTCATCAGAAGAAAGACTCATCATTTCATCATGTTGAGGACTGGAGCCTATTGTACAGCAGCCCCTGTGGTGGTTCAACTTGAACGAGGGCCGTGAATCGGTAGGAATTGGGGGGCCCTCACCCCCCGGCCCCTCTCCCGCGGGTAGAGGGGTGCCGACGATAAAATCGGGTGCGGACTCCTAGCGTATCTTCAGCGAAATGACACGGGACTATCTAGAAGTTGCCGGGTATCTGAGTTAAGGATGGGCGTTCAGTCCGCCGTCTACGTATACTGCTTGGCCGGTGGTGTAGTCGCAGGATTCGGAGCAGAGGTAGACCAGGAGGGGGGCGATGTCTCGGGGATGGCCTTTGCGGTGTAATGGGGTGTAACGCACCAGCAATTCTTCTTGCTGGACTTCCAGCGGTATATCTTCAGCGGTAGTCCAGCCCGTGCCCAAGGCGTTGACCCTGATGTTGTGGCGGCCCCACTCGACGGCCAATGAACGAGTTAATGATAATAGGCCCGCTTGGCTGGCGGAGAACGCCGAGGTGTTAATCATGCCCCGCTCCGCAAGTCCGGAGACCAGATTGACGATTCTGCCATATTGCTTGTCTACCATACGGCGGCCCACTGCTTGGGTGAGCAAGAATGTACTTTTCAGGTTTCGGGATTGGACCTCGTCCCATTCTTCCAGCGTTATTTCATCGAAGGGTTTGGCGAACATGCTCTGGACATCGTTCACCAGGATGTCCACTGGACTGTCATGGTGGTCGAAGGCTTCCATCGCCAGAGAGGTTCCCTGTGTGGTGGCCAAATCAGCCACTACGCCACCGCGGTTGGCAAAGGAGCTTCCTTCCAAGGCTTGCAAGACAGCAGTTAAATGGGATTGGCGTCGTGCGATGGTGAACACCAACGCACCGGCTTCCGACAGAGCCAGAGCCAGATGGGGAGCTTGGTCACCACCTGTGGTCGCCAGAATGGCTACCTTGCCGGACAGGTCGTATTCGGGGAGAAGAGGCATCAGCTTTTCCTAAAGGAAAGTGTTTACGGTTCCAGAGCGACTAAGGGGGCGTGACCGGTGGGGCCTAGTCCGGCTGCCAGACCGCCGCCGTCGGCGAAGAACATCTCTCCGGTCATGTAGTCCGAGGCTTCGGACGACAGAAAGACCGCGATGGGGCCTAGATCTTCGGGGGTTCCCAGTTTTCCGATGGGAAGGAAGTCTCCGGAACGGGGCAGCGTGCCCCGGATATCCGATTCGGTGGAGGATGTGGGAATGAATCCAGGGACGATGGTGTTGGCGGTAACGCCGTACCGGGCCAGGTTGAAGGACAACACCCGGGTCAATTGAATCAGGCCGCCTTTGCTACAGCAGTACATGTAGATGTCCCGTCCGGCTCTCAATCCGAAGCCCGAGGCTACGTTGACAATCTTGCCGTGGCCTTGCTCCGACATCGGCTTTGAAACCGCTCTGGAGCAGTAGAACGGACCGGTCAGATTAACGTTCATGACCATGTGCCATTCGTCATCGGTGATGTCCCATAATGGCTTGCTGACGTTTTCCTGCACCGCCCCAGCATTGTTGATCAAAACGTCTACCTGACCAAAATGGGTGATGGTTGTCGTTACCAGGCGCTCCACTTGGGTGGAGTCGGTCACGTCGGTGGAGATGGCGATGGCGTCTCTTCCCAATGCCACGACCTCCGCGGCTGCGTCGTCTATCGGACCTTGGCGGCGTCCGGCGATGGCAAGGTTAGCCCCCGCCCGCGCCAGCGCGCGGACCATGGCCAGACCCAAACCGGTGCCGCCACCGGTGATGATTACTGTTTTCCCGTCCAGGCTAAGTTTGTCCAGCATGGCGTTCCTGTCTGTTTGATTAATGCCAATTAAGTTGGATCCAGAGTGGTACGACCGCCATCCCTTCGGCTGAACTCAGGGCAGGCTCTAACCTTCCCCCATAAAGGGGGAAGGGACATATTTCCTCCCCCTTGTGGGGGAGGATTAAGGTGGGGGTCGTACCCTGCGCCAATACCGCCTGCCCTAGGCCTCTGGGCCGTGCAGCGATACATCACCGGCGGTCATTGTTACCAGGGTGCCGTCGTCCAGCCGGAGCAATAAGTTTCCCATCTCGTCAACTTGTTCCGCCTGCCCCACCCAGGTTTCGTCCCGCCACGTCACCCTTACCCTTTTGCCCAGGGTATCCAGCAAGCCTACCCATTCGGGTTGGGGCGACTTTCCGGCGGTGACCTGTAGGTACAGTGAGTCCAAGTCGGTCAGAAGTTGGCGGAGCACTGCGGCTCTGGCGATAGGGCGTCCAGCGGCCTGTTCCAATCCGGTGGCCTGTCCATCCAGCGCTGCGGCATCGGCATCATCCATCGTTATGTTAATCCCGATGCCGACGACAGAATAGCATACCTCCGGACCCTCAGCCACGGTCTCCACCAGTATGCCGGCGGCCTTCTTGCCGGACACCAACACGTCGTTGGGCCACTTGATGCTGGGGGGCAGTCCGGTGGTTTTGCGGATCGCGCGGGCCACGGCAACTCCGGCAACAACGTTCAACTGGGCCAACGCCACCGGTGTGGGGCGAAATATCACCGATAGGTACAGGTTACCCATCGCTGATACCCATGTCCGGCCAAAGCGTCCCCGCCCAGCGTGCTGAGTTTCAGCGATTATCACGGTGCCCTCTTCCGCCCCGGCCTCGGCCTGACGGGCCGCCTCGTCCATGGTGGAAGAAAGTTCTTGGAAATAAAGGATGCGCTTGCCGACGGTTCTAGTGAACAGACCGCTGCGCAAAGCCGCAGATACCGGATTGGTTGACATGGATCGGGGCCTTCCTCGCAGTTCGAATCAGGGAAGCATCACTCTTGAAGACCGGTGCGATGATACCCAGCCTCAAGCGAGAGTGTCAACTCAGGGGCCGCCTACTATTCGATATGGGGGCGCCCCTAGCGGCTAGGGGTGCGGATACCCTGTCTGCCATGAGGGCGGTGACGCTACAGTTGAGTCGGAAGCCGGGTGACCGAAGCTGGAAATCCACCGTATTCCAGATGGCTGATCATGGCGGGGATCTGGACCGCGCTTACCGGCTGAACCAGGAACATCCATGGGCCACATCATGAGGGAGGATAAGAAATTGAAGAACCCGAAGAATAACACAGGGAACCAGAGCGATACGCCGCTGGCTTTGTCTTGGGACACATTGCCGGATCTGGCCAAGAACCGCTGGGAAGAGGCGGTTGCCTTTGACGTGACGGTTGAAAACCAGTTGGCGAAGGCCAAGGCCGACCGCACGCTGGCGGAAACCGAACGCCAGAGGATAGCCAAGGAAATCCTGGACGCCACCAAAGACGTTTGCAAAGAGATAATCACCGATGGTCAGAGAGCGTTGAACCGGGCCACGAAGATGGAGGCCGAGGCGGCCAAGAACTACAGTCTCAGCCAATCCGAATTGGATCAATCTAGTGCCGTCAGAGCCGAGGCAGAAAGTTACAGGACCAGGGTATTGGCCGAAGTGGACAAGGAAGCCAAGGAGTATATCGACCTTGCCAAGTCGACCATCGATAAGGAGTGCTTGTCCCTTAGGACGCAAGCGGCCCAAGAAGCTCAACGTATCTTGGGACAGGTAGAGCTTATGAAGACGGCGGTTCAGGAAGAACTGGAAACACAGAAGATCTACACCGACGCAGCTCGGATCAAAGTTAGCTCCGACGAATTGCTGTCGAAACTGCGGGCGATACAAAGCGACCCGGATTATCCGGATGGAAGCGAAGAGGACGGAGAGCCGTCCGGCACCGAAGTGAACAAGGATCAACTGGCGTTCACGCTAGAGCAGACGGCGCTGACGGAAAATGGCGTCACCGATGACGTCTTGTCCGAAGAGTACGGGCCGGAGTTGGAAGTCCCGGCATCGGATAGCCCGGAGCTGGATACCGCGGTTGTGGAACCTAAGGAAGGGCAAAATGGAAAGAAAAATTCCCGCAAGGCCAGTGCGGCAAAGTAAGCGCCTTTCCGCTTAAACATCGGCTACGTAGCGATCCTCGGATCGTTCCGATCAACCCTCCCCTTTCCGGGGGAGGGTTATTATTTTCTTAAACCAGGCACCCAACTGGCACTGAATCGCGCAACGCCTATAGCGGCGAAGGCTCTAAGGGGAAACCAAGCTACGTGCAAATCACCAAGATCGTTCGCATCTGAGACGGTTACACCAAGAAGACCCACGGCTTGATAGGCGGCCACGGCTGAACCCAAGCCGACCATGAGTCCGATCGCGCCATACCCAAATCGCTTCAGATCAGACATGAGAATGCTAGGTTGCCGATGGACTATTTCGCGTTGGTGGAGGCCCGTCGCCGAAGAAGATGCCGTCTGGGTGGATTATCACCGGCCAACTGGAGTCAGGTCCCTCCAGGCGGTAACCCCGGCCCCGCTCTAGGATGATGCGCCTAGGGTTCTGGGGGTCGATTTCCAATTTCATTCTCAACCTACCGATGTGTTTGTATAGGTTTCGTGTGCCTTGTTGGCCTTCCCGGTTCAATGATCTATCCATCAGTTGATGCGACTGTATCGCGGTTCCACCACAACCGATCAACACCTTCAACACCGCCCATTCCTTTCGGGACAATCTGACCAGATTGGTTTCTCTGTCCAACGGCTCTCCTTTGGTTCTATGGCCGGGCTAAGAAGCAGTTGTTGTCCCTAACTTCAGGGCGTCGCATAACATGGCCGCCGTCAACCGCCAAAGGGGTCAACCAACGCTTCGTTCCTAGAACTGCCTCGATCCCAACCGGCCAGAGCTTCCGGAACTTTGGTGAGAAAGAACCCTTGGGTTCTATTTCTACAAATCGAATCTAATGGAAACGGGTCACCAACCGGTCACCACTGTGGAGAAAAGTCCTGGCGTGTAGGCCTCTTGAGTCTTCTGATCCCGGCAGTTGTTCCCACCTAGACGCCGTTCCGGAGATTGTCACGCCGCACGGTTATGGTTAATATGTCTCTCAATCGGATAGGCAGGTGATTGAGGATGACCACGTTAGAGTGGCTGGACGATGGGAATAAAGAAGGCGGAGTCGCCGAGCGTCAATTTGTGATTAAAGGCGGCAGGGGACCGGTGCCGGGAATCATGTGGTCTCCCGAGCCAGCGGAGACCCCCGTGCCGCTGGTGTTATTCGGCCACGGTGGCAGCGGCCACAAGCGTAACGATCGATGCTTGATGTTGGGGCGAAGGCTCGCCGGAGTTTCCCGGTTGGCCGTCGTGGCGATCGACGGTCCGACCCATGGGGACCGGGCAAATCCGCGATCGACATCGGAAGGTATTGATCCCATGGAAGTCCTCGCCGACATGGGTGTGGACAACGCTCTCGACGGCATGGTTGAGGACTGGTGCGATACTCTGGAGCACATCAGTGCGTTGGATCAGATCGACTCGGATCAGGTGGCCTACATGGGCTTCTCCATGGGGACTCGCTTCGGCCTCCCCTTCGTTGCCGCAGCCGGAGACCGGCTCCGTTGTGCGGTCCTGGGTAAGAACGCCCTGGAACCTTCGGACGAAGCCCGCATGGCCAACAGTCCGGGACATCGCTTCAAGAAGGACGCGCCGAACATCCATGTTCCGGTGTTGTTTCACATGCAATGGGACGACGAGTTGTTCGCCAGGGATTCCCAATGCGCTTTGTTCGACATGATTGCCACAGAAGACAAGCGGCTCATCGCTTACCCCGGACCCCACGGACGGGCAGCGCCGGAAGCGGTCGATGTTTGGTGCCAGTTTCTGGAGAGTAATTTAAAGGGCTAAGATGTCACGATAGATAGTCTTTTACTCTTTGATTTGACGACCGGCTTCCTACTCAGGAAATTCTTGATCGACTCTGAATCCGCGCCCACCTCGGAGCCGCCAAGCGAGGTTTATGGACACCTATTCCGTAGCTGTTGACGTCGGCGGTACTTTCACCGACGTTGTTCTTTGTAACTTGGAAACCAACCAGCAAAGTGTTTTCAAGACTCCCTCAACTCCCGACGACCCTAGCGCCGGGTTCTTAACCGGTCTCCAGCAGATCCTGGAGGCCAATGGCGTGAAGCCCGCCCAGGTGAAACACGTCCTTCACGGGACCACCATAGCGACCAACGCAATCTTGGAGAACAAAGGCTCACGGGTTGGGGTGATGGTGCCGGAAGGTTTCAAATACGTTCTGGAGATCGGCCGCCACGGCACGCCGCGAATGGTCAATCCCAATTCATGGATCAAGCCGGAGCGTCCCGTACGTCCCCGGGATATAGAGGAAATCCCGGAGCGGGTGGGCTCCGGCGGAGAAATTCTGGTTCCGCTGGACGAAGCCGCAGTGCGGAAGGCGGCCCGGAGATTTCGGGATGACGGCATCTCTTCCATCGCAGTATCGTTCCTGCATTCCTACGCCAATAATGGCCACGAGCGCCGCGCCTTGGAGCTTATCTTGGACGAGTTTTCCGACGCGCAAGTGTCCCTCTCTTCGGAAGTCCTGGCGGTTTTTCGGGAATATGAGCGGACCATTACAACGGTGTTGAACGCCTACGTCATGCCCCGGGTTAGCACCTACATAGGCAACCTGGAACAGGCGTTGAAGCGGTTGAAGGTTGACTCTACTCTTTCGATAATGAAGTCCAACGGCGGCATAGTCGGGTCCGGCGTGGCGGTGCACCAACCGGTTCACACCGCCCTGTCGGGTCCTGCGGCCGGTGTCATGGCTACCTTGCGGATCGGCGAGAGCACCGGCGTCGAGAACTGCATCTCCTTCGACATGGGGGGCACCAGCACCGACGTTGCTCTGATAAGAGAGCGGCGTCCGGTAACCAATCTGTCGGGAAGTCTGGGCGACTGGCCGATCCAGTTGCCGATGCTGGATATAGTGACCATCGGATGTGGGGGAGGCAGCATCGCGGCAGTTTCCGGCTACGGCGTATTGTCAGTTGGGCCCGCCAGCGCCGGGTCGGTTCCCGGTCCGGTCTGCTACGGCAAAGGCGGAATGGCTCCCACCGTGACCGACGCCAACATAGTGCTGGGACGGATCAATACCGAGATTGCCGGCGGGATACTGTCTCTGGATGCCCAGGCCGCCGCCGAAGTTATACAGCGGGACATCGCGTCGCCGCTAGGCCTGGGCCTAGAAGCTGCCGCCAGCGGGATTCTCAAGATAGCCAACAACACCATGGTCGGAGCTATCCGGAATATCAGCGTTGAAAGGGGTCACGACCCCAAAGAATTTGCCCTCGTCGCCTATGGCGGCGCCGGGCCGATGCACGCCATCGACGTGGCTAAGTTACTTGGAGTCAACCAAGTCGTTGTGCCTCCCAACCCCGGCATCGCTTCAGCCTTCGGTCTATTGGTCGCCGATTTCAAGAACGACTACGCCAGGACTTTCTTGCAGGAGGCGCCGGATTATGACCTGGATGGTATCGAACGGGTCTACTCCGAACTAGAGGCGGAGGGACGGGCTTGGCTCGATGAGGAAGGTGTGCCTCAAGAGGCGCACATAGTCTCCCGCTCCGCCGATCTCAGGTACGCCCATCAGGGCTCTGAAGTGACGGTCTTGTTGGATGGTGTCGCGGCAACCAGCGAAACTCTGGACGCACTGATTCAGGAGTTTCACGCGCAGCACCAATTGCTTTATGGGTTCGCCTTGGACCAGCCGGTGGAGATTGTGACGCTACGGGTGACGGTGTCCGGCGACGTGGGTTCTGTCGCCTTGCCCAAGAAACCCGGTGGCACAGACTCTCCGGAGAAAGCTATCCTGGATCGCCGCCAGGTGTATTTCGACGAGTCCGATGGTTTCGTCCCATGCAATATCTATCGCCGGGACCAGTTGGCGCCGGGCGCGTCTATCTCGGGGCCGGCCATACTGGAAGGGATGGATTCCACGGTGTTGATTAACCCGGGATGGGCGGCGCTGGTGGACGATTATGGCAACTGCATAATACGCCCCGATTAACTCAGGACAGCTAATCCTCGATTCCAAGAGGTGTACCCAGCATGACTAGGGTTCGAAATGATGAGCAAACAACCGGCCAGACCAACAAGGATCTCGCCGTTGACCCCGTGACGCGCCAGTTGATACGAGGTTCTCTCCGGGCCGCAAGACTCGAATGCGAACTCATTATCGAACGCACTGCGATGTCGGCGTTCATCCGTGAGAAGAAAGATTACACCGTCAGCTTCTTGGACGCTCGGGGTCATGAGATATACGGCGACACCATGGGCAGCGACATCATGGGTTGTGTCTGGCAATACTACCCTGAGAATTCCATAAAGCAGGGGGACCTGTACTGGTACAACGACCCATACATCTCCCAGGGCAGCATCACTCACACCTCGGACATGGTGTTCATATCGCCGGTGTTTCATGAAGGAGCCATAGTGGCCTATTGCCATTCCTTCGCCCATTTTTGGGACTTGGGTGGCGCCAGGCCGGGTAGCATCGGACCGGCGAACACGGAGATATTCCATGACGGCACACTGGTGCCCCCCATCAAGATTATCGACCGTGGTCAGATCAACGAAGAGGCCTATCGAATCATCCTGCGCAATTCCAGGTATCCGGACCTGTTGGAGGGAGATTCCAAGGCACTGATGGCGGCAGCCCAGCGAGCCCAAGAACGCCTGCTGGAGATGTTTGACCGGTTCGGCAACCAGACCATGCTGTCAGCCATCAGGCAAGACCAGCATGACACCGGCGCCATGGTTCGGGAAAAAGCGCTGGAGATTATCCCAGAGGGGGACTACAGCGTCAGAGACTATCTCGATCACTCAGGAGTGGGAGACCATTGGTATTCCTTCCATATTCAGCTAAGCCGCCGGGGCGACCACATCGCCTTGGACTCCACCCGAAGCGATGGCCAAGCCGCTGGTTCTATAAACTTCGTCGCCAGCCCCGGTGCGCTGGGGGCCTACTTCGGCCAGCATTTCCACCAATACGACCCTTCCCTTTTGTCGAACCACGGGCTGCTGGAATCCATCGACGAAGTGCACCTTCGCTCCGGCAGCATCCTTCTGCCGGAATGGCCGGCGGCCTTGGGTTGCCGGGCCCACACATTTACCAAGCTCAAAGGCGCGGTTCGGGCGGTCTTAGCCCAAGCCACCGATGGCCAGGTTATGGCCGGGACCGCTGTCTACGTGATTGTTTACTGGAGGATGAAAGACGATGCCGGGCAATGGCAACTATGTACCGATGGGATAGCGGTGGGGCACGGCGCCAGACCCTTCGCCGATGGACTGGACGCCATCTACCAACGCCACAACGAGAACTACCCCGGCGAGTTCATGGAGATGGAATATCCCCTGCGTATGGAACGCTACGCTATCGTCCCCGATTCGGGCGGGCCGGGTAAGTATCGGGGCGGCTGCGGAGTGATTAGAGACGTCAGGCTTCTGGCGGACACTGGCACCTTCGGTCTCCGGGTGGAAAACAGCATCTTTCCCACTTGGGGAGTAAACGGGGGAATGGGCGGCGGCACTTCCAGAGTCGTGATGAATCCGGGCACCAGTGCAGAGAAGGAAGTACAGGCGTTCTCCGACGACAACATCTGGTCTAAAGAAGACCTTGTTAGGATATACACCGCCGGTGGTGGCGGCTGGGGTGATCCGCTGGAGCGAGAACCTCACTTGGTGAACGACGACGTTAAGGACGGTTATGTCACCCTGGAAGCCGCCCTGCGTGACTACGGGGTGGTCATCGACCCGGTTACCCTGGCGACGGACGAACAAGGCACCGAGGCGAAGCGGGAAGAGATTGGATTATCCAGAGGACCCACCAAGATGTTCCACCGGTTCAACTACTTCGACACGGCGGATGAAGAATACCAGTGGATCAATGAGCACTTTCCCAGGTGACCTTGAACCGCTCCACGTTACCGCTTAGTCTGGCGCCGATCCGATAGGCAAGGTGAAGCTGAATACACTTCCCTCGCCCGTCTCGCTCTCGACCCAAATCTCGCCGTCGTGCAACTCTACCAGGGCTTTGGTTATGGCCAGGCCAAGACCGGTCCCCGCCGTTGTCCGGGTGGACGAGTTGTCTATCCTATAGAATTTCTGGAACAACTTGTCACTGTCTTCACTGGGGATTCCCGATCCGTGATTCCGCACGTTTATCCGCAAGAATTCCGAAGCCTCTTTGTAGGGATTAACATCGATCTCTATCGACGATTCCGCAGGACTGTACTTCACTGCGTTACTCAGCAGATTGGCTAGGATCTGGACCACCCTGGACCTGTCGCCTTGAACCAATAAATGAGCGTTACTGTCCGCCAACGAAACATTCATCTTCTTGGTTTCTACATCTGACTTCATATCGCTTAGGACTTGAGTCACAACGTCCCCGAAATGGAAGACGGATTTGTCCAGGGCGACCATACCCTGGCCTTCCCAAGAGTGGTTTGGACATTTCTTCTGCCCATGCTGTTTCTACTGGGCTATCCTCTTTCGCAGGTTGTCGCGGCCACCATCGCGATGTATCTGTGCTACATGGTTGTGGACGCCATGATTATGGCGAACTGCTACTTGTTGGGGCATGACGAGGCCAGACGCCGGTTGCGGAAAAATTGGTGGCTATTAGCTATTCTGCCCACCTATAGTTTCGTACTATTTTGGTTCCGGCTGGGTGGCTTCCTCGCTGTCCTAAACGACCCGCCCCAATGGCGCACGGCGCCTCCGTGGCAAGAAGCCGCCAAACATGGAAACCGTCTGATGACCCAGACATATGTCTTTCTATGCCAGGTGGGCGCCACCCTGACAACCCGTCCGGTAGCTATCCTTGCCGGAGTCATTGGAGTTTTGGCGTTACTTGCCGGCGGGCTTGGCCCTAAGTGAACGATGGCGTGTTGCCATGGAGGATCAGTTGCCACCAACCCGTCCAGGCAACAGCGGCGTATTATGTAACAACGGCAATGCACCGGGACCTTCTTGATTCCGATCTGGCAAGTGAGAATCATGAACCAAATACAACCTGCATCCGGAGGACCAATCAGGTCCATCGGTGACTTGGGATTCATACCTGGTGGGTTAGCTGCCGGGTTGCTGACTCCGCCTCTCGTTGGTCTTATCTATCTCCTAGACCGACTTGCTGGACTTCCCTTCGCTCCCTTCGCATTCTTCGATTGGGTAGCTCGGGTCCTGCCGGGACCGGTCGTTACTTTCGGCATCGACCTGATGATCGACGGCTTACGTTTGGTTGGAATGAGTGTCGCTGCCGCTGCTAAAACGGCCGAACAAGTTGGCGCAATATTGATGTTTTTCTCCATTGGAGTTGTCGTCAGCGCCATCTTCTTCACCGTATTGAAGTCCAGAAGAGTCGACCCGAAACCATTTTCCGGCCTGATTCTCGGAGCCATATTCGGACTTCCCATGGCAGTGATCGGACTTTCAACAGGCCAGAGTTCCCCCTTTGCGCTATGGGGAATATTATTTCCCTTCCTAGCGTGGGGAATCGTATGTGTCCCGGTCTACCACCGCTTGAGAATCAACGCCGATGGATTGATAACCGAGGGCGAAGTCCGTTGGGCGAAAGTCATCGGCAGACGCCAGTTCCTGATTCGTTTGGGGGCGGTCGCTGCGACAATCACCGTACTCAGCAGCGGTGTAGGCGGAGTGTTGGCTCAGCGGGACCGCCGCCATATCAACCAGGCTATCGCGGGGACAATGGATGACTCCAACATGAGAGCCAGGGGGCCATTTCCGAATGCGGATGACCCGGTGGTACCGGCTCTCGGCACCCGCCCCGAGTTTACTCCGGTCAAGGACCACTACAAAGTTTTCCTAAACACGGAGCCAACGGTGATAGACATCGCTACCTGGTCCCTGCCTATCACGGGACTCGTAGACAACCCGCTCCTGCTGACTTTGGACGACATACAAAGTAATTATCAGTCGCAAGACCAGTACGTCACCCTCTCTTGCATCTCCGGGCGGATCGGGACGGACCTGATTAGCACCACTTGGTGGACCGGGGTTAGCCTGCAAAAAATACTGGCCGATGTTCAACTGCGCCCGGATGCCCGCTACCTGATTATCACCTCGGGCGATGGATTCTACGAAACCGTTGACCTGGACCTGATTGCGTCGGACGAACGAATCATGCTGGCGTACGCATGGGATGGCCTGCCGATTCCCTTCGACCACGGCTTTCCCTTGCGCATATGGTTGCCCGATCACTATGGCATGAAGCAACCCAAGTGGATAACGGGCATGGAGGTCGTATCCGAGTATCAGCCGGGGTATTGGGTGGAGAGGAGCTGGGATAAAGAAGCGCGGGTCAAAGCAACATCGGTGATCGATACCGTGGCGGTGAAGGACCTAGTCGAGATCGACGGCCAGTTCCTGATTCCGATCGGGGGCATCGCATTCGCTGGCGACCGCGGTATATCGAAGGTTGAGGTCAGCGTGGATGACGGCCCATGGCAGGAAGCCCGGTTGAGAGCGCCCCTTTCAGAGACAACGTGGGTGATTTGGCGCTACGAATGGCCATTCGCCGAGGGACAACACACCTTTGAAGTCAGGTGCGCTGAAGCCGACGGCACACCTCAGATAGAAGAAGATCGCGGGAACCGTCCCAGCGGAGCAACCGGCATCCATCGCCGAAAAACGAAGATATGAGGTCTCGTGTTGGGTTGATGCCCTGAGGCATGTTTGCCGGCCCATCTGGACTGGCGCCGTGTCCCCTTTTAGGAGATCCGCTCCATGTCGAAGCCGTATAACTTGGCGGTTGTGGCGCCGACTATCTTGTTTTTCTCTTCTTGAGGAACTCCTTCAAGGATACGGTCCAGAATCTCCCGGGACTTGGGGAAGGTGGATTCGGAGTGGGGATAGTCTGACCCCCACATGAGGGAGTCGACGCCGATGACGTCCCGCAGCCTGATGCCGATGTCGTCTTCTTGGAAGCTCAGATAAACGTTGTTGTGAAAGAAGTCGCTGGGCAGGGCGTCGCTCTTGTATCGGTAGGTGGCTTCTTCATGTCTTTCCTGGTAGGTGTAATCCATGCTGCCGAGAAGGTGGGGCACCCAGGCGAGTTCGAATTCAACCACGGCCAGATTAAGCCTGGGATATCGCTCGAAGACGCCGGAGAAAATCATGTCACACATCGACGTGGACGGCCAGAAGACCTTGTTGGCACGGCCACTGGCGTCGCGGATATTGGTGTTTCCCTCGCCCCGGCTCTTCCCTTCCCGGCGGGTGGCGGTATGCAGGCTTAGAGGCATGTTCAGGTCTTGAGCGGCGGCCCAGAAAGGTTCGTATTCCGCGCCGTCGTAGCGCCGGGCTTCCCAGGGGTATTCGGATATCATCGCCCCAACCAAGCCCATTCTTGCGCTGCGTTCCAGTTCCCGAACGCCGTCGCTGACATCGTCCAGATTAATCATGGCGATGCCCTTGAGCCGGTCCGGGTCGTTGCTACAGAAATCGGACAGCCAGTCGTTGTAAGCCCGAAACACCGCCGACATCAGCTCCGAGTCGGCAATCTTGTAGTAGAAAAGGCCCTGGGAAGGGTAAAGAACTTCTCCGGATACGCCATCGATCGCCATGTCCTTGATGTGCTGGTCCGGGTCGTATCCTCCGGTGTGAACATCGTCGAACCGGCCTTGGGCTGAGATGGTCTCCGGTGCTTCGAAGCGAGCCCCGGCGTTGGATATAAGACCGATGCCGGCAATCATCTGGTCGCCTTCCACCATCAACTGATCAACATCGCCCACTCGTTCCATGTGAGGGGCCCGGTCTCGGAACTCGGTATCGATTCTCTGAGTCCACAGATCAGGCGGCTCGAACACGTGGGAGTCCGACGAGATAACAATTTCTTTGGCCATGGATTGCTTTTCTCCTGGGGGCGGCGGCTATCGTCTGAACGACGATATTCTACCATCCGGGAATGGGTGCTACTGAACCGTTACCGCTGCCAAGCTCTCTTGGCGATGTCTTTTCCAGAAACGCTGCAAGGCGACCAGTGCCCACAATGCCTCGATGGCGGTGATGGGATAGGCTTCGACCAGTCCGCTGTAGAAGGATGTGAGGGCTGAGCCTCCAGCGAATATCAGCACCATCCACTTGGAGCGAGGCTCCAGCCAGTAAGCTAGGAACATGATGGTTACGGCAATGATGCCGAACGTTGTCAGCATATCCACCTCTTGGGGATTGGACTAAGACTTTTCGCGCTCAGAACGGGCGAGTTCCGAAAACATCAGCGAGTCGAAATGCCCAGATGGACCCGGCGAGAACGGTTGACGCTATCAGAATCTTGAAGGATCGGAGGCTCCAAGCGGAGCGTCGCCACTTTTTCCAACTAGCCCATTCGAGGTACCAACCCCGACTGAGCATGACTACTGTGATTGCTAGAAAGGGCCACGTCAGCACCTGCAAGGCAGGCGCTATGGCCAGCCCGGCTGGGGCGCCACCCAGCAGGCCGAGCAAGCTTGGAACCACTCATCACCAGGGTAAGGGCAGCAGTCCGCTCAACAGGGCTACGAAGGGTTTTTCAA
>CAXEOX010000006.1:0-54969 GCA_963997925.1 uncultured bacterium
ACAATGCGCATTACCTTCGGCTTTAGAACTTCTGGAACAGGGCGAGTCACTCGTAGAAATCAGCGATGCGAACCAGATTTGAAATTAGTTTATTTCCAAGAAACAGATACGCTGCACATAGAATTCAAACCTGCGGACGTCGCAGAGACCCGGGATCTGGATGAAAACACCATCCTGGATCTGGACCGTAGCGGCAACATCTGCGCTTTGACTATCGAGCAAGCCAAAGACCGTACTGACATTCCCCAATTTTCTTACGAGCAAGTGAGCTAACTGTAAAACCTGCTACCTTGCATAATCCGGGCCTTTGTGTAAGATTATCTACAACCTACATTGATGGACTCGTCCAACATCGGCATTACATAAGGAGGGACTATGGCGGAGACTGTAACGGTTAGGGATATGCGTTTGGTGAATCCCCGGGGGACCGACCTTTCCTCTGGCGAGTTCCACCTGAACGACCGGCCCAGTGAACTCAGCGGCAAGACTCTGGGATTGCTGGAGAACCACAAAGCCAACTCGGACAAAGTTCTTCAAGAAGTGGCTGAGATTCTCAAAGAGAAGTACGACCTTAAAGAGGTGATAATGCTGAGCAAGCATTCGGCCTCATTGCCCACCAAACCGGAAGTCGTCCAACAGCTTCTGGACAAGGTGGACGTATTAATCACCGGGATAGGTGATTGAGGGTCCTGCAGTTCGTGCAGTGTGCACGACGGCATCGAGATGGAGCGCTTGGGGATTCCCACTGCGTCCATCATCACCCACGTTTTCCTACCCACCGCTAAGGCTATGACTCGCATGATGGGGGTTCCCGACTATGAGTTCGTGGTCGCCCAGCACCCGCTGTCCAGCCTGACCGACGAGGAATGCAAAGCTCGGGCCGCCGAGATTGCTCCTGAGATCGAGCGTATATTGGTGGGCAGCACCGCCAGGCAGGCGGTCTAACTCCCTAACCCCGATCGTGGGGTACAATCAGGCGTCCAAAGGGGCGGCAGAAATGCCGCCCCTTTTTCATTCAAATCAAATACGTTTGCATTGAAGGCCAACTGGGCGTGTGGTACCATGAATCCGGTTTGTTACCAAATTCACGAAGTCCGAAATTTGGTTCAAACTCCCCGATCAACCTTTGCTTGGGAGCCCCGTAAATGGATGGGCTGAAACCGCGGATAGTCGATGCGATACACCGCCAGTCCCAGCCAACTGTTACCGTACTTTCCACCCTTTTAGCCGTTCAGGATGAACTCGGTTTCCTTCCCAAGGAAGCCATCGAAGAGATCGCTGCATTCAACGGTTCGACTATCAACGATGTTTGGGCCGTGGCGTCTTTCTATCCCAACTTCCGTTTCGAACCGCCCTGTCTACATAAGGTTGAAGTATGCTGGGGTGCTTCTTGCCATCTTGTCGGCGCCATGCCGGTGATCGAGGCGGCGCTGGAAGCCAGTGGGCTTGAGGCAGAAGGGGATACTTCCGACGGACGTTTGACCCTGCATTTCAATACTTGCCTGGGAGCTTGCGCCCAAGCCCCGGTCATGGCCGTCGACCATCGTTTGATTGGGCGTATTACTCCGGATTCCGCCAAGGTAAGAATCGCCACATTGTTGTCAGAACAGAATGCCTAATTTCGAACAGATCGCTGAAGAAAGCCAGCGGCGTTGGGAAGAACTGACTGTTGGTGGCCAGCCGTGGATCAGAATTGGCACGGCCCTGTGCGGTCAAGCCGCCGGATGCGACGACGTTATCGCAGCCATCGAAACTTCTCTGGAGCAGAACGGAGTTTCCGCCCAAGTGAGCCGGGTCGGATGCTTGGGCCTTTGTTTCGCCGAACCTTTGGTGGACGTCCAGACTCCCGGTGGGGCAAGAGTCTTTTACGGGAACGTAACTCCAGAGACCGCCGCGGAGATTGTGGCGAACCATGTTGCCGGGGGAAAGCCGGTGGCCCACCTTGCGTTGGGTTACCTGGCGGCTGATGGCTCTGATGGTGACGCAGACCCTGCGCTCACCGGTATACCCGACCTGAACCAACACCCTATGCGAGTAATGGAGCACCGAGTGGTGCTGCGAAACGCCGGGACCATTGACCCCGGAGACATCCATCAGTACATCGCCAACGGTGGTTACCAGGCCTTGAACCGGGCCTTGACGGAGATGACTCAGGAAGAGGTTCTGGAAGAGGTGAAAACCTCGGGTCTACGTGGCAGGGGCGGCGCGGCTTTCCCGACTGGGGTGAAGTGGGGCTTCCTTGCCGGGTCTAGTGCACCGCAGAAATACATACTCTGTAACTGCGAAGAAGGAGACCCGGGAGCCTTCAACGACAAGGCGATTCTCGAAAGCGACCCTCAGACGTTGGTCGAAGGGATAATCCTGGCGGGGTTCGCCACAAACACCAGCTATGCCTATATCTTCGTTCGGCATGGACATGATGGACCCATCGACCGGGCTCGCGCCGCCATCGTCCAAGCCGAGGAAATGGGTTTCTTGGGCGAGGACATCCTCGGGTCCGATTTCAGTTTCCATCTGGAAGTGGCTCTGACCGGCGACTCCTATGTGGCCGGAGAGGAGAGCGCCCTGATGGAGGCCATCGAGGGGAAAAGAGCGATGCCCCGATTCCGCCCACCTTTCCCCGCTGCGGTAGGTCTGTTCGGTAAGCCTAGCAACATCAATAACGTGAAAACTTTGGCCTCCGTACCGGAGATTATCGCCAGGGGAGGCGAGTGGTTCGCTGGCATCGGCCACGACACTAGCACTGGGACCGTCATCATTTGTCTTTCCGGAGATCTGAGATATACGGGCATGATTGAAGTCCCCCTGGGGGTCAATCTGAAAGATGTGCTGTACCAGGCCGCCGGAGGTGTTCCGAACGGAAAAGCGCTGAAGTTTGTGCAAACCGGTGGACCGTTGGGTGGAGTGCTGGGCGCTGATAACATCGACGTCGTGTTGGACTTTGATATTCTGAGAACCGCCGGCGCTATCCTGGGCTCCGGTGGCGTCATCGCCGCCGATGAAGACAACTGCGTAGTGGACCTGACCAGAGCATTGATTGCCTTCTGCCAGTACGAGTCCTGCGGCAAATGCTTCCCCTGCCGTATGGGGATGAGCCATCTGTTAGAAGTTTTGGAGAGAATCTGCCGTCTGGAAGGCATTCCAGCCGACCTGGACCTGATGCGCAAAGTGGGGCAAGACATGCAGGCAGGCTCTCTTTGCGGGCATGGCCAACTCGGCTTCAATCCCGTTTCGTCCGCCCTGCGTTACTTCGGCGACGAGTTCGACACTCATATCCTGGACCGACGGTGCCCCACGGGAGTATGCGCGGAACCCAGGTTCTCGCCGGCCCTGACCCGCCGGTAAAATTTGCCACAGAGACACAGAGCAACGGAGATAGAAGATTGAAATCCGTCAGCGAGGAAATCTTTTCCAGTTCTCCGTGTCTCCGTAACTCTGTGGCCAAAATCCATCGGAGCGATATCCATGGCCGATGACATAACTATCTCCATCGATGGAGTAGAGATAACTACCCAGCCGGGGAAGATGATTCTGGAGGCGGCGATAGAGGCCGGAGTGTATATCCCTTACCTCTGCTACCATCCCGGTATGAAGCCCTTTGCGGCCTGCCGGATGTGTGTGGTTGGCGTGGAAGGGGGCCGAGGCTTCCCCGCCGCTTGTGTCCAACCGGTGGCCGACGGGATGAAAGTCCGCAGCGAGGCCCCCGACGTTCGGGAACTGCGCCGGTCGGTGATGGAGATGCTCCTTGCCGAGCATCCAGACGGATGTCTTACCTGCCACCGTGTAGACATATGCGGACCGAATGACGTTTGCCTCCGCCACGTGTCGGTCAATGATCGGTGCGTGACCTGTCCCAAAAACGAACGGTGCGAACTCAAGGACACTGTTCGATACCTGGGCATGAACCTGGAATCTCCCCTTCAGTACAAATACCGCCAGATTCCATTGGAAGTCGCCGATCCCTTCTACGATAGGGACTACAACCTGTGCATCGTCTGTGGCCGGTGCGTCCGGGCTTGCGAGGAATTGCGAGGTGACGACGCGATCTGCTTCACGGAGCGGGGCGGCTCTGCCCTGGTTGGCACGTCGTTCGGTACGTCTCTTCTGGAGTCGGGATGTGAGTTTTGCGGCGCGTGCATCGACGTTTGCCCGGTGGGCGCCTTGGTGGAAAGGGACCACAAGTGGGAGAAAGCGGTCAAGGTCGAGCGCACCATCTGTCCCCATTGTCCAGTCGGCTGCCAACTCAATCTGGAGATTAACTCGGCAGGCCGATTCATCCGGGCCGTTCCCGACCTCAACTCGCCCTCGAACCGGGGTCAGGCATGTTTCAAAGGGAAATTCGGCCTGGAATACGTCAATAGCGGCGACCGGTTGCGGAGGCCCTTGATCCGCCGTGACGGGGAATTGGAGGAGGCCACCTGGGAGGAAGCCCTGGATCTGATATCAACCAGATTGGCCGGATACACTGGCGGCAATTTCGCCATGCTTACGTCTCCTCAAAGCACCAACGAAGAACATTACCTGGCCCAGAAATTCGCCCGGGTAGTGATGAACACCAACAACGTGGACCAGACATCCAACGTACAACCCGAGTTGGTTTCTGCGCTGGAAAACGCCTTAGGCTACGCCGCAGCAACCAACTCTATCTGGGACTTGGAGCAATCCGGTTGCATACTGGTGTTCAACTCCAATGTCACTGAAGAACATAACGTGGTTGGCGTGCCGATAAAGAAGGCTGCCAAACGTGACACCGATCTGGTAGTCATCGACCCGCGGGAAGTGGAGTTGACCCGCTACGCCGATGTCTGGCTAAGGCCGGTGCCCGGCACGGAACTGCTCCTTCTGGGCGGAGTTCTCCGGTCATTGATCGACCAGGGATTGGAAAAACTCGAATGGATGGAAGAGAACTGTGAGAGTCCGTCGACGCTCCGGTACGCCCTGCATAACTTGGATATGGACCAGGTTGTCCAGGTAACTCAGGTCTCTCTTGATGACATCGCAAAGGCTGCCCGCCTTTACGGACAGGCCGAGTCGTCCTCGGTGGTCTATGCTCTGGACAATGTCGCGTCCGATATAAGGCGGGATTGCGTTCGCGCTTTGATTGACTTGGTTCTAGTGACCGGAAATCTGGGCAAGCCCGGATCCGGCATCTATCCCATGAGGCAAGGAGCCAACGAGCAGGGCGCTTGGGACGTAGGTTGCCTACCGGGACGGCTCCCCGGCTACGTCTCGGTCAGAGACGAAGATGCTCGTAAACCATTCGAAGAAGCCTGGGGCATCAGCTTGCCATCCAACCCTGGCCTTGGGCTGACCGGAACCATCCAAGGGGCTACGGACGGACGTATCAATGCAATGATGGTGATTGGCGACAGCGCTAATTTCACCAATGGAAGGCTGGGCGACGCCCTGGCAGCCCTGAAAACTCTGGACTTCCTGGTAGTTCAGGATACCTTCCTGAGCCAGGTGACTGAACTGGCTGATGTAGTCTTGCCCAGAGTTACTTTCGCTGAGAAAGAGGGCACATTCACCAACTTGGAACGCCGGGTGCAGCGGCTGACACCTTCGATGCAAGTGAAGAACAACGACTCCCGTCCCGAGAGCTGGGTGATTTGCGAATTGGCCCGCAGGATGGGTGCCTCCGGGTTCGACCACCATTCCCCGGATCAGGTTATGGCCGAGATAGCTGGATTGAGCCCTATATATGCCGGAATCTCTTACCAGCGCCTGGAAGAGGAAAGCCGTCTGGTGCTCAGAACTAATCTGGAGAGCCCCCAGCCGACTCAGGTACTCCACGCCAGCAGGGAGTATCGAGGCATACAGTGGCCCTGTAAGGAGCCCGGCGCTCCCGGCACGGCGACACTCTACGTTGAGGGTTTCCAAGAACGGAAAGCCGACCCCGCCACTCCCGAATTCCGGGTTACTGAGACACCAGAAGATTCCGAGCATCCATCGGTTCTGGTTCCGGGCCGGGTGTTGCAGCAGAATCGCCGGGATATGGAAATCATCAAAGGTAAAAGAAACCGTATTCAAAGGCAGGAGTTGGTGGAGTTGAACTCCGCCGATGCCGCCGCTTGGGCCATCGTTGAAGGAGATGAAGTGGAGGTACACACCCAGGGAGGCAACCTGACGGGGCAGGCCCGGGTGGTTGATTCTGTCCCGACTGGTGTGGTTTCCGTCACTTCGTTGTTTGGACAGTTAGCGGTGGACCTACAGGACAGTCAAGACCCTGACCCGGCGTCGAAAGTGCCGGGATTAGATATTCGCCCTGCCAGGGTAGTCAAGGCCGGAGCCAATGGTTCTGGCTAGCCGGTCCGGAATGAGGTTTAGACGTTCCGTGTTGAATAAAATGATTTAACTACCCGTTTGGCCCCCGCATTCGGCGCTATCTACCTTAGGGTACACTGTAGAGGCGGCGGGTAATCTAACTGTCCGCAACGATGAAAGGAGTTCTTAATGGTAAGTCAGACAAGCGGAGGAAGCGCTCAATCACCCAGAGTGAGGGCGGTCCCCAATCTACCCAAAGCGACACTGGTGGAACGTAGGGATATCACAGACGACCTGTTCGTAATCAAACTTGAACCGGAGCAAGGTCCACTTAATTTCAAGCCGGGACAATACTGCACCCTTGGACTGGAAGGCATCGAGCGGGCGTATTCCATCGTATCCTCTCCCCACGAGACATTGCTGGAGATATTCGTGGAGTTGGTTCTCGAGGGCGAACTCACGCCCCGGATGCACCGGATGAATATCGGCGACCAGATGACCATTCGACCCCGTGCCAAGGGTCTCTTCGTCTTGAATCAGAAGGTGCATCATCACTTCATGGTCTCCACCGTCACAGGCGTGGCCCCCTCTGTCAGCATGATTCGTAAATATATCAACGACGGCCTTGGCGATCACAAGTTCTACGTCCTGATGGGAGCCAGCTATCACGACGAATTCGTCTACGACAAGGAACTGGCCGAGTACGCAGCCAAGTACCCGGAGCATATCCATTTCATTCCCACGGTTAGCCGTCCCAATGAAGACAAGAACGCCAATTGGGAAGGAGCCAAGGGCCGGGCGAATGCGATAGCCGAGGAGTATCTGGAAAAGTACAATCTACCCAAAGACGACACCATGGTCTACGCCTGCGGTCATCCGGGTATGATTTCTGACGTTAAGGACAGGGTAACTGCCAAGGGGTGGCAATTCATAGAAGAGCGGTTCTGGAAAGAGTAACTGGCCGCTTGAGACAACTTTTTCAGTCTTATACAACCGGGGGCCGTAAAGCTCCCGGTTTTTTGATCCCGGATCGAACCTGCCATCATTGCGGTTTTTCGGTATCTATGGAACCGGGGGTGGGGTAGAATGGCTGGAGTAAACCGCTGGGCACGGGTGGATAGTGACGCCGATACGCCGCCAGTACCTGAAGATTAAACATTCCTTCCCTGACGCCATTGTCCTATTTCGTATGGGCGATTTCTACGAGATGTTTGACGAGGACGCTCGAGTCGCCGCCAGGGACCTGGAGATAACCCTCACCTCTCGAAGCATGGGCAAGGACGTACGGGTTCCCATGGCCGGGTTTCCCGCCCACGCGATGGAGAACTACCTGGCCCGTCTGGTAAGACGGGGTCACAAAGTAGCGATCTGTGAGCAGCTCACCGACCCGGCCGCCAGTAAGGGATTGGTGGACCGGGGGGTGGTTCGGGTGGTAACGCCGGGCACCGTGGTGGAGTCGGCCCTCCTCGACCAGAACTCGAACAACTTCCTGGCTTCGGTTATCCTCGATGGAGACTCGGCCGGATTGGCCTACGTGGACGTTACCACCGGCGAGTTCGCTGCCACCCAACTTAACCTGGCCCAACTCTCCCCTGAACTAGAACGCGTCGCTGCGGCCGAGGTGCTTTCGCCTCGCTCGGATGACCCGGATCAGCCCTCCCTTTCCCCATCGTTAGCCGGCAACGGCGGAGGCCCTACCCTTTTGGACCCGGTCTGTTTCGAATACGAAGCCGCCCGCTCTGCTTTGCTGGACCACTTTGGGGTTGCGTCACTGGAGTCTTTCGGGTGCCAGGACCTGCCCTTGGCTGTCCGGGCCGCCGGGGCCATCGTAGACTACTTGGGGCAGACACAAAAGTCGGGCAAGCTTCAGCTATCCAATCTGGCTGTTTACTACACCTCGGAGTTCATGGCTCTGGACAGCCAGACTCGCCGCAACTTGGAGCTATTCGCCGCTGGCCGGGCTGAAAACAAAGACTTGTCCTTGCTGGCTACCCTGGATCTGACCAGAACCCCCATGGGCGGCCGGTTGTTGCGCCGTTGGCTGGGTCAACCGTTGCTTGAACTGGATGATTTGAACCGCCGTCTGGACTCGGTCGGATATTTCCACGACGACGGCTTTCGTCGGTCCAATACCACCGCGCTTCTCTCCCACATCCCAGATATGGAGAGAATCTTGGGCCGGATAAATGCCGGGCTGGTCGCTCCCCGGGAGTTGCTGGCATTGAAGGAAGGCCTGGATGCCGTTCCGGGACTGGTGGAACAACTCTGCGCCCCTCTTGTAGGATCGGATGCGGAGGCCGGCAGCGGTGAAACCGGTTCGGATGAAACGGGTTCCATGGATTGGTTAAGCCGGGAATTGTCTCCAATCCCGGAAGCCGCCGCCCTCATCGAAAGCTCCATAGCTGCTGAGCCGTCGGGCGCGGTGGGTGAGGGCAACGTGATTCGGCAAGGCTTTTCGCCGGAGTTGGATGAACTGAAGCGAGCCTCCCACGACGCTCGGGGATTTATCGCCGGATTGGAGCAGAAGGAGCGTGAACGCACGGGGTTGAGGGGCCTGAAAGTCGGCTACAACCAGGTGTTCGGCTACTACATCGAAGTAAGCAAAGCCAACGTGGCCCAAGTGCCCGAGGAATATATCCGCCGCCAAACCCTGGTCAATTCCGAACGCTACATCGTTCCGGAGTTGAAAGAGTACGAGTCACTGGTGCTGAACGCCCGGGAGCGCCTTGATGAACTCGAGAAATCGCTTTACCGTCAGATATGCGGCCAGATCAGCGAGTCAGGATCGGCGATATCCCGCTTGGCCACCGCCATCGCCCAATTGGACGTCTTTGTCAGCCTAGCGGAAGTGGCGATGCGCAACGACTACGTCCGGCCGCGCCTGGACATGGGCGGCGTCATCGACATCAAGGATGGGCGCCATCCGGTGGTTGAGGGTGTGCTGGGACCGGGCGACTACGTACCCAACGATGTCTATCTGTCCAACGATGATGCCCGGATAATCGTTCTTACAGGGCCTAACATGGCGGGGAAGTCGACCTTCATCCGGCAGGCGGCTATCATCACCTTGATGGCCCAGATCGGCAGCTTCGTGCCTGCGTCCCAGGCCGTCATCGGATTGGTGGACCGGATATTCACTCGGGTGGGGCTACAGGACGATCTGACCACTGGCCAGTCCACCTTCATGGTGGAGATGGTGGAGACGGCGGCTATATTGAACCAGGCCACTCCACGGTCCTTGGTGGTGTTGGACGAGATTGGACGGGGCACCAGCACCTATGACGGCATGTCCATCGCCCAGTCGGTGATTGAGCATCTGCACAACGACCCGCGACTGGGTTGCAAAACCCTTTTCGCCACCCATTATCACGAGTTGACCCAACTGGCCGGCACTTTGCCGGGAGTACGCAACTTCACCGTCGCAGTCGCGGAAGAGGATGGCGATGTCATCTTCCTGCATCGGATCGCTCCAGGGGGCGCTGACAAGAGCTACGGCGTTCACGTCGCCCGGTTAGCTGGTTTACCCAGTGGCGTAGTCAACCGGGCCTGGGAGGTGCTCTCCGAACTGGAGGAGAGTAACAACAGGGACGGTCGTCCCATCGGCAAGAAGAGCCGCCGGGACCGGACTCCGGACCTCCAGATGGCCTTATTCAACCCGGCGCAAGCCCTGGCCGACGAGGTCAAGGCGTTGGACATACCCAACCTAACACCTTTGGAGGCCATCAATCGTCTCTACGACTTGCAGCAGAAAGCCCGGAACCCTGGGGATAATGTCTAGTTTCATGTCTTGCGACACAAAACCGTGTTCCCCCGATTGAAGCGAGGGGTCTCAGAGCTTCTTGGGAAGGAGTCGCATGGGCGGATGCCGTCTCGATTGCAAGCCCAGGACTGTCTTGACCACGTAGACATGGGATTCATCGCCGCCTCCGGCCGGTGTCGGAATGACATTGAAGCGCTGTTGGCGATCGGCAATCCTATTTCGGAGTGATGATGGGTGCATTGCACTAACACTATCTTTGCCCGTTGTGCGCACGGATTAGTCCTTGACGGGCGCTCACGCTAAACCACTGCCGGGAACATCCCGATGGCCGTTAGCACAAGGTAGAATAACCGACGAGTCTTGATTAGATTAATCACTGATGGAGGAACCATGAGCAAAACCGCCTCTTTTTATTGGTGGCCCCGTTGATCGTCTTGCCGCAAGGTAAGAGAGTTGCTCTTACAGAACGGCGTTCAGTTGGAGGAAAGGGACTACTTCAAAGACCCCTTCTCGGAATCGGAGATTCGGGAGTTGGCCCAAAGCGATAGCATCTCCGCCATGTTTGCCCGCCGCAGCCCTAGCCTCAAAAAGCTGGGGTTGGCCGACAAGGAGTTGTCCGAAGAGGAGATGGTGTCTTTGATGCTGCAAGAGCCGCGATTAGTGCGACGTCCCTTGGTACTCATGGATGGAAAGTTGCTGGTGGGGGCCAACATCAAGGCGGTGGAGGCAGCCCTGGCGGAATAGGGCTTGCCGGATGCAGGTTTGCGCCATAGACAATGAGCAACTTCCGGTGCTAGATTGCAATGTATTCGGAGCGTAGGTTACGATATAATCACATCCTCGGTTCCCAAATCTTGCTGTTGAAAGAAGGTCCCAGATTAGTCCATGAATATATTCTTCGATGTTGACTACACTATCCTGGGACTGGACGATAGCCTGCGTCCCGGAACCTTGGAAACCCTTCAAAAAATCAAAGACGACGGCCACGAGATCTACATCTGGTCCGGGATGGGTGAGCGCTGGGAAGTGGTCAAGAAGCACAACCTTGAGCCTCTGATCAGCGGCGTCTATGAGAAACCCACCCATCACTTCCAAGAGCGTTTGGAGGAACTGGGCGTGCCCTTCGAGCCGGATTTCGTCATCGACGACTATCCAGAGATTGTCGCTGCATTTAGCGGCGTGTGGGTCCCGCCCTACTTCTTCAAGCGGACGGTCGACCAGGAGATGGACCGCATCTATCGGATAGTTTGCGATGTCGTCGAGTCTGGGTCTTCGGAAGATCGTCAGTACAAGGCCAAAGGCTCTATCATTCCTCTCTTTTAGGGCTCTGCCATGCCCATCAAGGTGCTCCCGCCGGACCTGGCCAACAAGATCGCCGCTGGGGAAGTGATTGAACGACCTGCGTCGGTGGTTAAAGAACTGGTTGAGAACTCCCTGGACGCCGGCGCAACCCGAATCGTCGTTGAAGTCGCCGGGGGTGGCACCGAGAAACTTCGTGTTACCGACGACGGCGAAGGTATCACTCCGGCGGAACTAGAGATCGCCTTCGCCCGCCAAGCCACCAGCAAACTACAAACCCAAGAGCAACTTGACGCCATCGCAACCCTGGGCTTCCGGGGCGAGGCTTTGCCAAGTATCGCCGCCGTTTCCCGCCTGACGATGACCACCCGCCCCCACGAGGCTGACGCCGGGCAGCGCATCGCCATCGACTGGGGCAATGTGTCAGCGGATGGACCTCAGGGATGCCCGGTGGGAACCTCGGTGGAGGTTGCCGACCTCTTCGGTAACATGCCGGCGCGCCGCAAGTTTCTGAAGTCAAATTCCACCGAGACGGGCCGGGTCCAAGAGTTGGTGGCCCGCTACGCCCTTGCCTACCCGTCCGTAGCTTTTCAAATGGTCAACGAAGGCCGCCGTTTGCTAACCAGTTCCGGCAACGGCCAGCCACGGGAAACGCTGCTGGCGGTCTACGGAGCCGAAGCTGCCGAAGATATGCTGGAGATTCACGGCGAAGATCCGGAGAACGGCTACGACGTCGACGGCTTCATCAGCGCACCCAACCTCCACCGCTCCAACCGGACCTACATGGCCTTCTTCGTCAACCGGAGATGGATTCAGAGCCGGATGCTGTCCTTCGCTTTGGAAGAGGCCTACCACGGCTTGTTGCCGGAGCGCCGCTTTCCCATGGCCGCCATCAACTTGACCGTGCCTTACGGCGAAGTTGACGTTAACTCCCACCCGGCCAAGCGCGAGGTGCGCTTCCATCAGGAAGGCAAGGTTTTTTCCGCATTGCAGAGAACAGTCCGGGCCGCGCTGATCTCAGACTCGCCGGTGCCTCCGCTACAATCGCCTAGCGGTCCTTCTACTCGGATGATTTACCCTCCGTCGGGAAACCAATCGTATTTCCCCAAGACCGTGTTCTCCGGCCAGCAACAAGAGGCATTCTCCGGGCCGGTTGACGCAGCGGCTCCCGTCTCCGCCGCACCTCCGCTGAAAGTTGTGGGCCAGGTCAAGCTGACCTACATCGTCGCTGAAGGACCGGATGGCATGTTCCTCGTGGACCAGCACGCGGCCCACGAGCGGATATTGTTCGATAGGATCCAGGCCACGGACGCCGGGGAGCAGCCTGCGGAAAGTTTGCTGGAGCCCGCCATGGTGGACCTGTCGCCGGCCCAGGTCGAGGTCTTGCAGAAGAATTCCGAGACTCTGACCCGATACGGGTACCGGATAGAGTCCTTCGGAGCCAACGCCTACCTGGTGCGGGCGGTACCCAGCATCTTGAGCGATCAGGATCCGGGACAAGGGTTGCTGAACGTTCTTGATATGGTGGCCTTCGAGGGGTTGCTGCGACAACAAGAAGACGTGCTGGCTGCTTCGATTGCCTGCCACAGCGCCATCAGGGCCGGGAAGTCGCTGAGCGATGCCGAGATGCGGTCTCTGCTTGAACAGTTGGAGGCCACGACGAATCCCCACACCTGTCCCCACGGCCGCCCTACCATGCTTCACTTCAGTTCTTTCCACATGGAGCGGGAGTTCGGCCGGCGTTAGCTAGCACATTCGAACAATTTTTCAGCCGGTTTTCATAACATTGTCATTCCGAGTCCTTTCGCGAAGGGCGAGGAATCTCAGGTCAACTTCAGCAGGGCAGTTTGGGGTTTGCATCGCTGCCGGGATTCAGCCTTGCAAATGTTCTCGGAGAAGCCCTGAGACCCCTCGCTGCACTCGGGGTGACAGTTTTGGAATGGAAGAGGCGGCTATATTCCTAGACAGTAACGCCGGCCCTCGGCTCGCATCACTTTACCGAACCCGCTGTGATGGCAGATCGCCAAAGTAGCATTCTCCGACTCGGACCGTTCCAACATGCCCGTCCTAGTCTGGACAGCGACAACGGGTTCGGCATCGAAACTGAACACCCACTCAGGCTCGGTTACCTGGGCAGGACCGTGAAATACGTCGCCCATGATGTAAGCCCGTTCTCCCGACGAGACGACAGCCAAGCTCATTGAACCGGGAGTATGGCCCGGAGTGGGGATGGCGGTGATTTCGCTGGTCAGAGCATGTTCTCCGGCCAAGAAGTCGATGACACCGTGGCTTTCCAAGGGAGCCAGTGTCTCTTCCCAGAAGGTCAGTCCGAATATCTCCTGATCCTTGGGCGTGCGGAATATCTCCCAGTCGGCTTGGTGAAAAACGTACCTAGCGCTTGGAAAGGTGGGAGATCCACCAGCTTGTGTTAGGTTCCAACCGACATGGTCCGGGTGCAGATGGCTTAAGAAAACGGTGTCAACGTCGCCGGGGCTAACTCCGGCGGCCTGCAATTCGTCCAGCAGCCGACCGTCCGTTCCTCCGGCGAAAGCGGAGACTGTTCCGGGGTTGGTGGCCATACTGCCGGCTCCGGTGTCCATCAGAATCGTCTGTCCCGCCGACCGGATCAAATAGCATTCAAAGTGGATTCGCAGATTGTCAGTCCCATTGAACCCTTCCGGATATTTCTGCTGATAGGACGTCCATGCTTCCGGCGGCACGTCGGGGAAGGTCATGGCGAGAGGCAGGGCAGCTTCGTTATCGTGCAGGGCTATGATTTCCACGTTGCCAACGGTTAGTTTGGCTCCAGCCATGGTCCACCTCCATAAGCGTTAGTGTGCTGCTACCAAAATCACCCCCGAGTCAGACTTCTCACCGTCGAAGGGAAAGGTCTTATCCGCTCCCGGTATATTGGGAATGGCTAGAGTGGGGGTGATGAGCGGTTGGTAGAGCGTGCCTAGCAACCGCAGTCATGGAGTGACTATGTCGGAATCCGGCCTGACAACATTAGACCGGCCGGACGTGGTCCCGTATATGCCGGATCCGCCTCTAGGAGGATCGAGTGCGACGGGGGTCAGTGCGGGGGTCTTGGGCTGGGTGGAAGATGGAGTCCTCTCCGGGAAATTCTTGGGCTGCCGCAGCGGCAGTGGAATCCGAGTCGCGACGTCCCAGGGTAAAGGGAAGGGACACTGCGGCGGCTGCGGCTACGCCAAGACCGAGCTTGGCCAGGAAACCCCGTCGCGACTGGCTGCCGGTTACGGATTCGGAAGATTCAACACTCACAACAAACACCTACTAAAGTTTACTAGGCGCCCTTGCGCCTCCTGGAACGTCTTGGCGGATTCGATTCTACACCGCCACTCAAGCTATTTTACTTGGTGGGCCGGATTTTGCAACTGCCGGGATGGTATAACCATCTGTTTCCTGCAGTTAGTCTACCGGCTCACCGGCGTCTTCTAGAACCATTCTGGCTACCTGCCGTCCCATGCGCACCGAATAGTTGGTGCCCCGGTCTTCGGGATAGATCTGGGTCGTGTTCGCCAGATACAGGTTCTTGATGGGCGTCCGGTGGTCCGGGATACGCTGGCTATAGTTGATGCCGATGATTGGCTGGGCGCCGTCCACCTTGTGGTGGTGATACTCCAGTATCCATGAAGGGTCGAAATCGGGGTTGAGTTGGCGCAGATGGGGGGTAAACTCTGCCACCAACTCCTCGGCGCTTTTCTGATACAACTCGCTGTCCCGGTCGGGGTAGTTAGTGAGGTAGACGATGTGGTGTCCCCCATAAAGGGACCGGTCAATCATGTTGGTGTGCTCAATGATTCCAACAAAGGGGAGATCGTGGTCGGCTATGCTTATCCAATACTTGTCGGTCAGCGGCCGGTCCAGAATCAGAATGACCAGCACTGCCGAGAGGTATTGGACGTTCACCAACTTGTCGTGGTAGTCATCGGGCAAGTCCGGAACCAGGCGGGTAAAGATGTAAGAGGGAGTCGTTGCGATGATGGCGTCGTAGTTTCTGGGTTCAGCTTCTCCGTCCGAAAGCTGTACTTCCAATCCGGTGGCGTTGTTGTCTTCGACCAGTACCCGGTTGACCCCGGCGGATAGATGGACATCGCCGCCTTGCTGAGAGACTCGCTCCCCCAGAACGTCAAAAACCTCGCCGAAGCTTCCCATGGGGTAGCCTAGACGCTCTTTAGCCATACCCTTGCCCCGGGAGGCGACCCGGAGGTAAATCTTGCCCCAGATCCAAGTCATGCTGACTTGATCGTAGTAATCGCCGAACTTGCCCCGTAACAGCGGCTCCCAGATAACCCGGTAGGCCTCGGCGCCCATGTGCTTCACCAGCCAGTCCCTGGCCGTTACTCCTTCGAACTTGCGCCAGTCCTTAGTCTTTTGCAGCAAGAAGGTCCAGAACCCCACCCGGATCCGCTGGAGCAGTGACAGGGGCTTGAACCGCATCAGGTCCATGGGCGTGCCGAAATTCCATATCGTTCCGCCGTGATATAGTCCCACCTTTGATTCCAGCCAGGCCAGCTTGTCACCCAGTCCCAACTCGTGAATCAGGTCGGTGATGGCCACGTCGCTGACGAAAAGGTGGTGGTAACCCCGCTCCAGTTGGCCACCTCCCACCGGGAAGGTCGAAGCCTGACCACCCAAGAAGGGAGTTCGCTCGAACACTTCGGCATAATGGCCGCGCTTCGTCAGCTCATAGGCCGCAGCCAAGCCCGCCGCCCCGCCGCCGATGATTCCTACTCTCATGGTAGTTCTTCCAATGGCGGACCGCTCCATTCCGCGTCAGGCTCCGGTTCTGGTACATCGCCGGCTCCGATGAGTTGCTTGATGGATAGATTCTGCTTCCACGCCAATGCCAATCCGAGTAGATTCACCGGCAGCCATAGGGCTATCAGGTGTACGAATCCGGCATAAGCGGCCCCAACCGACGCTCCGACACCCATGGCCAAAAGTGTTTGCTGGGCCACAACTTCAAAGGGCCCGATGCCGCCGATGGCCGAGGGGAGCGACGTCGCCAGGTTTGATGTGGCGGTCAGGAGCAGAACGACCAGGATAAAAGTCCAGACGGAACCGAAGAGTTGGTCGATCCCGAAGGAATAGCCAATCAGGAAATAGGTGGAGGCTTCAAACAGCCAGACCGGAAGGGAAAAAAGGAAGAGAGCCATGTGCTGCTTTGGCGAACTTAGCACCTTCAGTCCCGCGACGAAGGTGAGCACCAGTCCTTGCACTTGGCTCCTACCCCACCGGGCCGGGATTATCCCGGTGCACCATTGGACGAGATCCATGAATCGCGGGACCACGGACAGACAGGTTAGAAATCCTAATGCCCCCAAGAATAGGGCCACCATCAACCCGCCTATCAATACCCATGCGGTACGGGAAAGGCCGCCGCCGCCGTCGAGCTGACCTAGCAAGAATAGGACCGGCGCTGAAACGGCGGCAAAGGCCAGAAGGGTTACACCGTCGTAGACCCGCTCCACGGCGATGGTGGCCAGGGCTGCGCTGGTGTTGAAATTCTCCCTCTGGGCCAGGTAGTAGGAGCGGACCAACTCGCCCAACCGGGCGGGCAGCAGGTTGTTGGACATGTAACCGATGACAATGACCGGATAGAGCCGGCTCACCGGGAAGGTCCGCATGGGAGAAAGCAGGTATTTCCACCGTAGGCTGCGGAAGTAGACGGCCACGAAATACAGAGCGATGGCTGGAGCTACGTAGAGGTAGTTGGCCTCCAGAAGGGCGATGCGAATCTCCCCCAGGTCCACCTGGTAGAGCAGCAGCAACATAAACAGGGCGCTAACCGCTAGAGCGACCCAGAACCGCCAGTTATTAACCAGCAACGGCTAGCATCCTCGGTTTGATAATTACGATCGGGGTAGTAGAGGTCACTTGTAGTCCCTTCCGCCTCGTCATCGGCCCCCGGTATCCAATGGTATTCAACGTGCCTAGTATACCGGAGCTTGACGGCCCCGCTCAAGACGATTCCGGTATTTGGGCCTGCGAATCTCGTAGAACCGCTCTGGATATCAGGCACAACGATTACTTGGGTAGGTAGCTGTAGTATTCAGACTTGTACCAATCGGTATCGAGGTCACGGAACAGCATGTAGCCCAAGATCTTCGCCCATTTTTCTTTGCTTGTGGCTGCCTGGCCGAAATAACGGAAATCCTCACCGAACTGTTTTCCGCTGGGAATGCCGCGCAATCCCCACTGGAATCCCTCATCCTGACGGTTCTCATGGGGGCGCCGGTAGGTTTCCGGAAACCACAGTAGGTCCAAGAACGGCCCATGTCTCTGAAATTTCATCAACGAAGTGGTGCTGCTCAGCTTATGCGCCTTCGTCAGAAGCAAAGCTCGGGATTCGGTGTCGTCCGACGCGGGATCGCAACCGGAATTCCAACCTTCATCCCCTTCGGCCTTGAAGCAGTTGAACCTGACGGTGTTGTTGTCCTGCTCTTTCCGCACGTACCACTGGAACGGATACCACATGTCGTAGTCCACCAGGACAGATGGTTCGGAGCCCGGTGTTTCGGGCAGTGCTTTTTCTTCCAGTTTTCTGAATGTGACCGGTAGGTCGGCACTGCCTTGGGCGTATACAAGAATCTCTTTGTTTGAATCGTCGAAGGTGTAAGCGGCTCTCGTGGCCGCCACCGTTCCGAACCCCAACAACAACACGGCGACTCCCAGTCCGGCCAGGGCGCCTCCAGCTGGTTTGGGGGCAGTCCGAATCAGATAAGCCGCAGCCAAGGCCACCAGAGCGGTGACTGCGACGACCATCCATTGTCCGCCGAGGAAGCTCCCTTGTGAAGTGACTAGCTTAAATACCAGAAAGACCGCCGACACCACGACGGCAGACGGCAATACCAACAATAAGACTTGGCCCCGGCGTAGAATGTCCCTCCACCGGACCCTCTCCACCAGGTCGCCCAGATACTTGCCGGACAGCAGAATGAATGGGAGGGTCACGTTGACCAGCAACCATGGCATCTTCTCCGAAGCTAAGGTATAGGCCATGAAGGTCAGTGCGGCCCAGGCAGCCAACACCAAGCCGAAAACATCTCCCTTCTTCAAGAAATAGATGGCTCCGGCAATCCCGAACACCGCCGGTAACAGCTCGTACACGGAGAGACCGACGAAGTAGTAATACCAGGGCTGATTTCCCCGGGCCACATCCTGCTGGGCGATCCAGTAGCCCATGCCCAGCCAGGAGCCGCTGAATATCCCGGCGATGTTGCTGAATATAGTGGTGTAAAGGGTCGTCCAGATAAAGTAGAAAATGCCTGCGCAGTACAACCAGCGAGCCCCCAGCCAACGCACTCCCAGATAGGCGGATATCGCCAGGGAGCCAAGAAGGAGCCCGCCGGCCACCAGGAAGTTGACTGGGATGGCGTTGGCGTTGGCGTCGACGTTGATTCCGGTCGGGAGAACATCGTGTAGCACCGAACTTACATCTATCACAGGCGTGAACACAGACAGGTAGATGGATCCGGCCACGACGGGGACCGATACAAGCAGCACTCCGCGCTTCCATTGATACTTGAGGGCCACCATGGCTGCCACGCCCATGCCTATCATTATGACGGTGATTGCCAGGTCGCCCATCACCGCAACATCGATGGGTGAGGAGGCGGCGATCGGGCGGAATAGGATAACCACTGTGGCGGCAAGGGAGACCAAGGGTACGGCTATCCCCATAGCCGCCCTAGGAGAAGGCCGCCGGTTGAGGATCCCGAGCACGCCAAGAAGTATCGCGGCGGACAGGCCATGGAACCACCAAGCTGCCTGATAAACCGGCAGGGCTACGAAGGGAGAACCCCAGTGGGGGGCCCCAATGATGCCTTGTGAGATTCCATTCGGGTTCGTCAAAGTCAATCCTAGAGCATCTTGGGCTAAACCGGTGATGGCCATCCACTGGGGGAGCGTTAAGGTGATTAACAGAAGGAAGAAACCGGCCGGACCGGTTAGCTGGGACAGCCTGATTCGCCCCAAGGCGGTGGGGGCCAACTCGGGCGCAGCCAGAAGGAACATTATGCCGCCATAAATCAGCACAATCATGTAGGCGGTCTCTTTGCTGGCGAACATGAAGGCCAACACCGCTGCCGACCAGTACAAGTAACGATCTTTTCCCTCGTGGAGATAGCGCCACATCAAAACAAGCAGTGCGGTAGCAAAGAACGCCATCAGGATATCGTTGCGCCCGAAGCGGCTGAAGTACAACAGTGATGGCGACAAGGTCAGCATCACCGACGCGATCACGGCTCCGGACCGTCCGATGTGGTCTCGTAGGAAGTAGGGCAGCCCCACCAAGGCCGTCCCAAACAGGACGTAGGCCAAGCGCGCGGTGAATTCGGTGTCCCCCAAGATGGCAAAGATTAAGGCGGTGAGTTCAACTTGGAACGGGCCGTGCATCCAGGGCGAGTGGATGAACTCTTTGCCTTGGGAAAGTTTCCACGCGAAATGGACGTGGATGGCTTCGTCGTAGTGCATCGTGCGGCCGTCCAGTTCCCAAAGCCGCAGAACCAGGGCCACCAATGCCAATAGCAAGAAAGCCCCAAAGAACCAACCGGGACGCCATCCAGGCCACAGAGCGATCCACTGCCGCCACGCTAATTGTTGTGTTGGGTTGCCTAGGATCAACCTAATCTCCTCCCTCAAACTCGGTATTCACCTTGTAGATAACTACGCCGTCCTGGTCGAAAACGGTTTCCAAAAGACCGTCCAGGTGCGGCAAACGCAATCCGCCGTAAGAAGATATTTCCCTGTGGCCAAAGTATACGTAGGTTACGCCGTACTTTTTCAAAAGACGACCCACTTCGTGCGGGTCGTCACTTTGGTAAATCTTGGTGATGTCCTCATCCCGGCCATCCAAGAGCCCGCTGCCGCCCCTCCATTGGAGTTCATGGCCTTTCCATCCCAGGACGGTGGGTAGACCGGTGCTTCCGGAGATTCTACCGTATTCGGAGTAGTCGTCGCCAACCGCCTCCACGATGCGGCCCCAAGGCGCTTGATCTCGCAGCCATTCGATCGCTGCGTATTCCCCTTGATTGGCGTCGGCGACGAATGCGAGACCGTCCAGTGTGTTGTCGGAAAACGTATGCCGCTCACCGGCGATTCCAGTACGGTCAAGGACCGCTGCTAGAGGATAGTAGGCCGAGGCCAACAGGAGTACCGCTAGGACGCCGGTCCAGGCGTAACGTCCCGATCGCACTGCCCGTCTAACTACGACGGGAGCAACTGGTTGACGGTTTGTTGTCTCGGGCTCGACCGACACTCTGCTATGAGAGAACCAGAAATACAACCCGTATGCCCCGGCAACCGCCAGCAAAAGCCAAGCCTGATAATACACCTTGAACACGGTGTTCATGCGGTTTCCGAAGGAGTCGGCGACGAAATATAGTTCAACTCCTACCAGAAGATAGAACGCGGTTGCTAGCAACAAGAGGGGAAATGCCACCACTTGGTCCCGTCTCAGGAGGATGCGCTGAGTCGCGCTGGCGCCGGCTAGAACCACAATGGCCAGTCCGGGCAATACAAACAATGTCCTTGTAACGAGCTTGGTTATCGCTGCGGTGGCTCCATCGCTAAATGCCGTGACGATTAGCACGATGGCCGTCCATACGGCTAACGGCAGGAGAGCAACAACTAAGATTAGCAGCACGGCTGGGGCTTCCCGCAGGGATGGCCGGGATAACCCGCCGGTTTGGCGAAGAACGAAGGATGCACTCAGGAACAAAAACAGGCCCATAACGAGCAAGAAAGAGATTGGCCGGGAACCTACGCCGGTGAGTGGGAGGATGCCCGATACTTGACCTCCCAGCGTTTGGTAGAAGGGAAAGAACAAAATTACCGCAACAGCTAGGATGGGAATGAGCATGAATGCGGATCGTACGGAGGCCGCCGGTAGGTTTCCTTGATTCTGCCCGTAGGCCCTGAGCAGCACCGTGATGGACAGCAAGGCGGCGAGCAATGGAAAGTCCCAGGTGTTGATGAATGCCAACGATCCGATAATCAGGGCGATGGCCCCTGATTCAACCGGGTGCCGCCAAAGCCAAGCCGGACCGAACTTGCCGGGGGATAAGAAGAGATTTAGGGATATGGACAGCCCCAGAATCACGAAGGGCAGGCTGACCACATGGGGGTGGAGATCTCCCAGCAGAAAGCTGAACATGGGGAATTCGGTGATGGTGTAGTCCAGGCTCTGTCCGCCCGAGAGGGTGTCTATCACCCGAGTCGCCCGCCACCACCACCAGAAGTCGTTGGGGAAGGCGCTGGAACCGGTCGCGCCCGCCTCCAAGCCTTTGACCCCAGCCCATGTCCAGAATCCATCCCCGCCCCAGCCCAAGGCATGGATGAACTCCAACGCGCCTTCTAGATTCCCGGCTAAAAGTAGCAGGGCCGGGGCCATGAGCCCGAAACCCAGAGCCGCCTTGCGGCTGCCTCCGGAAAGCCGGATGAGATTGTTGACCAGTCCAAACGCTCCCATCGCCGCCATCGCTGGCACCAAGGACACCGATAGGTTGTAGCCGATGTTGGAAGCGATCCCAGTGATGTGGGTCAAGAACGCCATGGTGAAGTGGCCGAAGTAATAGTAGCTGATGGATTGTCCTGCCAACCACGGGTCTTCCACCGGGAAGAACCGGCTCTGGAGCACTGCGTTCAAAAACGCAAAGTCCATGGGTTTCTCGGTGTGGCTGATGGACGGGATTTCGGAGACAATCAAAGCCCACAAGATGAAGAAGCCCAGGAAAATCCCTTCCGCCGCCAGCAACCAGGGCCATTCCCTTCGCACAAAAGCCAGCATCGATTCCCGGTTGCGCCAGATAATCAGAAATGCGATCAAGCCGCCCAATACCAAGATTCCCAAGATTGTGGCTCTGGTATTCGGTGCGATGTGGCTGAGCCCCAGAACCCACAAGAGATAGGACCCTAGAATCAACGCTAGAGGTTTGGCAAGCGTGTATCCACGGTCGGGAAGTCTATGGAATAGAACGAAGCCCAAGGGCAAGGCCAAGAGGCCCAGAAGCTCGATGGACAGGAGCCATATTAGAGCGTCAACCAAAGCGCGTTTATGAAGGCCTATTTAATGGTCTTTAATCGACCGTTGATAGTAGAATGCCAGAAGCCTGGCTTAGGAAACTGGAGCTAGCAAAGCGTCAACGAAGTCCTTGGTATCGAAGGGCGCCAAATCTTCCAGACCCTCTCCAGTCCCGATGAAGAGAATCGGCACCTGTAGCTCTTGCTTGATAGCAAGGACGATTCCGCCCCGGGCAGTTCCATCCAGCTTGGACAGGAAGATACCGGTACAGTTCACCGTGTCTTTGAACGACTTGGCCTGGGCGAGACCGTTATGCCCTGTCGTCGCGTCCATGGTCAGGATGACTTGGTGAGGGGCTGTCGAGTCCAACCGCTGCAGAACCCGGTTGATTTTCCGAAGTTCTTCCATCAAGTTGGACTTGGTGTGCAATCGTCCGGCAGTGTCGATAATCAGCACGTCGGCTCCCCGGGCTTTGCTGGCCTGGTAGGCATCGTAGGCAACTGCGCCGGGGTCGGCCCCGGAACCGTGGCCAATGACATCTACGCCCACCCGCTCTCCGAGAATCTCCAACTGCTCTTCCGCTGCGGCGCGGAAAGTATCTGCTGCGCCGAGGATGACCTTTTTGCCGGCCTTCGTGAAATGGTGCGCCAATTTGGCGATGCTGGTGGTCTTGCCAACCCCGTTGACCCCCACCATCAATATCACGTAGGGAGAAGCGTCGACAGTGGAATCCATCCATGGATCGCTGGACTCGCCTTCGTCCAAATCGCGCACCAGCGACTCTTTCAGAATCTCGAAAACCTGGTCCGGGTCTTCCAGTTTCTCGTCTTTGACCCTGGTTTTGAGTTCCTCGATGATTCTCATGGAACCGTCCACTCCCACGTCGGAAGAGATGAGTATCTCCTCCAGTTCCTCCCAGACAGAGTCATCCATCCGGGATGAGCGGAGCACGCCCAGTATCCGTCCGAACCAACGGTCCCGGCTCTTCTGAACCACGTCCTCGGTCTGCTTTTTATTTTCGTCGCGATTTCTTTTAAAGATTCTGAGCATGGAGTGATGGAATCCTCGTCTAATTACCAGTTGTTGGAGTGACCGATTGCTGGCGATGGGTTTTATAGCTTTCTTAATCTTCTGATGCGCCAGGAATTGGGAAGGTCCTGCTCAAGGCGTCTCGGGCGGCGGCCTTTTCAGCGTCGGAGCGCCGCCCCCCCTGGCCGGTGCCGGAGACCTCTCCATCGACCAGAACCTCGACGGTGAAAAGAGGGTTATGGTCCGGTCCTTCGCTGGACGCCAGACGGTACTTGGGAGTGGATAGGCCGATGGCTTGGACGCGTTCTTGAAGTCCGGATTTGGGGTTATCGGGAGGGGCGCCTTGCAGGGAGATCTGCTCCAGTTCCGGGTCCAATTGTTGGGCCACGAAGCAGCTTGCCTGTTCGTAACCTTGGTCCAGATACACCGCCGCCACCACCGCCTCAAAAGCTGCCGCAAGGATGGAATCCCGCTGGCGGCCTCCCGTGGTCTCCTCGCCTTTGCCCAGCAGGATGAAATCCCCTAGGTTCAGACGACGGGCCACTTTAGCCAAGCTATCACCCCGTACTAGAGATGACCGGAGCTTGGTCAGGTCTCCTTCGTTAAGGAGCGGAAAACGCCGGAATAGCTCCGTCGAAACGGTTAGCTCCAACACGGCGTCTCCTAAGTATTCCATACGCTCGTAGGAATCCTCAGGCTGCCCCCCCTGTTCGTTCAGGAGGGACCTATGGACTAAAGCTTGCTGCAACAGCGCCGGGTCTCGAAACTTCAAGCCCAAAGCGGATTCCAGGCGCTGTCCAGTCAAAAGCTCTTCCTTAGAGGACCCCATGGGGCCAGGGCGGCTGCGGGCGCTTGAGTTCGCCCACGTGAACGAATTCGCTCATGGTTTTTACCAGTGAATCGTATATCTCAGCGGCTTGCTCGTCCGGGGGAATGAACATCTTTAGGAAAGCAGCCTTGCCTTCCCCGAATACGAAGGTAGGCACTCCAAAGGCCCCAACCTCTTCGATGGCCTTGGTGTGACTCTCGCCGATCTCTCGTAGCAGATCAGGATCGGACTGGTCCTCGCGGAAGCGGGCCATGTCCAAACCGGCTTTGATAGCGGCTTCTTCCATGACTGCCGGGTCGAGGAGGTCCTTTTTGTCTTCGTGACGAGCCTTGAGCAGGGTGATAAAGAAGGACTCAAAAGCCTCTTTGCCCTGGCGCTTGGCTGCCAGGCCGGACCGGTGAGCCAAGAACGTATGGTCAGAGCCGTCCAGATGTTCCGGCTGCTCCCATAGCTTGATGTCGTTCTCTTTGTCGCTGTTTACTTGGGACAAGGAGAAGGGCTGCCAGTCGACTTCGACTGTTTCTCCTTTGGAATCCTCCACTTTTGCCAGCCACATGGCGGCATTGTACACGAAGGGTCAACGGAAATCGTAATAGGTCGTGAAATTAGCCTCTGCCACGATATTACCTCCTGTTATTTTCGTGATTGGATTGTATCCATACCCTGTTCCGTTGTCAAAGCGTTAAATGCACGCTCCGAGGCCAGGAATCACGAGTTTGCATGCTATAATACGGCGAATATGAGGCCCTCCACGCCGAATCCCCTTCACATCCATTCCCCCCTTGATGCTGTCTTGCGCAGCTTAACCGGCGCTAGCCTTGCCGTCCTCCTGAAACTAAGGGAAATCGCCCTTGAACAGATGCTTCCGTTGTACCTTGTGGGGGGTCCGGTGCGGGACGCTTTGATGGGAATGCCCATCAAAGATCTGGACTTTGTTTTTGAGGGAGACGCGCCGTCGTTGGCCGCCAGATTGGCGGAAGAGATGGACGGCCGGTTGGTGGTTCACCCTACTTTTGGGACCGCATCCGTGCTTATCGAGGATGCCACCGTTGATGTGGTGACGGCCCGGCGGGAAACCTATCCCAGTCCCGGCGCCCTTCCCCAAGTGACGCCCTCCGGTATCGACGACGACTTAGCCCGGCGTGACTTCACCATAAATGCGATGGCCTTACCGTTGGTTCAGGTGCATCCCCAAGTCTTGGATCCTCATGCCGGCATCGACGACCTGCAGGATGGAGTGGTCCGCATCCTGCACCCCCGAAGCTTCGTAGATGACCCGACCCGCCTGATGCGTGCTGCGCGATACGAGCAGCGCTTCGGCCTTCGTATCGAAGAGGATACTCTAAGGGAAGTACAACAAGCAGTCGCCGATAACTGTCTTTCTACTGTAAGTGGGGACCGCTTGCGCCACGAACTGGAGAGGATGTTTGAAGAAGAGCATCCGGAACTGGCGCTGGGCCGGTCTGTTGGGTTGGGTATCCTGTCTGTAATCCATCCTTCTCTTACCGATGCAAAAACGATAGAACGATTCGGGGCACTCGCCCAGGAATCGAGCGGTGAGCCAAGCACGGGTCAACGCTCGGGGGGCGCTTCGCTGCTTTCTAACTTGGCAGCTTTAACTTACACTTTGACGGTGGGTGATGCCGAAGGTGTGATTAGCCGTCTGAACATGCCCTCTGATTGGGCTAGGGTGGTTCGGGATGCAGTCGAACTAAGGCAACTGGAGCCAGGATTAGCAGACCCATCTCTTCTGGACTCCCAGTTGGTTGAAATGGTTGAGGATTACGCCGAAGACTCCTTGATCGCGGTGGCAAAAGTGACAGGATCGTCGATGGCGGCGGAGCGGTTGGGAAGGTACCTTGAAGAATTACGGCATCTGTCTCCGGTGCTGGACGGAAGGGATCTGATGGCGTTGGGTGTTCAAGAAGGTCCCGTGATGGGTAGGATACTCAAAGAACTGAAAAACGCTAAGTTAGACGGAAGGGTTAGCGACGCCGACGACGAAAGGCGGCTGGCCCTGGAATTCCTGGCTCAAGGAGAGCAGATTGGCATCGAATGAAGAATTGGAACCGGAGTCCTGCGTCATCTGCGGCGATGATCTGGATGGGGTTCACCAAACTTCCTGCCAGATGTGCGGCGGGAAGTTTCACCAACCTTGGAGCCACGATAGCGACATTCCCCAGTGCGGCCGCCTGGGCAGTCACGAAGAGGCCCTGGCTATTGTGTTCCTTTGTGATGACTGCTACTTTGGCCGAAGACCCTAATATCTCGTTCAATGTAACGTGGAATCCCCCTGCGTGAGTCCTTCGACAGACTCAGGACAGGCTTGTCGAACCGCCCCTGCAAAGACTTCTAGTAGGTATGGAGACGCTTTTTTATGCAAGCTGTATATATAGAGGCCCACGGAGGGCCAGAAGTTCTGACCCACGCCGAACGGCCCGAACCGGCCGCCCAACCGCATCAAGTAAAGATACAAGTAGGCGCGTCAAGCCTTAACCGGCTGGACCTTTATACCCGGAACGGTGACCGAGGTCTGAGCCGGGAGTTCCCCCCGCCGTTGATTCTAGGCGGCGACTGCTCCGGACAGATCGTTGAAGTAGGCGGAGATGTCCGCGGCCTCAGCGTGGGCGACCGGGTAGTCGTTAACCCCAAGATTACCTGCGGCCAGTGTCAGGCATGCCTGGCCGGCCATGACGACCTCTGCCCCCGCCCCCAGTTCATGGGCAGCGCCATCGACGGCAGCTACGCTGAATTCGTTTCAGTCCCCGCATCCAATGTTCACACCATTGCCGATGATGTCACCTACGAAATGGCAGCTGCCGTTCCCACGACTTATTTGCCGATGTGGAACATGCTCCAACGTAAGATTCAGCTCAAGCCCTGGGAAACAGTGCTGGTGTTGTCGGCTTCCGCCGGTGTGGGCACTGCTGCTATCCAGGTGGCATCCAAGGCTATCGGCGCCCGGGTTATCGCTACTACCAGCACCGCCGAAAAAGCGGCCAAGGCTAAAGAGTTGGGTGCGGACGAGGTCATCAATTACAACGAAGAAGACATAACTGAACGGGCCAGGGAACTCACGGGCGGAAGGGGCGTTGACGCGGTGGTTGACCACGTGGGCGCGGACTTTTTCCCCAAGGCTTTCAGTTCCCTGCGGGCGGGCGGACGATATGGCATCTGCGGCGCCACCACCGGCCTGCGCACCGAGCTACACCTGGGCCTATTGTTCAGCCGCCAGATCGAGATGTACGGCATCTTCATGGGAACCAAGCAGGACATGCACGAAATCACGTCGACGCTTAACCGGGGAGTCATCCACCCGGTGGTCCACCAAGTATATCCCCTGGCTGAAGCCGCCGCCGCTCACCAGGCGATGGAAGGGCAGAACTTCTTTGGGAAGCTGGTGCTGAAGCCGTAGACATTCCGCCGCTGTATCGAGTTGTTGGGTAGTGCTTATCGCCGCATCGGGCTATCCCACCCATAGGAGACAAATATGGAACCCCGAGCCCAATCATTGGTCCCTGAGCAGTTCGGACCCCTTCAAGGGGTCCGCATCATTTCCAGCGGGACCTATATCGCCGAACCCTTCGCCGCGGCATTAGCCGCCCAGATGGGAGCGGAGGTCATCCAGATTGAGCGGCCTGGAGAGGGAGATATCTGGAGGTCGATCGGTCGAAAGATAACAGGGAATAACGGCTCCAGTGTAAACAGCGCCTGGGTTCAGGACCGGCGCAATGCCTTTAACGTCACCCTGGATATGGGCACCGCTGAAGGGAAAGATATGTCCCTAGGTTTGGTCTCTCAGGCAGATATCTGGATGGAGAGCTCTAAGCCAGGGACCTATAACGGTTGGGGTCTGGATGATAAAACTGTCCTCAACGCAAACGCCGCTATCGTCATCACTCATGTTTCAGGCTACGGCCAGGATGGACACCCTGACTACCTGGGCCGGGCATCATTCGACATGATTGGCCAGGCCTTCGGCGGCACGATGTATATGACCGGTTCTCCGGATCCTGATCCTCCGATGAGAGCTGCTCCTTTAACGGCACATTACATAACAGCTTATTGCTGTCTTTGGTCCTCCTTGGCAGCGTATATCTCTGCCCAACGCACCGGAGAAGGGCAGGTCATCGACCTGTCCCAATTTGAGGCCGTCCACCAAACCCTGGCAGGCGCCATGGTGAGTTGGTTTGAAGAGGGTGACGTACGGGAACGGTCAGGCAATATAGGAGCTACCGTTCAGCCGTTCGACGCCTTCTCAGCTAAGGATGGCCTGGTTACCATCATAGCCATAGGACCGATGTACAATCGCGTATGCCGCGTCCCGGGTCTTGACCCGGCAGATGATAAATGGCGTGAGGCAGTAGATCGCGACTCCATCCCCGGGATAGAATTCGACGCTATCCTGCGCGGCTGGGTAGAGGAGCGCACGGTTCAAGAGGTCGTGGAGGCGATGAATGCCGTTCAAGTGGCCTGTTCGGCCATCATGTCTTCCAAGGACATGGCCGAGGATCCCCATTATCAGGCACGCAATGTCCACGTTGAGTGGGAGGACGAGCAACTGGGGAGAAAGGTCAAAGGAGTCGGTATGACGCCCAAGTTCTCGCGGACCCCCGGTCAGATATGGAGGGTGTCGGTCCCTCTGGGCCATGACAATGAACTCGTCTACGGTCATTTTCTTGGCCTGGACTCCTCAGGCGTGGACCGATTGAGGGAACAAGGGGTTATCTAGGGGTACCGTTTGAAAGCCCGCCGGTGGACTATCCCCTACTTCTCCAGCCGCCTGCCGTGGAAGAGGTACTGCTGGGCGTAGCCGCAGTACTGACCGAAGTAGCCTTGGGCCCACTCCAGCAGAACCCGGTCCGGGGGTGGCTTCTCGCCGGGGAAGTACCAATCTCCTAAAGCTCTCCGCACCCAGACATCTATGGGGAACGCCTCCAGCTTGTCCAGGGAGAAGACGGCGATGCAATCGGCAATCTTCGGCCCAATTCCTTTGCACTCCATCAACTTTGCCTTGGCGTCTTCATAGGGCAGGTCTACCAAAACGTCCAGGTTAAGACGGCCTTCGGCGACCAGTTGAGCAGCTTGGTCGACATAAGGCGCTCTGAAGCCTAAACCCAGATGGCGCAATCCCATCTCCCCGGCACCGGCCAGTTGCTCCGGGTTTGGGAAGGCGTGACGGACTGATCCGTCCATATATATGGGGCTTCCATAGCTTGCCGCCATCTTCTCCATGCCCTGATGGATCCGGGGGATGTTGGAGTTGGCGGAGGTGATAAACGCGATGAAACATTCCCAGGGCTCTTGGCGCAGTATTCTCAAGCCGGGGTAACGGTCCACCATGGTGGCGACCCGGTCGTCTCTGGTTATTTCGGAGTAGACGTCGTCCAGGTCGTCGTCCATCCTGAAATAGCTGCGCATCAGGGGCAGTATCGATTCTTCCGAATTGGGTGCGCAGTGGTACTCGATATATTTGTCCGTCTGGCGAATCTTGATGTAGTTGCCTTGGACGACACTGGTGTGCCATCCATCCTCCCGCTTCCAACGGTGGGCTTGTCCGCTTTCCAGACTGGCTACCATGTCCAACGGTTGTTCAGGAACGAGTTGCACGGTCACCTCCCAACCAGTGGGCAGCTAACGTGCCCACCGTCCCCAGAGTGCTAGGTAGCTGGGTACATTCAGGTATCGACTGGAGGAATGACTTTCCATAGGAACGCCCGGTTATCCTCCGGTCCAACACCACTATGGTTCCCCGGTCTTCCTTGCTGCGGATCAGCCGGCCTATCCCCTGGCGGAATTTCAACACCGCCTGAGGGATGGAATATTCCTTAAAAGCGTCCTCGTATTGGTCCGACCGGGATTTAACTATGGGATCGGTCGGCACCTGGAATGGAAGCCGGGTCAGTACCAAGGCTTTGACCGCCCCGTTGGGCATGTCCACGCCTTCCCAGAAGCTGCTGGCTCCCAACAAAAGGTTGTTCGGGTTCTCGGCGAACCGGGTCATAAGCTGGGGGGCGGAGCCGTCGATACTCTGGGCCATCACTCCGATGTCGTGGGCCTGAAGGGCTTCACGCACCCTCTGGCTCACGCCCCGCAAGGATGAGTAGGCGGTAAACAGGGCCATCGTATGGCCACCCAGGGACCGGGAAAGATCGACCAGAACCTTGGATATGGCCTGCAAGTAACCTTCGGCATTGGGTTGGGGCATATCCTCCGGTACCAGCAAAAGAGCCGCTTTCTCGTAGTCGAAGGGCGAGCCGACGAGGAGTTCATCGCTGTCTTGGGGAACACCGGACCGCCGCCGCAGGTAGTTGAAGTTGCCGTCGGTGCTGAGAGTAGCGCTGGTCATTACCACACTCTCTTTCTTGCCGAAAAGCTGGTCTTCCAACGTTGGGGCAACGTCCAAGGGAGCGGCGTGGAAGCTAATCTCGCTTTTGCCCTGACCTCTGCCTATCCAAAGAATCAGGTCATCGTTGGGCGGGCCAAGTATCGACGTCAACCGTTCTCGCAATTGGTCTAGGTTATCATACGTCGCTCCGGCCTCCATCACCATGGAGGGCTGGTCCGATGCGCCGGGAAGTTCGGTTGTGTCCAAGAAACGGTGCAATCTGGAAACTGCCTGGACGGTCTGTTGCAAGCCCACGTCCAGGTTCTCCCAGGCTAGGGAAAGATCTTCCCAAATCTGGGTGGAGCGATCTTCTGAGCTAAGCAAAACGGGGGCTTGGTCGTCGGAATTGTGACGCCGCTGCTCTATGAAATATCTTTCGCCCGACGCCCACAGGCGGGCCCAGAGTTCCCGCAAACGAGGCGGCTTTTGTTCCACTTCGGATGCTACTTTTTCCCCTTCCGACCGCACCGCCGGCGCCAGTCCTTCGGCCCGCAGAGCCGCCCGCATCTCCAGCGTCAACCTGCTCAGGTTTTCCACTGTCTCTTCCAGATTGTCCGAGGCAATCTCAAAGGCCAACTGGCTGGTGGCTTGGTCTTCCAGGTTGTGAGCTTCGTCGATAATCAGGTGCTGGTAATCGGGAATCAGGCTTCCGCCCCGAACCAAGTCGGACATCAAGAGAGCATGGTTCACCACGATGATATGAGCTTGTTCGGCCCGCTCTCTTGCGCTCCTCAAGAAGCAAGTGCTACCGTCTCGCAGTCCGGGACACCAACCTTTGTCTCCGGCTGAAACCTTGTTCCAAGTGAAAGCGTCTCTACCGGAAAGGTTAATCTCGCTGCGGTCCCCGGTAAGAGTGCTCTGAAGCCACACACCAGTCTTACCAAGGAGCCTGGCGTCGTCGACGCTGGGGTTATCGCTCCGAGCCAGGTAGTTCCAGCGTTTCAGGCACAGGTAGTTGGCGCGGCCTTTCAACGAAGCTGCTTGGACCACTCCCTCGTCAACCAGCCCAGCCCCTTCCAATATCTTGACCACTGCGGGGATGTCCTTCATGAGCAGTTGCTCTTGCAGGTTGATGGTGTTGGTGGAAACCACCACCCGGCCGCCGTGGGCCACCGCATAGAGGATCGCGGGGAGGAGGTAGGCCATCGACTTGCCGACACCGGTGCCGCCTTCCACCACTAGGTGGCGGCCTTGGTAGATAGCCTTGGTGACGCTGGCAAGCATCTCTTCCTGTTCCGGACGGTGCTCAAACCCGGAGAAGGCTTGGGCGAAGGGACCCTTAGGACCCAGGAATTCGACGATTCGATTCTCGTCCATACCGCTGAGCCTACTGTCGGCTTGACGCTTCTCGGGGCGGCCCAAGCGGTTGGCTATTGCCTCAAGGTCCAGACCGGTCATCCCCACGGATGATGGCGTGGTCGATGAGATATCGTTATCCAGCCCCATCAAAAGGGGAGCGATGGACCACCGGCTGCGGGTGGCAAGGCCGACGATGTAGGACACAAGTCCGGGATCCATCTCGGCGGCCCGGCGTAGCAAGGCGACAAAAACGCCCTGGGTGGCTTTGGCGTCGTCCAAGGCCCGGTGGGGCTTGATGTGGGAGACGTTCAGATGGGTGGTGAGAAACCCCAGGGAGTACTGCATCGTGTTGGGGAGCAACATGGACGCCAGGTCCCAGGTGTCGTACGTGGGATTGTTGATGCTCAACCCGTGGGAAGCGAGGAATCTCAGGTCGAAACCGATGTTGTGGCCCACTACCGGGTGTTCGCCTACAAACTCCTCCACCTCAGCGGCGATGGCGCCGAAGAAGGGGGCGCGGGCAACCTGGCTGGGAGAGATGTTGGTCAGGCGCTGGATGAACTCGGGGATGTTCCGGCCCGGATTGACGAAGGTCTGGAAGGTGTCGATTATCTCTTCGCCCTGGAACTTGACTGCGCCGACCTCAATGATGGTGTCTCGGTTCTCGTCCAAGCCGGTGGTTTCCAGATCCAGCGCGACGCAGATCTGCTCAAAAGGTGAAGTAGTCTGAGAAAGTAATGACATATTTGCCGGTCCTCCCGGTCCCCCCTACATCGCGAGACGAACTGTTCTTTGAGTTAGTCTCTCCCACCGAGTTAAAACCGCGGTACCCAAACCATGCGGTTCGCTGAGAAGGTGATTATCCCAGGTAAACCTTAAACCGTATAGGGCCGAAGTTCTCCGGTGCGAAGCCCCACTGCGGGATGGAAGCTTCCGGCATGAAGCGCCGCCAGGAATTCCTCTTGGTTGTTGATTTCATCGCGGAATGCCGTTACGAAGCGTCCGATGCCGTGAGTCGAATGGGCGTCGCTGCCCCCGGTTACGGGCATATTTAGAACCCCGGCCACCTTCATGGCAAAGTCGTTTTCCTCATCAGCGGTACCACCGTTGGCGACTTCCACGGCGTTAACCAGCTTGAATATCGGGTGGTTCATGGCGTCTTCCGGCTCCACAGGAAGCTCGTCGTTCACCGCTTTGTATAGCAACGGGCGGTTGAATGTGGGCCTACTGAAGACTGCTCTGAAGGGATGGGCCGTTACGATGAAGCCACCGGCGGCCTTGGCGGCCTTGCTCAGCGTCTCCACTTTGTGGAATCCAGGTTGGTATTCGTCCATCCCGAAGGCCAGCACGTGTCCCATGTCGGTTTCCACTTCCATCGCCCGGATCAATACGACGTTGTGAAGGTCGGCGAATCGGCGGAATTCATGAAGATCCCAGGGGCCGCTGTGTTCGGTGAGGCATAGACCTCGCAGGCCCATACGGTCGGCTTCCAGAATCAGATCTTCGGGGGAAAGATTACTATCGCTGCTGCCCTTGGTGGTGTGGATATGAAGATCGAATAATCGAGCCATAATGCTTGGAAACTCTGGGCGATCAGCCGTCAACAATCAGCTATACCGGCTGGTCTCGCTGCCAGCTAAGTCTATCGGTGATGACGGTTATCGTCAATGGGCGGGAGTCTGTTTTTTGGACCGGCCCCTGACGGCTGATTGCTGACCGCTGATAGCTATCGCGCCGCCGCTGCCAGATTGGGAAACTGTTCAAGTGGGAGGACTTCTCCGGTTTCTTCGAAATGGTTAATCAACTCTCGCATCTCATCTGGTACGGGCCAAGTGGCGCCGGTATCGGCGTGGTAGCCGACGTAGACGGACATGATGGTTGTCAGTAGGGTCTCCGAGTCCTGGGGGTATATCTCTATGTTCAAAATCAAGCTGGTGTTGCCGATGTGGGAGACGCGTACGTGTGTGTCCAGCATGTCGTCCACCCTAGCGGGGGCCTTGTACTCGATCTCTACTTTGACCACTGCGCTATCGAAGTAACCCTGTTGGGCGATCTTATAGATGCTGAAGCCCAGGTTTCTGAAGTACTCAGCTTGGCCCACTTCCAGGTAGTCCATGTAAGCGCCGTTGAAGACGATGCCTTGGCGGTCGCACTCCATCCAGCGGACCCGCAGGGGTATTTGGAATTTGAACTCTGATTTTGACATGGTTAGTCCCTCATCCCCGGCCCCTCTCCCTTAGGGAGACGGGTGCCTTCGCTGAGATTGTTGGCGGGGTGGGAGTTGTCTTTGGATGGGTAATGATTGGCATGGTTATTGGTTGGATGTTTCCGGTCTGGTGTAGCCTAGGGTGCTGAGGTACGTTAGGTCGGTTTTGTCTAACTCGGCGGTTTCTAGGAGGTCGGGCCGACGGTCTAGTGTGTGGCGGAGGGACTCCCGGCGGCGCCATTTGAGTATCTCGGCATGGTGGCCGGAGCGCAAAATGTCGGGAGCGGCCATCCCCCGAAATTCCGCTGGCCGGGTGTACAGGGGGTGTTGGAGCAGGCCGGAGGTGATGGAGTCTTCTTCTATATTCTCATGGGAGCCGACGACACCGGGAATCAGCCGGGTTACGGAGTCGATCAGCACCATAGCCGGAATCTCTCCCCCGGTCAGCACGTAGTCGCCGATGCTGATTTCCCGATTGACCAGATGACGGCGTACCCTTTCGTCTACACCGGCGTAGTGGCCGCAGATAATCATGATTTCCGGTAGCAAGGAAAGCTCTTGGGCGATGGCCTGGGTCAGGATTTCTCCCTGGGGCGACGTCATGATGATGGGAATAGTAGATCGTTCTTCGTCGGAATGGGAGGATAGAAGGTCATCCACCGCTTCGAAGATGAGGTCTGGCTTGAGGACCATGCCGGGACCGCCGCCGAACTGGTAGTCGTCGGCGGTGTGGTGAGGATCGTGAGCGTACGACCGGATGTCGGTAACCTGGATGGAAACCAGCCCTCGTTGGGTGGCCAGGCCCACCATGCTGGATTCCAATGGTCCTTGGAAAACATCAGGAAAAAGAGTTAGGACTTTGAAAATCATGCCGTCATGATACAGGAAGCCCTAACCCTGCTCCATTATCTTAGCGGTCTCGTGGCTATGCATCCGTCATTCCGGCGAAGGACGGAATCCAGAGATGCCTCGCTGCTAAAAGGCGCGGACCTTCCATCCCGCTAACTGGATTCCCGTCTGCACGGGAATGGCGATGGGGGTTAATGCTAAACCCTGTCATTCCGTCCCGCGCCGGGGTGACGCGGTTATTCCCTGATGCGGGTTCCGAGTTTGCCGCTAGTGCAAAGCGGCCCAGTATGCGCGTCCACGGGAACATAGCTGAACCGCTCAGCGATTAGCCTACCGGTTGGGGTGAACCCGTTGCTGCCGGTAGCTTGTCGACGAAGGCGTCTCCACCCTTCATCACCATCTTTATCTTGTCCCGGTTCCGCAATATGGAGATGTCTTTCGAGGGATCTCCTTCCAGCACAAGCAGGTCCGCGAACTTGCCCGATTCCAGCGTTCCGATGTCTTTCTGCAAACCGGCGCACTCGGCGGCTAGGCCGGTGGCGGCCTGGATGGCTTGCATGCCGGTCATGCCCCGTTCAACTAGAATCTCAACTTCACGGGCGTTGTCTCCGTGAACGAATCCCCCGGCGTCGGTGCCAGCGACCACCCGGACCCCGGCCTCCATGGCCTTGTGCAGGCTCTCCCGGTGTACATCCATCAGGGCCAAGGACCTTGCGATCATATGCGGCGCGCTGACGGTTCCGTGAAATTCGTATACTTCGAAGGTGGGGACGAAGAAGGTCCCTTGGTCTGCCATCATCTTTAACAGATCTGGGTCATCGGCCAGGTAGCAACCGTGCTCGATGGAGCCAGCTCCGGCTTCGATGGCCATTCGTAGTCCGGGTCCGCCCACGGCGTGACACATGGTGGCGCGGCCCAATGCCGTTGACTCTTCGATAAGGGCCTTGACTTCGTCATTGCCAAATTCAATGTCCATGGTGCCGTGGCCGGGGCGGGAACTGGCCCCGCCGGTGGTGGCGAACTTTATCTGGTCAGCCCCAACCCTGGCCATCTCCCGCACCTTGGCCCGGACGCCGTCGGGGCCGTCGGCCACTCCCACGGGAATCAGGGCGTCCACGTGGAATGGATTGCAGTGTCCGGAGGGACTGGGCTTGTCGGCCAGGCCGCCGGTGGGGGAAAGTATCCCCACCGTCAGAACCAAGCGGGGTCCGGGTATCAGTCCTTCTTCAACCGCTTGTTTGAATCCGACATCCAAGCCGCCGGCTTCCCGGACGCAGGTGTATCCGGCGAGCAACGTTTCTTCCAGGGATTTGGCCGTTCGCAGATAGCCGAGGGACGTAGGCTCGGTGAGACCCCAGCGGCTGGCCATATCGTAGCTTTTGGAAGCCAGGTGGTCGTGGCAGTCGATGAGTCCGGGCATGATGGTCAGCCCGGTTACGTCTATAACCTCGGTTCCCTCCGGCCATGTGGCGGCGGCACGGGGTCCGGCGGATACGATTCTTTCGCCGTCGATCAGCACCGCTGCGTCATTAACAACCGGCCCGCCCTTACCGTCGATCAGATTGGCTCCGATTAATATCTTCATATAGTTCCTCCATAGGCGGTCGAGCGAATCACGTTTCGCTAGCTTCGCCGGTTTCCGTGATGCTAAAAGACCCTGTCACCCCTGTCAAGAGATTTGCGGAGGTGGTTATCGGAATCTGCCTGATGGGCGAATGTTCGCTGTTCGGGCTTTTCGTCAAACCGGGTGTTTTGCGGCTAGCTAACGTAGAGTGGCGATTGGGTATAATCCAGAGTAGGGTAGATGTGGGTATGGGGCGGCGGCCTTCGTGCCCACCTCAAGCCACTTGGGGATATGGAATGAAAATGCCTCACTTATCCCGTCTCATCGGGTCGATCTCAGCCTCATTAATGCTGGTTATGGGACTTGCTTGCTTCTCCTCTTCTTCCAACGCGATTGTGTACGTATCTTCGGTCGATGGAGACACGGAAGTGCTTCTGCTTGACGCGAAATCCGGTGAAAGCGTCTCTTTGACCAACAACGGCAGCGCCGATTATGGCCCCCGGTTGTCTCCAGATGGAAAGCAGATAGCGTTTCTGTCCGACGAATCCGGAGACTTGGAAATCAATGTGGTGGACCGGAAGGCCGAAACATTGATCCGGTTGACTCACGAAGAGGGCGATGACCTTTCACCCAGGTGGTCGCCCGATGGCGAGCGGCTGGCCTTCATATCCCATCGTGACGGCCAACCAGAGGTGTATCTGATGAACGCCGATGGGAGCAGTCCCACTCGTATCACATCCAACTCCAGCGAGGAATTCCTGGGAGATTGGTCCCCGGACGGTGTGTGGCTGGTCTTCAATGTTTTGGGCGGCGAGGAAGAACGGGGTCTTTGGGTGCGCAACCCTGACGGTGTGAACCTGGTCCGTTTGACGACTGGTCTTGATTATTCGCCCCTCTTTTCCCCCGACGGTCAACGCATCGTTTTCGTTCGGGGAGAGGGTGGCGAGGAAGAGATTTACACCCTTAGTAAGCTGAAGAGAAGGACCTGGCAAGATGAACCCGAGTTGACTCGTTTGACCCAGAACGACGTTTCGGACCGGACGGCTTCTTGGTCTCCCGACAGCAAGTCCATCGTCTTCGTTTCCTCCCGGGATGGTAATTCCGAGGTTTACACCATGCGCGGCGATGGGTCCAAGCAGGTCCGGTTGACCAATAATGAGGTGGAAGACCTGACGCCGGTCTGGTCCCGGGACGGCAAACGTATCGCTTTTGTATCCCATCTATACGGAGAAGGAGAAATCTTCGTGATGGGATCCGATGGAATCAATCAACTGCGCCTGACCAATAACAGTTCCGAAGACCAGTCTCCCAACTGGTAGGGTTCGACCGCTCCTATCCCTGCGTCATGACGAACAGACTTCTTCCGAGTTTCCTGCCAGTCTCGGGGGCAAGCTCATTGACAGTTTGATGATGAAACCATGAGCCGGGTTCCTTCGTTATGTATATATATGAGGGCCGACCACCACTCCAGGCAGAATTCGCCGCCAATCAGCCCCGCTAACTCCCCCTGACCATTCCTAGACCGCAACTGACGCTTTGTTCATAACTTATGGGTGATTTGGGATCGAGGGTGCGAATGTTAGCAACAAACCCAGAAGACCGTGCTTCGACGAAGATTGGTATAAAGCTCGGAGGAATCTTGTCGGTAACTCTGTCCTTGGCCGTCGGCTTGGCCTGTAGCTCTCCGGCGTCACCAATCGTCGATGTCCCGCCGCCTGAACCGGCTCTATCCTCCCTTCAGTGCGACCTGCCCAAGTCCAAGAATCGCCGACGTTGACACCCACTTTCTTAGTAGCAAGTGACGGACTGCGTGTTATTGATGCCAGTCAACCGCTGCCACCTACCGTCGGCCCGAAGCTCTCCAATCCTGGAAATCTCGCCTACGATGCCCTGATGGCCGCCGCCCTGGATTCCTTACCCCATTTCAACCGCCTGGGCGACGACTCCGGAGTGTCCAGATTCGGGCGGGTACCGGTTAACCTGGACCAGGTGGCGGGGCAGATGGTGGATTCCGGTGACATCGCTTACGCGCCGGTCCTGATAGATTTTCTGAGGATGCAGCTTTATTACGAAGGGCGCACCACCCTGAGTTCCTACCTTGAACAGCTTGTTGGCAGTGAAGAACAACCGGACATTGATGAGCAGGGCGAATGGAAGTTATGGAGCGAGTGGCTGGGGAGCCACCCTGAGATTGAGCCACCCCAAGGCTACGCCGCATGGAAGGGACGGTTCCTAGCCCACATCGACCCGGAAATGGGAGCCTTCTTCTACGAAGGCGTGAAGACCAGGATACGATTGGAGGCGGCGGTTTGGGGAGGGGTGCCCAAAGACGGGATACCGGATCTGATTAACCCGCCTGCGGTGACCCCTCAGGATGCTTGGTACATGAATCCCACTGACCGGGTATTTGGTATTTCCATAAACGGGGAACACCGGGCCTATCCTCTGCGGATCTTAAACCCCCACGAGATGGCAAACGACGTTCTGGGCGGCGAGCCGATCGCTCTGGCCTATTGAACTCTCTGCGGTTCTGGAATCGTGTATTCCACAAAGATAAATGGAAAAGTCTTGAGCTTTGGTACGTCGGGCATGCTATATCACAGCAACAAGCTGATGTACGACCGGGGCACCAAATCCTTGTGGCATCAGTTCTTGGGCGAGCCGGTTGTAGGTCATTTGGCGGACAGCGGCACGAAGCTTGATCTGATTCCAGTCACCCTCACCACCTGGATAGACTGGTTGGCGATCCATCCAGACACCACCGTCCTGGACATAAAAACCGGGGTGTATCCAATCACCAGCTATTCGCCGGAAGATGACCTGCAATCGATATATTTCCGCTACCGAAACACTCCGGTGACAATATTCCCCGTTCCCGAACGCGCCGATGTTCTGGAGACTAAATCTCAAGTCCTAGGGTTGACCTTGAACGGGAAGTCCATCGCATACCCTTTGGAGTTGTTGTCCCGGCGGCTGGTGGTTAACGACACTTTGGGTGGCCAGGATTTGGTTGTCGTTGCCACAGATCGGGGAGTCGGCGCTAGGGCTTATCAAAGAAAAACTCATGAGTTCTCGCTGCTGCTGACCGGGCCTGAGGACGGGAGTCTCATCTTGACCGATCTGAATGACCGGCGGTGGCGGGTTGAGGAAGATGCGCTGGTCCTGCTTGAAGACCCGCGTCAACGATTACTACGGCTCCCCAGCCGGGCTTCCTATTGGTTCGGATGGTACCGTTTTCCATCCCGATACTCAGATTTATGCTGGCTTGGATGACGCCCCCTAACCAACTCTCTGTCAGGCAGCCGGCTCGGTGCAGATGCACTGTTCACCATAAGGCTGCGATGCTACACTCGGGTTGCCTGTTTTAGGGGGTTGGTGGCGTGAATGATTCTAACGCCGCCGAACCCGTTGCCACCAACCCTTACACCTTTTGCGAGCACGACATGGAGTATGCCCGGATCGCGCCTATCATGGGGCGCTTGTGGTCCCCCATCGCGGCCGTCACCAGCAACTGGCAAGGCAAGTCCAACGCCCAGATAGCGGTGGCGATTGCAGCGGCTTCCATCGTTCCGGATATGCCCCGTGTCTTGCTGCAGATATACAAGAACAACTATAGTCACGACCTGATTTACAACAGCGGGTCCTTCGCCCTGAATTTCATCCGCCGGGATCAACTTCAATTAATCAAAGACTTTGGCCTGGTTTCGGGTAGGGATACCGACAAGTTGTCGGATGTCGGCCACGTGTTTAGAGAGACTGGAAGCCCGATTTTGGACGACTGCTGGGGTTTCCTAGACTGCCGGGTCGTCAACGCCATGGACGGCGGCGACATGACCTGCTTCCTGGCGGATGTTTTGGAAGGGGAAACCCTCACGCAAGCCGAGCCGTTATACTGGCGGGACGCCCGCCGGGAGATTCCCGCTGAATGGAACGAGGAATGGGACCGGAAAATCACCGGTGAGATCGAGGTCTCAAAGCAACGCATGCCCAACATTGATCTCAAGCCGTGGCTGCCTACCGGGCAAGAATCTTGATTCGGACTGATCTATGAGCGACTTCCGGGAATTGGTGCAAAAGATTCACGACTCCCAACCCCAAGCGGTGCTGGCAGTGGCCGGCGCCGGTAGCGAGGCAGTTGCCTGGCTCTTGGGCGTGGCCGGGGCTTCCCGCTCCCTTCTGGAGGTCGTGGTTCCCTACGGTTCGCTATCGATGGTTGATTTTATCGGCAAGGAGCCGTCCCAATATGTATCGGTGGAAACCGCTACGGACATGGCTAGAGCCGCTTACAAACGGGCGTTGCTCCTGCGAGAGAACCCCATACCGGTGGTGGGCTTAGGTTGCACCGCCACCATAGCCACCGACCGTCCCAAGCGCGGCGAACACCGCTGTTGCATCGCCACGTGGACCGAGACTGGCTCGGCAACCTATTCTCTGCGATTCGACAAGGGACGCCGTGACCGGGCTGGTGAGGAAGGTGTGGTCAGTTGGCTGTTGCTACAAGCCTTGTCCACCGCCAGCGGGCTGGAAGAAGATGTTGCACTGGGACTGGTCCCAGAGGATGAGTTGGTAACCGGTGGGAGTGACCACGGCGATGCCCTGTCGCGCCTTCTGTCCGGAGAAGTGGACAGCGTCTTGGTGGAAACTGACGGGGCGATGTCGGTTGACGCAGCCTTCGACGGCGCGTTGTTGCCGGGCTCTTTCAGTCCCGTCCATGATGGACACCGGGAGTTGGCTCGCGCCGCTGGGGATATGCTGGGCAAGGAAGTGTGCTACGAGATATCGGTGTTGAACGTGGATAAACCCCCTTTGGCCAAGGAAGAGGTTGAGCGGCGGTTGACTCAGTTCTTGGGCAATGCCAGAGTTGTGCTTACCAGAGCGGAGACCTTTCGTAAGAAAGCGGACCTGTTCCCCGGTGCTGCCTTTGTGATTGGGTGGGACACGGCGGTCCGGCTGGTGGCCCCCAGATACTACGGAGGCGAGAGTTCGGCCATGCTAACCGCTCTGGCCGAGATGTGGGCCTCCGGTTGCCGCTTTCTGGTGGCGGGCCGAGAGGCTGACGGCACATTTCATACACTGGACAACGTGGAGATTCCCGAGGGGTTCAGACCATTGTTCCAAGAGATACCCGAGTCTCGATTCCGCATTGACATCTCATCCACCGCCTTGCGGGCAGAGTCTTGAAGACCTTGAAAACATTCCTTTCCCAGTTTGAAAAGAGGTCCTGCTGAATTGACACTCCCCATAGCCAATGATATATTATTGGCGCTTGGCAGGCGTGCCTCTAGACCTTCTTTGCAGAGTATTCTCCAACGCTAAACTATGCTGTTTACCGCTGGTCTTAATCTACAAGCTTTTAACCCCGGTCTGTTCGCTGAAAACTGGACGGCCGTCGCCCTATCTGCATTGGTGGCGGCAGTAGCCATTATCGGCATGTTTACTGCTTCCCAAGTCCTGTCGTCCAGAAGGCGCTCCGAGGTTAAACTTACCACCTACGAATGCGGTATACCAGTCACGAATTATGCTTGGTCCAACATCAATGTACGCTTTTATATCTTCGCCATCTTGTTCTTGATTTTTGATGTTGAGGCTGTCTTTCTATTCCCATGGGCCGTCATCTTCATGGAGCAGAAAGTTGTACATGGCAACGTGATACCGTTCTACGCCATGATAATGTTCCTGGGCATTCTATTCTTTGCCATAGTTTACGCATGGCGAAAGGGGGTGCTTGAATGGAGGAAATAACTCTTGGCGCGGGCAATCGTCCCGGCGCTAGCCTCTATGACCAAGCCACGTCCGGCAGGGTGCCCGGCGTTATAACAACGACGACGGACCAACTGTTCGGGATGGCCCGAAAGTCTTCATTGTGGGCGCTTACCTTCGGTCTAGCCTGTTGCGCCATCGAGATGATGTCCACCTACATGGCCCACTACGACTTTGACCGTTTTGGGGTGGTTACCTGGCCGTCTCCCCGCCAATCGGACGTGATGATAGTAGCGGGCACGGTTGTTAAGAAGATGGCCGAGCCCATCCGGCTCCTTTACGAACAAATGCCCGAACCCAAATGGGTCATCGCCATGGGCAGTTGCGCCACCAACGGCGGCCCCTACTACCGGTCCTATTCGGTGGTGATGGGTGTCGACCACATCATTCCGGTGGATGTTTACGTGCCCGGTTGTCCGCCACGGCCGGAAGCGCTGCTCTACGGCATTCTCAAGCTTCAGGAAAAAATAATGCAGGACGCCAAGAGCAGTGGTGGAAAGTAACAACCCCGAAGCCACTCAGGCTCCCGAAGAGGTTGAGTCTGTTGACGAGGCTATCACCAGCCTGACCCGAGCTAATCTGGACCTCTTGGAAGTCCTCAAGGACGTATTTAGCGATTTCGACCCCCAGCCCGGAGCCCTAGACAATCTCCCCCAGGTTACCGTAAAGTCCGGAGAAATCGAGCGGGTGTGCCGTTTGGCCAAGGACGACCCCAGGCTTGGTATGGTCCAACTGTCCCTGATAGCTTGCGTGGACTACCAAGAGTATTTTCAGATGGTGTATATCCTTCACTGTTTGGACCCGGACCGAACTGCGGTCATCAAGACGGATGTGCCCTACGAAACACCCGCTTTGCCCTCGGTAACCTCGGTCTGGCGCGCCGCCGATTGGTACGAACGGGAGGCCCACGATCTATTCGGTGTTCACTTCGAGGGCCATCCTGACCTGGCTCCCCTATTGTTGTATGACGGTTTTGAAGGGTACCCAGGCCGGAAAGAGTATCCCTTCAACGACTACCAGGAGTTCTGATGACTATGGAATCAGTGATGCTAACGGCACGGGTAAGTTGGGATAGCGATCACTTTGTCGCCAAGGTGGATCAACTCCCGTTGGAATGCGATGGGGAGTCTCTTGAGGAAGCGCAAGACCAGTTGATTCAAATGATGCGGTCCTGGATCGAAGAGAACGACGGCACCGATACTTTGGAGGAACTCTTGGCCGACGCCGGCTTTCCGGACGTGGCCGAAGATACCGAATTACAACTGGAGTTTGTGGACGAGCCCGGCGTGGCGGAGTGAGCGATCGCATCGGAGTGGTGTTCTTTGGAATACGACGGGGAATACGATGAGGAAAACGGCTCGCCTGGGGATCGCGTAGTTTATCAGGTAGAAGAGTCGCAGTCCGGCAAGACCCATCAGGCGTACTGCCCTGAGCTGATTCTGTTGGGGTTCGGCGATACGCCGGAAGAAGCCAAGGAGGCTTTGCAGACGGAAGTTAGGTCCTACCTTGAGGACTGCGACTGGCTGGGAATCCTAGAGGATGTACTGATTGAGGCAGGGTTCTACGACGATGGAGACCGTTGGGTCAGCAACGCCGTGACTCCGGCCCATGAACCTAAGATACTTATGTTGGACAGTGAGACGGGGTTGATGGAAGGGCTTCTGGGCCTTGTGCCGGAAATCCCCCCTGACCCTCCTTTATAAAGGGAGGAGAGCTTCGAAGCGTGGTTTCGCGCGGACCACGGATTTTGACTAACAGAGGAATGCTTGGAAACTGAAGACGGACAAAGGGTTAAGTGATGGCGGATATCTCAACTGAGATGGCTGCCCGCGGCGAACCTGTGGAGATGCTGCTCAACATGGGTCCGCAGCACCCGTCTACCCACGGGGTGTTCCGCATGGTGCTGTGGGTTGATGGGGAGAAGGTCACGGATGTGGAGCCCTACATCGGCTACCTGCACCGTGGTTCGGAGAAGCTGTGCGAGGGTGAGCAATACCATCAGGTAATTACCCTGTTCGACCGCATGGATTACCTCGCCAATTTCAACAATGAATTGGTTTATTGCGCCGCCGTGGAAAAGCTGATGGGTCTTGAAGTACCTGAGCGAGCGGAGTACGTGCGGGTTATCCTGTGCGAGTTGAACCGCATAGCCAGCCATCTGCTCTTCGTGGCGACCATGGGACTGGATGCCGGGGCTATGACTCCTTCCATGATTTGCTTCCGGGGGCGGGAGCGAGTCCAAGCCGTCTTCGAGGCCGTCTCCGGCGCCCGCATGATGCACAACTACTTCAGGATCGGAGGCCTAAAGGACGACCTTCCTGATAACTTCGAGGAAATGATTGGGGAGTTGATGCCCCTGTTGCAAGCGGACATCGAAGAGGCCGACCATCTTCTGACCTTCAATGAGATATTCCTGGCACGGCTCAAAGGGGTGGCGGCTATATCCGTGGAAGACGCTCTGGATTTCGGATTAACCGGTCCTTGCCTGCGAGCCTGCGGTGTCGACTACGACCTTCGCAAGGCTGACCCTTATTCGATATATGACCGGTTCGACTTCAACGTGCCCGTCGGATTGGATGGCGACTGTTGGGACCGACACTACGTACGGGTTCGAGAGATGTACGAGTCCATGAAAATCTTGGAACAGGCCCTGGCCGGGATGCCCAAGGGCAATGTCACGTCCTCTTTGGGAAAACGATTGGCCCGTCCTCCGGAGGGACAAGTCTACTTTAGAGCGGAGAACCCCCGGGGAGAATTAGGGGTTTATCTCGTCAGCGACGGCACCGATAAGCCCTATCGACTAAAGGTTCGTCCGCCGTCATTCTGCAATCTGTCCGCCATCAAACATATGTTGAAAAACACCTGGATCGCCGATACGGTGGTGGTGCTAGGCTCTCTGGATATCGTGCTGGGTGAGGTAGACCGGTGAGCATGCCGATTCCCCTCCTGGCCATGGATCTGCTTACGTTCATATGGATCGTAGCCGGATTGTTGGCTATGTTCACCGCCCTTTCCGTGGTGGTCTTGTCCCTGACGTGGTTGGAGAGGAAGCTGCTGGGCCGGTTGCAACGCCGTCTGGGCCCCACTCGAACCGGACCCATGGGTTTGATGCAACCCATAGCCGACGCACTGAAGCTGATTCTCAAAGAAGACATCATCCCCACGTCGTCGGAGAAAGCCATATTTTGGGTGGCGCCGATCCTAGTAGTGGTGCCGGCGTTCATGATTTGGGTCACGATACCGGGCACCGAGAATCTGGTATTGAGCAACCTGGAAGATCTAGGGTTGTTTTACATCATCGCCTTCTCAGTAGTTGGGATTCTGGGATTGGTATTGGCTGGCTGGGGGTCCGCCAACAAGTACGGCACTATAGGCGGTCTTCGGGCGGCGGCCCAGTTAATCAGCTATGAGATACCGATAATCATGGTGGTGATTGCCGTCAGTATGCTGGCTGGGACTCTGAACATGGTCGAGATTGTGGAGAAGCAGGCCTCGTATCCCTACGCATTGATATTGCCCCTGGGTTTCGTGATTTTCTTCATAGCCGGGCTGGCCGAAGTCGGGAGAACGCCCTTCGACATCTATTTCGCCGAGTCGGAGATTGTGGGCGGCCCATTCATCGAATACAGCGGCGCCCACTGGTCCGTATTCTTCCTGGCGGAGTACATCAACACTTTTGCCGTCGCTGCGCTGACTGTCCTACTGTTCCTGGGCGGATGGTCCGGTCCCTTCTTGTCGGGAGATTGGGATATCCTCTGGTTCCTGGCCAAAGTGTACCTGGTGATAATGGTGATTTTCTGGATCAGAGGAACCTTCCCACGCCTGCGTATCGACCAGTTGATGGCCTTTGCCTGGAAGGTGATGGTCCCCTTATCTTTCTATGCCATCGTAATCACTGCGGTGTACCTGTTCTACGGCTGGCCCGAATGGTCGTTGACGCTGATGTCTCTGGCAGGATTATTGGTGGTGGGATACTCGATCTACCGGCGCTTTGCGGGACCGTCAAGTCAGGCTGCACAGGTCCGCGCCAGGTACCAAGCCCTGGAAGCTCGGACCGGACAGTAAGGGTAGAACGATGGCACATAGGAATAGCCGATGATATATAGCATTAAAGGTCTTTGGTTGACCCTGGTCTCCACCATGAACGGACTGCGAAGTCCGGTGACCCGCCAATATCCGGAGCAAGGAGTCCTCTGGAAGCACACTGAAGCTCCCACTCCGGTTCAGGACCGGTTCATGGGTTTCCCTGCCCTGACTTGGGATGGTGATGTGGTCGAACCCTACTGCACTGGTTGCATGATTTGCATCCGCAATTGCCCGACGCAGTGCATGTCTGCCAATATGAAGGACAATCCCCTGCAACAAGAGGGGAAAAGCAGCCGTAGAAAAATTATCGATACCTTCGAAATCAATCTCAACCGGTGTATACTGTGCGGAATCTGCGTCGATGTGTGTAACTTTGACGCCATCGTGATGAGTCACGAGCACGAAATGAGCACCTTCCAGCGCAACGGCGACCGGGTAAATCTCCCCGTCCTGCTGGAGATTGGGTCCAAATACCAGAGAGAGACCGGCTGGACCCCGCCGTCCAAGCGGACAAAGCCGGAGGCAGAGGCTAAACCCGCTGTCGAGGCGGCTGCGGCTTCATCTGGGGAGACCGCAACCCCGGAAGCTTCTTCTTGAAGATACTTGAGCCGTTGTCTAGCGCCATGCTGAACGGTTTACAATCAGCACCGGTCCTTACCGGAGCCGCCGTACAGGTGGCTTATTATTTGCATGTCTCCGGGTGTTGGCATGAGAATACCGGCGTCTAATTATTCCTATATGGGTGGGTTGTTCAGCTAAGTATGTCCTTGATTTTGTTCATAGCATTGGCGGTGTTAACCCTCGGCGGAGGGCTGGGTGTGGTGGCGACTAGAAACGTTGTCCATGCCTCCTTGGCGCTGCTTCTGTCCTTGCTGGCAGTGGCCGGTATCTACCTGATTCTCTTTGCCGAGTTCTTGGCCATCGTTCAAGTGCTCATCTACGGCGGGGCCATCACCATCGTACTGTTGTTCGCAATCATGCTAACCCGCACTGCCGAATATCCCCGAATCACCGACAATCGCCAGTGGCCTTTGGCGGCGGCGGCGGCAGTAGCCACTTTGGCCGTGCTGGCGGGATCCTTCTGGACTAATGCCTCTGTCGGTACCGAGCCTCACAGCCCGGCTCTCACCGATCTGGCCAATTCGTTGTTCACCAGATGGGCCATACCTTTTGAGGTGGCGTCGCTGGTATTGCTGGTGGCGCTTATCGGCGCGATTATCATCGCTCGGGAAAGCGAGGAAGGGAACTAATTGGTCGATCTAGTTTACTTCCAGTTGTTGAGCGCGGCCCTGTTCGTTATCGGGATGTACGGCGTTCTAGCACGGCGGTCGGCGGTCTTGATTCTGATGTCCATCGAGTTGATGCTCAACGCCGTGAATATAAATCTGATCGCCGCCGCTTCCCACTTGGGCTACCGTAGCGCCGGGGAAGCCTTCAGCAACTTCGACGGGCAAATCATCGCCATCTTCGTGATTACCGTTGCCGCTGCCGAGTTGGGATTGGCCCTGGCGATAATCCTGCGCATCTACCGGAACCGGGGCACGGTGAACGTGGACGAAGTGGACTTGATGAAATGGTGACGAGCTGTCTGATTTCAGCTTTCAGCGGTCAGGGGAAATCCCCCCAACCCCCTTTTACGAAAGTGTGGCTATATGACCTTGTGACCTGGGAGAGCGTCTAGTATGGAGTGGGCCTGGTTGATTCCAGTGTTCAGCTTTGCCGCCGCCCCGTTGATTGTGGTGTTCGGACGGGTGCTGCCGGGAAAGGGTTCGGTCCTGGCTATCCTGGCCATCACCGCCGGTTTTGGTCTGTTCTGGTGGGTGTTCGCTGGATTCCTGGGCGCGGGCGCTGGCACCGAGAACTGCGAGATAAGCCACTATACCGAGACCTTGACCTGCCATTATGAGATGGCCTGGTTCAATGCAGGGCTGGCGGGTGAGGCGTCGAGTGTATTGCTCACCTGGGGGTTCATCGTAGATCCCCTGACTGTAGCTATGCTCGGACTGGTTACCTTCGTGGCCTTGATGGTTCAGATATATTCCCTGGGTTATATGAAATGCGACTCCAGGTTCGGCTGGTACTACGCCGTCCACGCCATGTTCGCCGCCGCCATGTTGACCCTGGTATTGGCCGATAACTTCCTCCTTCTATACGTAGCTTGGGAGTTGGTCGGAATATGTTCCTACTTGCTGATCGGCTTCTGGCACGAAAGACCGGCCGCCAAGGAAGCTGCCAAGAAAGCATTTATAGTTACCCGCATCGGCGATGTGGGGATGCTTATCGGTATCCTGCTGATTTACCGGGAGGTAGGCAGCTTCAGCATGTTCGACGCCTTTGAGGCGGTCAGCAGCGGAGCTATGACTCAAGGAGTGACCACTATAGCGGCCCTGCTGCTGTTCCTGGGGGCCATGGGCAAGTCGGCCCAATTCCCCTTCCACGTTTGGCTACCTGACGCTATGGAGGGCCCGACTCCGGTAAGTGCGCTGATACATGCCGCCACGATGGTCGTGGCCGGTGTTTTCCTGGTGGCCCGCGTCTACCCGATATTCAGCGCCTACGACGGCGATGCTCTGTTTGTTGTGGCAGTCGTCGGTCTTATCACGGCCCTGATGGCATCGACCATCGCCCTGGTTTCGGTGGATCTGAAACGCATCCTGGCTTACTCAACCATCAGCCATCTGGGTTTGATGATGCTAGCTCTGGGGGCAGCGGGTTACACCGCAGCGATATTCCATCTGCTGGCCCACGGCTTTGCCAAGGCGTTGCTGTTCCTGGGAGCAGGAAGCGTGATGCACGGCACCGACGAACTGGACATAAGAAAGATGGGCGGTCTCCGAAAGGCGATGCCCATGACAGCGTTTCTATTTTCGTTAGGGGCACTGTCCCTGGGTGGTATTCCCATCCTCAGCGGCTTCTGGAGCAAGGACGAGATATTGCTAGCCGTCAATGACCACCTTAACAAGTCCTTCATCGTGCTAGCCCTTTTCACTGCGTTCCTCAGCGCCATGTACATGGCCCGGGCGATGTTTGTGCCCTTCTTCGGCAAGATGGGCGAAGACATGGATCACGCCCACGAATCCCCGATGGCGATGATTGTGCCCATGGCGCTGTTGGGAATCTTTGCGGCCTTCTTCGGGTTTGCGGCTTTCAACTGGCCCGGCAGCTACGATGGTATCGGCAGCTTCATTTTCTTCCATGAGGCCGAGGGCTTCCACTTTAATTGGTGGCTGGGCATCACTTCGATAATCCTAGCGGTGGGAGCATTCGTCCTTGGGTATCTGATATACCTGAAGGGCAGCGTCTCGCTGGAAGGATTTCATTCCAAGATGGGTAGCTTGGTCCGGGTGGCGGAAGGCAAGTATTACTTCGACGAGGTATACCAGTGGATGGTGGACCATGTCGTGATGCTCCTAGCCAATTTCATCGGTCTCTTTGATCGGGTCGTAGTTAACGACCTGGCGGTCAACGGTCCGGCCAATACGGTGCGGCGGCTGGGAATCGTCATGCGGCTGCATGTGACTGGTCATGTCTATAGCTATGCTCTGGGCATGGTGGTCGGCACAGTAGCGCTTTCCCTCTTCTGGTGGTTCAGGGCGGTCTCGTAAGGATAGGATGGAGAACTTCGATCAAATAGCTCTGGCGCTGGTCATTTTCGTTCCCTTGGTGGGGGCGATCTTGGCTATGTTCATGCCCGCCGACCGACAGAAGGACGTATGGTACTTCGCCATCGTGGTGGCCGGATTGAGCCTTATTCTCTCCGTGTATATCTTCGTCCGGTACGACTACGGGGCGGGCGGGTTCCAATTCCACGACAATTACCCGTGGCTGCCCGCTCCGGTGGACATCAACCTATCACTGGCCGTTGATGGGATAAGCGCCCTCCTGATTCTGCTGAACGGCATCATCCTGTTCGGCGGCGTGCTGATATCACAAACCATCGTCTATCGACCCCGGGACTTCTTCGTCCTATTGCTGGCCTTGGGTGCCGGCGTCTTTGGGACTTTTGCGGTAAGGGACTTGTTCTTCCTGTTTTTCTTCTACGAACTGGCTGTGCTGCCCATGTATCTGCTGATTGGAGTGTGGGGCAGCTCGACCGACTTCCGCACCTTCTTCCGCACCAAAGACTACGCCGCTATGAAGCTGTTTATATTCCTGGTGGCGGGGAGCGTGCTGGTATGGATCGGCATCCTGGCGATGTACATGGGAGCTTCGGATGCGGGATTCTCCACCTTCTCGCTGGAAACCCTGGGCGGCTTGGCCGAGGCGGGGCGGTTCAGCGAGAGCTTCCAGACCTGGGTGTTCCCCCTGTTCATGGTCGGGTTTGGAGTCTTGGCCGGTCTATGGCCTTTCCATACTTGGTCACCGGACGGACACGTTGCCGCGCCCACGGCGGTCAGCATGTTGCACGCCGGGGTGCTGATGAAGCTGGGAGCTTACGGCATCATCCGGGTCGGCATGGTGCTCCTTCCCGAGGGAGCGGAAAACTGGATGCCCGTGTTGATAACCTTGGGCACGGTGAACGTCCTTTACGGTGCGGTCTCGGCCATGTCCCAGACCGATCTCAAGTACGTGATTGGCTATTCCAGCGTCAGCCACATGGGTTACGTTCTCATGGGAATCGCCACCTTGGATCGCATCGGCGTTGGCGGGGCGGTCCTGCAGATGTTCTCCCACGGAATCATGACGGCCCTCATGTTCCTTTTGGTCGGGGCGATCTACGATCGGACCCACACTAGGGACATCAATGTTCTGCGGGGTCTGTTCAGCCGGATGGGGGTTACTGGTTTCTTCTTCGCCATCGCCGGTTTGGCCTCGCTGGGCCTGCCGGGGCTAAGTGGGTTCATCGCCGAATTTATGGTATTTACCGGAGCGTTCCGTACATATCTACCGTTGGCGGTTTTGGCCGTGATAGGCGCTGCGCTAACCGCGGTCTACATCCTACGGTTGCTGGCTCTGACCTTTCTCGGTGAGTCCGACGAGCGGTGGGAACACCTCACCGATGCCAGTCCCGTGGAGAAGACAGTGGGTGGAGTTTTCGTATTAATCTTGATTTTTGTGGGTGTCTGGCCTGAGCCGTTGATGCGGCTCATCAACGTCAGCGTAGACGCCCTCCCCGGAGTGTAGGTCTTGATACCGGGTTTAACCGACAATCTACAACTGCTGACTCCGGAGTTCGCTCTGGCTGGGCTGGCACTGCTGGTGTTCGCCGTGGACTTGGTTATTCCAGAGAGCCGAAAGAACCTGCTGGGTTGGCTGTCCATCGCCGGGTTGGCTGGCTTGATTGTGCTGTCTCTGTGGTTGCTCTGGGGGGAGAGCGAGTCCCTCTATAACGGACTCTTGGCGGTTGACGCATTCTCCCTGTTCTTCAAGGTATTCTTCTTGGGACTGGGTATTTTCATCATCCTCAGTTCCATGGACTACGTGGAGAAAAATCTGACCAGCAGGGGCGAGTTCTACGGACTGATACTGTTCTCCATCCTGGGCATGAACGTGATGGCCCAATCCCGGGAGTTGCTGACGGCCTACATCTCCCTCGAGCTACTTAGCTTCTGCCTATATGTGCTGGCGGCCTACGCCCGGAACGAAGCTAAGTCCAACGAGGCCGGGTTGAAGTACATCATCATCGGCGCGTTCTCGTCTGCGCTCTTGCTTTATGGCATAAGCATGGTCTACAGCACCCTGGGAGTGACCCAGTTCGATTCCATCAGCGCGGCGCTGACGAATGCCGGAGATGTTAGCCCGGCATTGTGGGTCGGCATGTCCTTGATTCTGGTAGGACTGGGATTCAAATTGGCGGCGGTGCCGTTCCACATGTGGGCGCCGGACGTCTACGAAGGAGCGCCGTTCCCGGTAACGGCGTACCTGGCGATCGCTTCCAAGGCAGCGGCTTTCGCGCTGGTGCTGCGGTTGTTCGCCGAAGGCTTTTTGCCCGCTGCCGACCAATGGCAGATCGTGGTGGCGGTGCTGGCCAGTATAACCATGCTGGGAGGCAACCTGGTAGCCCTGGCCCAGCACAACATAAAACGGTTGATGGCATACTCAAGCATCGGTCAGGTCGGGATAATCTTGACCGGTATCGCGGCATTGTCCGCCGACTCCATCTTGCCGGCCAGCGGTGTGATGCTGTATCTGGTCGGTTATTCCCTGACCAACATGCTAGTGTTCGCCGGTTTGATTTCCTTCTTCAACATGACGGGAAAGGATGAGATAGCCGATTTCAGAGGATTGGCCGATGGGCAGCCCTTCTTGGCGGCGACCATCGCCATCGGTCTGTTCTCGCTGGGTGGATTACCCATCTTCGCCGGGTTTACCATCAAGTTCTATCTCTTTACCGCCTTGGCCAGCCAAGGGATGCTTTGGTTGGCCGGTCTGGCAATCTTCAGCAGCTTAATCTCCCTGTATTACTATCTACAGGTCATTCGGCAGATGTACATCAGGCCGGTTGAAGAAGTGGCGGAGGCCATCGCCGGGGGAGAAGTTCATGTTCCCGAAGGCACCGACGCTTCGACGTCGCCTTTGATTCTGGCGGTTCAAGCGGTTACTCTAATGGGAGTATTCTGGGTGGGGGTTTATCCTGCGCCCTTCCTGATGGTCATCGACGCAGCCAGTCACGCCATCCTACCTGGCCTTTAATCCTGATTGTGCGACAGTAGTCGCTAAGGTGGGTTTGGAAAAATGATTATATCTGTTATCGGTGGAAGCAACCCCACTAATCCAGAGCACGTTCGGTTGGCCGAAGAAGTTGGCCGGGAGTTGGCAACCCGTGGCGTGAGCCTGGTCTGCGGTGGGCTGAGCGGAATCATGGAAGCGGCCTGCAAAGGGGCTAAATCGGCGGGCGGGACCACCATCGGGATATTGCCGGGACGTTCCAACCGGGACGCTAATTCCTACGTAGATATTCCCATCGTCACAACCATGGGCTTCTCGCGAAACGTCATAGTAGTTCACACAGGGGAAGCCGTGATTGCCATCGGCGGTGCGTTCGGGACTCTATCGGAGATCGGCCATGCCCTGGGAGACGGTATTCCGGTGGTTGCACTGAATACCTGGCCGTTGTCCAAGAACGGCGACGGGCAACCGGTCAACGGAGCAATGATTCAAGCGACCGGTGCCGTGGACGCCGTGGACAAAGCAATCGCTGCAGCAGAGGCCCGGAACAGCTAGGGTTATTCCTGGGTTAGATTCCCGGCGGTACGATATTGGTGGGTCGAGGATGCGACAAATCATGCGTCATATAGCTGGTTTCCCTCGGACCGAAACCCCATGGTAGGCCGTGACGCTGGAGCGACGATTGCCAGTGTCCGGGGCAGGGAGATCCTGGATTCTCGGGGTAATCCCACGGTGGAAGCCGAGGTGACCCTCTCCAACGGGACTCAGGTTCACGCAGCGGTCCCATCCGGGGCCAGCACCGGCAGCCATGAAGCCTGGGAACTGAGAGACCGGGACCCGGACCGCTATCGGGGCAACGGGGTCCTCAAAGCGGTGGCCAACGTAGACGACATGCTAGGCGCATCGTTAGTGGGCCGTTCCCCAACGGACCAGGAGGGCATAGACCTCCGGCTCATCGAACTTGACGGCACCCCCGACAAAAGCAACCTGGGCGTCAACGCCGTTCTCGCCGTTTCCATGGCTGTGGCCAAAGCCGGCGCCGCCGTCCAGAACGGAGGCGAAGGCGTATCTTTCTGGCGCTATCTTGCGGCTGGGGGCGAAGTGAGCCTGCCAGTCCCCATGTTCAACATCCTCAACGGCGGCGCCCACGCCTCCAACTCCACCGATATCCAAGAGTTCATGGTCGCCCCGGTGGGATTGGCAAGTTTCTCTGAAGCATTACGGGCCGGATCTGACATCTACCACGCCCTTCGAGGTCTGCTTAGAGAAGGTGGACATAACCTGAATGTTGGAGACGAAGGAGGGTTCGCCCCGACTTTGCCTTCCAACCGGGACGCCTTGGAGTTGGTGCTGAGGGCAGTGGAAACAGCCGGATACATTCCGGGCCGGGACGTTTATCTGGCACTGGATGTCGCTGCCTCCGAACTTTTCCAGGAACGAGCGGGCAAGTACCTACTGGAGCGTGAGGGAACGAGTTTCACTGCGGAAGAGATGGGCGATATCTACGCCCGTTGGGTCGTCGAATATCCCATCATCAGCATCGAAGATGGATTGGATGAGAACGATTGGGCAGGCTGGTCCAATCTAACCCAACGAGTGGGAGAAACCGTCCAATTGGTGGGAGACGACCTGCTGGTCACCAACACAAGCCGCATCCAAGAGGGCATCGACACCCGCGCGGCCAATTCGGTTCTACTGAAACCCAATCAGATCGGCACCATCACAGAAACCCTTCAAGCTCTGACCTTGGCCCGGTCGGCGGGCTGGAGCGGCGTGATGAGCCACCGTTCGGGGGAGACTGAGGACACCACAATCGCCGACTTGGCAGTGGCCTGGAATGTTGGGCAGATAAAGACCGGCGCGCCGGCCCGGTCGGAGCGGGTAGCCAAGTACAACCGGTTGCTGCGCATCGAGGCGGAGTTGGGGCCGTCGGCCAAGTATGCCGGGCTTGAGGCTTTTAAGCATATCAAGGTGGGGTGA
>CAXEOX010000007.1:0-50210 GCA_963997925.1 uncultured bacterium
CAAGCTTTAGATAGACGGTTACGAATATGTTGCAAGGCTTTCTAGGTAAAAAGATAGGAATGAGCCAGGTTTTCCTGGAAAACGGCAGGGTGGTGCCGGTTACGGTTATCGAAGCCGGTCCCTGTTTCATCACCCAGTTGAAGACCGTTGAGACCGATGGCTATCAAGCGGTCCAGATAGGTTTTGGCTTGGCCAAAAAGGCCAACAAGCCTACTCGGGGCCACATGAAGGACACCCAAGTCTGCCGTTATCTCCGGGAGGTCCAGGTTGACGACATCGGAGAATACCAAGTCGGCGACAGTGTCTCGGTTGAGATATTCACGCCGGGTGAGAAAGTAGACATCATCTCCAGGTCCAAAGGACGGGGATTCGCCGGCGTTATCAAACGCCATGGATTCGGCGGCGGCCCTCGCACTCACGGCCAGTCCGACCGGGCCCGGGCACCGGGCTCCATCGGTGGAGGAACCACGCCGGGTAGGGTCTACAAAGGCATGAAGATGGCCGGACACATGGGCAACCGGCGGATAACCGCCAAGGGCTTGGAAATCATAAGAGTTGACACAGACCGGAACCTGTTGATGGTCAAAGGCGGCGTACCCGGCTCACAGATGGGTGTGCTGCAGATCAGGCGGACCGGCAAGTCGGTAAAGACAACGGCCTAAGAGCCGAACCGTAACGGATTGGGATATAGATGGAAGTAACGGTAAAAAATTCCCAGGGAGACACGGTTCAAACCATCGATTTGGACGATGCCGTATTTTCCGTTCCGATGAATCATGCCCTGGTTCACCAGGCGCTGGTTATCTATCAGGGAAATAAACGGCAGGGAACCGCCGACACCAAGACACGGGCTCAAGTGTCCGGAGGCGGCCGCAAGCCCTGGATCCAGAAACATACCGGACGAGCCCGACAGGGTAGCACCCGTTCCCCCCAGTGGCGCCACGGCGGTGTGGTCTTCGGGCCTCATCCGCGTGACTTCCGGAAAGCGTTGCCACGCCGGATGCGCCAATTGGCATTGAAATGCGTTCTGTCGGAAAAGATTAGGCAAAATCAACTTATCTGCATCGACGCCATGGACGGGATAAACGGTAAGACCAAGACAATGGTGGAACTGCTGTCCAATCTGGGCATCACCGGGTCAGCCTTGGTGGTGACCAAAGACACCGTGACAAACGTGGTCCGCGCGGCCCACAACATAGAGAAGATCTGGACGTTGCCGGTTAACCAACTTAACGCTCAAGAACTCTTGAGCCGGGACAAGTTGGTAATCACCCTGGAAGCGGCCCGCTGGGCCGAGCAGGAGTTAGCCGTTGCGCCCTCACGCTGGAAGGACAGGATGGCCGGTCTGTCCGGTTCCGCCCCCAGCGAGCCAGCTACCGCCATTGAAGAACCCGTAACGGCGCAGGCCGAAACCACAGGCGAAGAAGAAGCCGGAGGAGAGGAATAGATGGATATCCATCACGTCCTAATCAAACCGGCGATCACTGAGAAAAGCACCCTACTACAGGAATCGGGGAAATACACTTTCCACATATCCTTAAAAGCGAACAAAGTAGAGGTGAAGCAAGCCGTCGAGAGCCGGTTCGATGTGACTGTGCTAGATGTGAACATCACCAAACTCCACGGGAAACTCAAGCGGTACGGTCCTCGCACGAAAAAGCGGCCCGACATCAAGAAAGCAGTCGTCACGGTGAAGCCGGGAGACCGGATCAACCTGATAGAAGGTCTATAAAGGGTCTTTCAGTATGCCTTTAAAAAATCTAAAACCGATGACTCCAGGCACTCGCAATGCGGTGCGGCCTTCTTTTGAAGAGATTACCACTACGAAACCTGAGCGGTCGTTGCTGGAGCATCTGCCGAACCATGCCGGCCGAAACAACAGGGGCCGGATCACTAGCCGTCACCGGGGCGGTGGCAACAAACAGATGTACCGCAAGATTGACTTCAAGCGGATCAAGGACGGGGTTCCAGGCCGGGTGCGATCCATCGAGTACGACCCGAACCGGACTACCCGCATCGCCTTGATTTTCTACGTCGATGGGGAGAAGAGCTACATCCTTGCGCCGATAGGGCTAGGGGTCGGCGACTGGATCGAGTCGGGGCCTCAAGCTGAGATTCATCCCGGCAATTGTCTTCCCTTGCGGTCGATACCGACTGGAACAGTGGTCCATAACTTGGAGTTGACCCCCCAGCGCGGCGGCCAATTGGTGCGCAGCGCCGGATCAGGCGCCCAAGTGCTTTCCCGGGAAGGCGAGTACGTGTTGATAAGACTTCCCTCCGGAGAAATGCGCCGGGTGCTGTTGGCATGCCGGGCAACCGTAGGACAACTGTCCAACCCGGACCACAAGAACGAAAGTTTGGGCAAGGCCGGAGCCAGCCGCCACTTGGGACGCCGCCCCCATGTTCGGGGTGTTGCGATGAACCCGGTGGACCACCCCCACGGCGGTGGTGAGGGACGCTCACCCATCGGCATGCCAGGACCCAAGTCCCCGTGGGGTCAGCCCACCTTGGGCCACAAGACCAGGCGGGTGCACAAAGCTAGCAGCAAGTTCATTATGAGAAGGGGCCGGAGACGCTAAAATGTCCCGTTCAATCAAGAAAGGTCCTTACATACATCCCAAACTGGCCAAAAAAGTTGAGGCCATCCAGCGTCTGGGCACCAAGACCGTCATCAGGACTTGGTCCAGGGCTTCGATGATAATGCCCGATATGGTTGGCTTGACCTTCGGTGTCCACGACGGACGCCGGCATGTACCGGTTTTTGTTACGGAGAATATGGTCGGCCACCGGCTGGGCGAGTTCTCCCCGACGAGGACCTATCGCGGTCACGTCTCGCGATCCGAACGCTCCAGTAGGCCAATGAGGTAGTAAATTGCCACCTGTTCGTGCGGTAGCTAAAAAGATAAGTGCGTCCCAAAAACGGCTGAAGCCGATACTGGACTTGGTCCGGGGTCAGCCGGTGGACGATGCCTTAAGTACGTTGAGTCTGTTGACATCGCCTTGGGCCAAGACCGTGGCCAAGGTAGTAGCATCAGCAGCGGCCAACGCCGAAAACAATATGTTGATGAACCGGGATTCCCTGCGGATCGTTCATATCACCGCAGATCAGGCCACGCCTTTGAAGAGATTCCGACCCCGGGCCCGGGGCCGCATCGGTCGAATCATCAAGCGTTCCAGCCACATCACGGTGGTGGTCGACGAACCGGGAGAGGAGCGTTAAACCATGGGCCATAAGACTCACCCTTACGGGTTCCGGTTGGGCATAGTTAAGGATTGGAAAGCGCATTGGTTCGCGCCGACTGCCAGTAGCTATCGCAGACTCGTTCTAGAAGACATTGCACTGCGAAAGAGCATCCAGAACGAGTACAAAGGTTTCTCCGATGCCGGCATAGCCCGGGTGGAGATTGACCGCGGGGCGCAAGACAGCGTCATCAACATCCACTCCGCTCGTCCTGGCATCCTGATTGGCCGCGACGGGGAGCGGGTTAAGAATCTCCGCGCCAAGCTGGAAGCCATCACTGAAAAGAGGGTCCAGCTGAATATCATCGAGATTGAGCAGCCCGAGATTAACGCCTATCTAGTTGGCCGCAACATCGCCGACCAGATGGAGCGCCGGGTAGCCTATCGCCGAGCCATGCGTCAAGCAGCCCAACGGGCGATGCAGGGCGGAGCCGAAGGCATAAAAATCATAGTCAAAGGGCGTATCTCCGGTTCGGAGATTGCGCGTGTTGAAAAGCTGATGATGGGCCGTGTGCCTCTGCACACCCTGCGGGCGGACATTGATTACGCCTTGGCCGAAGCCCACACGGTAATGGGTCAAGTGGGAGTTAAAGTCTGGGTCTACCACGGTGACATCCTTCCACCGCCGCCTGAAGAAGAGGAAGAACTGGAGACCATCGAGGTTACCGTTCAAGCTAACGGTGACGACCCGGAGATTGTACTGGACGAAGACCTTCAGATCTAGCAACTATCTCTGCTCGGACCGGGACGGTCTAGAGCAGATAAGATTTAAGGGGTAGCAAATGCTGCAGCCGAAGCGAAGTAAATATCGCAAAGTGTTCCGGGGCCGCCGCAAAGGCGCGGCAACCACCGGTAGCACGGTGAGTTTTGGCGAGTTTGGTCTCAAGGCCATGGAGGCCGACTGGATCACGGCGCGCCAGATAGAAGCATCCCGGATCGCCGTCACCCGTCACCTTCGCCGTGGCGGCCAGGTATGGGTCCGGGTCTTCCCTGACAAGTCGGTCAGCAAGAAACCGGCCGAAGTCCGCATGGGTGGCGGAAAAGCCGCAGTGGACCACTGGGTAGCAGTGGTGCGGCCCGGCAAGATTATGTTCGAGGTAGCCGGAGTTCCGGCAGCGGACGCGATCCGGGCTTTGAAACTAGCCGCTCACAAATTGCCTATCCCGACCAAGGTCGTCCAGCGTGACCGCATCGCCGTCATGCTCGGCCACTCGGCATAAAGGCGAGATTCGATGCTAATCAATGAGATAAGAGCTCTGACTGACGAACAACTCAAAGAAGAGTTAGAAAAGACCAGCCGGGAGTTGATGGACCTACGGTTCCGCGCAGCCACCAACCAGCTACCCGACTCCAATGTACCCAGGACGGTGCGAAAATCCATCGCACGCCTGAAGACTGTGATTCGAGAACGGCAACTGGTGGAGGGTTAAGCTTGGCTAAGTCTATGCGGAAGGTTAGGACCGGATCAGTTGTCCGCGTGAGTATGGACCGGACCGCGGTCGTCGAAATGGTCTGGAAGAAGCGTAGCCGGTTGTATCGCAAGCAGGTACGCCAGTTGGCCCGTTTCATGGTGCATGATCCCGAGAACAAGTGCTTGGTGGGGGATACGGTACGGATCGAGGAGACCCGGCCCATCTCCAAATCAAAGCATTGGCGTTTAATGGAGATTCTGTCGCGCCGCCAGGTAGCGGATGTTCGCGCCATAGACCTGGAATCCGACGCTGTCATGGTAACCACAGCGGAAGAGCCCCAGGACGCCGAAGAGGCAGCGGACGATGCGGCTGAACAAGACGACGAACAAGATACGGAAGATGAATCGTCTTCCGATGAACAGGACGCTGAATAATGATCCAGACGTATACAAGGCTAACCGTGGCGGACAATAGCGGCGCTAAGGTAATCCGCCTAATCAACATTCCCGGCAGCGGCAAACGCAAGTTCGCCCATGTGGGTGACGTAGTGGTCTGCAACGTTCGGGAAGCCGCGCCCAACTCCCCAGTACGCAAAGGCGAGATCGTCCGGGCGGTGGTTATCCGTCAGGCCCAGGGACGCCGCCGGCCCGACGGGACGTACATCAAGTTCGACGACAATGCCGCCGTTCTCATTCTGGAGAACCGGCTACCCCGAGGCACGCGGATATTCGGCCCAGTGGCCCGCGAGCTTCGGGATGCGGGCTTTATGCGAATCATATCTCTGGCTTCAGAGGTGGTATAATGCGCATCCGCAGCGGAGACAAGGTGCTCGTGATAGCGGGCAAAGAAAAGGGCAAAGAAGGAACGGTCGACCGCCAACTGACTAAGGAAAACCGGATCGTGGTCGAAGGTGTTAACTTCATAACCCGCCACGTAAAACCCCGGCCAGGTGTACGCCAGTCAGGCCGCATCCAGCAAGAGGCTCCTATCCACATCTCCAATGTGGTGTTGATTTGCAATAAGTGCAGCAAACCGATGAAACCTAAGATTGTGTTCTTGGAAACCGGTGCACGGGTTAGAAGCTGTCCCAAATGCCAAGAAGTGATTGACGATGCCAGATAACGAAGAAGAAATGGAACAATCAGACCAAGAGGCGGCTGAGACTACCTCGGAAGAAACTTCCGAAACGGTAGCCGAGGTCACAGAGCCTACCGGCGAGGAAGCTTCGGAAACCACTGAGGCACCGGCTGAAGAGGCCGCTCCGGCACGCCGGCGGGCTGCCAGGACACCGCGTACCGGAACGAGAGCTGCCCGGGGTGCCGCAGCCGTGGCGGACGCCCCAGCAGAGGCCAGCGCCGAAGAACCGCCGCCCACCCCGCGGATGCGAGATCTTTACCGCGAAGAGATAGTTCCCACCATGATGCGGGAATTCGGCTTCACCAACCCGATGCAAGTGCCGCGCATCCAGAAGATTGTGGTCAACATCGGACTGGGAGAGGCATTAACCAATGGCCGGGCGATGGAAAGCGCAACAGGTGATCTTACAGCGATCACCGGCCAAAAACCCATCATCACCCGGGCGCGTAAGTCCATCGCGGGGTTCAAGATCCGCGAAGGCAACCCCATCGGTACTTGTGTGACCCTGCGGGGCGCCCGCATGTACCATTTCCTTGAGCGGTTCATCAACATGTCCCTGCCCCGTATCCGGGACTTCCGGGGTATCCCCAGGAGGGGATTCGATGGAAGAGGAAACTTCTCCATAGGCATTCGGGAGCAGATTATCTTCCCGGAGATCGACTACAACAGCATCGATCGCATCCGTGGGTTACAGGTCACAATCACTACTACGGCCCAGGACGATGCCGTGGCAACACGCATGTTGGAACTATACGGTATGCCCTTCGTACGAGAGGTCTAGAGGAAATCAATGGCCAAGACATCAAAGGTCCAAAAATGGCTGAGAGAGCCGAAGCATCCCGTTCGTTGGCACAGCCGGTGCAACCGTTGCACCCGGCCCAGAGCCTACATACGCTACTTCGGCATCTGTAGGATATGTTTCCGCGAATTAGCGCTGGCCGGTGAACTACCCGGCGTGCGCAAGGCAAGTTGGTAGGGAGATAGAACCGTGCCAGTAACCGATCCAGTAGCAGATATGCTGACCAGGATTCGTAACGCTATTCAAGTGCGTCACGAGTCCGTCATGATGCCCCATTCAAAGATGAAATTGGCTATCGCCAAGATTCTGAAGGAAGAAGGCTTTATCCGGGACTTCGACCTGCCCAGGGGGCAGGCACGTCCCACTCTCCGGGTTCACCTGGTTTACCGGGACCGCCGGACACCGGCCATCACCGGTCTAAAGCGGATCAGCAAGCCGGGACTGCGTGTTTACGTTGGACGTGGAGAGATTCCCCGGGTCTTTGGAGGCCTGGGTGTCGCCATCCTATCGACCCCTCAAGGCGTGATGGCCGGCCGCCAAGCTTGGCGCCAGGGGATCGGCGGGGAGTTGCTTTGTTATGTCTGGTAATTCGACTGCAAATGGCAATTCGCAAGAAAGGACCCTGTCCCGTATCGGACGTAAACCCATTCCCATCCCTAGTGGCGTGGAAGTGGAAGTCCAATATGGCGGCGTGGTTGTAAAAGGTCCCAACGGCACGTTGACCCAGACCTACCATCCCGACGTCAAGGTAACCGTGGAAGACGGTAACGTTATAGTAGAGCGGTTGTCGGAACGGAAGTTTCACCATGCTCTCCACGGACTGACCCGCAGCCTCATCGCCAATGCGGTTCAGGGTGTGTCGGAAGGATACACCAAGACTCTGGAGTTGATGGGAGTGGGTTACCGCGTGCAGCAGGCCGGCGACGGCATCCTGTTGGCGGTGGGACACAGCCATACCATTGAGATGCATCCACCTGAAGGCGTAACCATGGAGGTGGAGGGTAACAACCGTATCCACGTCCGTGGCATCGACAAACAACAAGTAGGCAACCTGGCCGCCAAAGTCAGGAAGACGCGGCCACCCAATGCCTATAAGGAAAAAGGGATCCGGTACGCCGGAGAGGTCTTGCACTACAAGCCGGGTAAGGCAGCGGCCCGCAAAGCCTGATCCATCATAACGGGTACCATCCAACCCCATCTGCGGGCTTGGAAAACAATAAAGCCGGTATTTTAGGAATCCTTTAACCCCGGTGACGGGGTGGGGATCTTTCGGAGAGCAACCTAGTGGCCAAGGATAAGAACGCCAGAAGATTGAGACTGGTCCGTCACGCAAGAGTGCGGAAAAAAGTTTCGGGCACCCTAGACCGTCCCAGGCTGTGTGTGTTTCGCAGCTTGCGGCACATCTACGCTCAGATAATCGACGACACCGAAGGTCATACCTTGGTCTCCGCATCCAGCCATGAGACCAATGACCAACAAAGTAGTTCGGCCGGACCGAAAGTCGATGTCTCCGTAGCGGTGGGCAAGATGGTGGCGGAACGCGCCAAGTCCAAGGGAATCACTACCGTGGTTTTCGACCGCGGTGGATACAAGTATCACGGAAGAGTAAAAGCTCTAGCTGAAGCCAGCCGCGAAGGCGGACTGAAGTTCTAGATCAGGGCTCCCATACACATCATAAAGATACAAACTGTCCAGGCTGACGTAAGGAGATAGTGACAGCCTATGGTATTTGCGCCGGACCGGCCCAGAGGACCCCGATTCCGCCAAGAAGATACCGGCGGGATGACCGAACGCGTGGTGTTTACCCGACGTATCGCCAAGGTGGTAAAGGGCGGTAGGCGTCTACGCTTCAACGCCCTTGTGGTGGTTGGAGATAGCGAAAGCCAGGTAGGGGTTGGGCTGGGGAAAGCCTTGGTTATCCCCGACGCTGTCCGGAAGGGCAACGCGATCGCCCGCCGCGATCTGGTCACTATTCCTCTTAAAAACGGTACGATTCCCCATCAGATCACTGTGAAAAAAGGGGCTACAATCGTTATGATTAAGCCCGCCCGGGAAGGGACTGGTGTCATCGCCGCTGGTGCGATGCGAGCCATGCTGGAACTGGGCGGCGTCAAAGACGTTGTTGGAAAGTCCCTGGGTTCCCGGAATCCCATCAACATCGTGTACGCCACGCTAGAGGCATTACGCCAGTTGCGTGACCCGGAAATAGAACGGGCGATCCGACTCGGGAGAGTAGCCGGAAATGCGGGTAATGCCCAGGCGGCAAGAGCTCCGGCGCCCAGCGCTCCCGCGCCCAGCGCTCCCGCCAGCCCCGGAGGGGCATAATGACCCAGCTGAAAATCACCTGGACGAGAAGCGCCATCGGCAGGCCGGCGTCCCAACTGAGAGTCATTAAATCTCTGGGATTGCACCGCCTGAATCACACCGTGGTTCACTTTGATTCGCCGACCATCCGCGGGATGGTCAACAAAGTAAGCCACTTGGTTTCAGTTGAAGCCGTGGAGTCCGACTAAACCCAGGGTTCCTAGAGAACGAGGTTTGGCCGGATAGCGGCAAGGGTTTCGGAGAGTCCTACCCGCAGATAATCAGACTCAGATCAAAACCAACGGCGCCAACCGGCGCTTTTGGTTTTTATAGTGTCAACAATAGAGAGGTATCCCCAATGATGGAACATGTGGTCGTCCCTAGTCCCGGGGCCAGGAAACGCAGGAAGCGGGTCGGCCGCGGCGACTCCGCCGGTCAAGGAAGCACCGCCGGTCGGGGCATGAAAGGACAGAAATCCCGTTCCGGCAGTTCGATTAGGGCCGGATTCGAGGGTGGTCAGAACCAGCTGATAAAGGGACTGCCCATGAAGCGGGGCTTCAACAACATCTTCAAGATCTACTACTCGTTAGTGAGTATCGAAACTCTTGAAACCTTCAACGCCGGCGAGCGGATCACTCCGGAACTATTGCGGCAGCATGGTTTCCTGAGGAGTTTGAAGCAGCCCATCAAGATTGTCGGTGATGGTGAGTTAACCAAAGCCGTTACGGTAGCCGCGCACAAGTTCACCCAGTCGGCGCGGTCAAAAATCGAGGCTGCCAAAGGTAAAGTCGAGGAGCTCTAGGGCGGATGTTACAGGCGGAAGTTCAAGGGGGACGCCTCCCCCGGTTATTACAAGCGGCGATCGATGCCTTTAGCCTGCCGGATCTGAGATCAAAGATCCTTTTCACGCTGGCTCTGCTGGCTATATTCCGGTTCGCCGCCCATATACCCATGCCTGGGATCGACCAACAGGCTCTGAGCAACCTTTTCGAAAACAACGACCTTTTAGGCTTTCTTGACCTGTTTAGCGGTGGTGCCCTCCGCCGAATGAGCATAGTGGCTCTAGGGGTCTTCCCCTACATCACGGCGTCCATCGTGATGCAGTTAATCACCCCGGTGTTCCCCAAGCTGCAAGAGATGGCCCGCGAAGGTGAGTCGGGCCGCGCCAAGATGAGCCGGATAACCCACTGGTTAACCGTGCCCATCGCCTTGGCCCAGGGTTACGGACAATTGATGCTGCTGCAGGGATCCGGCGTGTTTGCGGGCTCCGGCTTTGAGGTCGGATTTTACGGAGCGTCCTTGCTACCGACCGTGGCCGCTCTCCTATCCATCGTGGCCGGAACACTGTTCTTGGTCTGGCTGGGTGAGTTAATCACCGAGCGAGGTATAGGAAACGGTATCTCGCTCATAATCTTCTCCGGCATAGTGGCAGGTTTCCCCGGTTTGCTAAGCCAGGGTTTCGGGTCCGACAACGTCTTGGGAATCGGGTTTTTCGCCATAATAGGGGTGGGAATCATCGCCCTTATCGTCATGTTCAATGAGGCTCACCGGCGCATACCGGTCCAGTACGGGCGCAGCATCTTCCGCGGTGGACGGATGTACCGGCAGAGCGGGGCAACCTACCTGCCATTGCGCATCAACTCAGCCGGCATGATTCCGCTGATTTTCGCGTTCTCCATAGTGATTCTGCCCGGCACGATGGCCACCTACTTCGCCACCACTACCGGAGTTGTTGGAGACATCGCCAGGTTCTTCGCGGACCTGCTGATTCCCACGTCGCCACCCTACTGGATAATGGTGTTCATCCTGGTGGTAATCTTCACCTTCTTCTACACTCTGGTGGTGTTCAACCAGCAGAACTTAGCGGAGAATCTACAGCGGAACGGTGGATTCGTTCTGGGCATCAGGCCGGGCCGTCCGACTCAGGAATATCTGAACAAGGTCATCGTGCGCATCACGATGGGTGGTGCGTTATTCCTGGGATTCATCGCCATCGTTCCTTATCTGGCCTCGTTGATTACCGACGTTCAAGCTATATCCCTGAGCAGCACCAGCCTGCTGATTATGGTGGGTGTCGGATTGGACACCATGCGCCAATTAGAGGCGCAGCTAATGATGCGAAACTATGAAGGGTTCTTGAGATAGTTTGACACAAGGGTTGCGATTGGTCCTTTTCGGTCCACCGGGTGCGGGCAAAGGGACTCAAGCTCAATTATTGGTGGACCGCCTAAAGATTCCCCATATCAGTTCTGGGGATCTGTTCCGGCACCACCTTCAAAACGGTACGCCACTTGGCTTGAAGGCCGCCGATTATATGAACCGTGGGGCTCTGGTACCGGATGAACTGACGATTGACATCACATTGGAAAAAGTGATGTCGTTGAATACCGAAGAGGGATTCATCCTGGATGGATTTCCCCGCAACCAGTTCCAAGCAAGAGCTTTGGAAGCGGCCTTGCAGACCAAGGCGCGGGGTTTAGACAAAGTGGTATACATAGACGTGCCGGAGGACGAATTGCTTCGGCGCTTGGAGGGCCGGTACATCTGCCGCCAATGTCAAGCGCCCCATAGCATTCCAGCCGATAGGCCGGCGGACCAAGAATTGACCTGCGAGCGATGCGGCGGAGAGCTTTATCAACGTACCGATGACCGCTCGGAGGCCGTGCAGAAGCGGATCGAGGTCTACCGGACGGAAACAGTGCCGGTCCTTGATTTCTACCGGGAGCGCGACATTCTCGCCGAAATCCCTGGAGTGGACACGACAGAGCAGATCAACCGGAAAGTATTGGAAGCGTTGGGATTATAACCCGCGCCCAACCGGAGATTAACCGGTGATACAGCGTGGGGACGTGGGTTCCCAAGATTTCCGATTCGAGGTAGAATAGTAGAGTTGAAACAAGACCGGAAAACAGAGACTGCCTCCAACTCGCCATCGACCTATACCGGGGGAATCACAATCAAATCCCCCAAGGAAATAGACGCGATGCGCCGGGCTGGTTCTATCGTGGGCGCCACGCTGGCTCTCTTACGTGCGTCGGTGGAGCCGGGTCTTACAACTAAAGACCTGGACAACATCGCTTACAAAGAGATTGTCCGGCACGGCGGTAAACCTACGTTCAAGGGTTATCGAGGTTTTCCTGCGAGTATCTGCGCATCGGTAAATGAAGAGATTGTCCACGGGATACCCGGAAAGAGGGTTTTGAAAGAAGGCGATATCATCAAGATGGACGTAGGCGCAACCATAGACGGGTTCATCGGCGACGCCGCGATATCGGTAGCGGTCGGTGAAGTCGCAATCGAAGCCATCGAGCTCATGGATGCCACCAGGCTTAGCTTGGAAGAGGGCATCAAGGCTGCGATACCGGGAAACCGCATAGGAGATATCGGCGCCGCAGTTCAAAAGTATGGCGAGTCCAAGGGCTACGGAGTGGTCCGGGAATTTGTCGGGCACGGAGTGGGGAGATTCCTTCACGAAGACCCGCAAGTGCCCAACTACGGACGGCCCGGACTTGGTCCATTACTGCGCACGGGGATGTGCATAGCCATTGAGCCGATGCTTAACCTGGGCGACTGGCATACACGCATCCTGGACGACCAATGGACCGTGGTGACGGCAGATGGCAAGATTTCGTCCCACTTTGAACATACCATCGCCATCACGGATGACGGCCCAGAGATAATGACAGTACCACGCTGACCGGAACGACACTGATTCCGGTCTTAGGGTTTAGAAATCTTCCATGGAGAAAGTATGGCGAAAAAGCAGGCGATTGAAGTTGAGGCGAATGTAACCGAAGCTTTGCCTAACGGCATGTTCCGCGTAACTTTGCCCAATGAGCACCAGGTATTGGCCCACGTATCGGGAAAGATTCGGATGCACTTCATCCGGGTGTTGCCCGGAGACCGGGTGTTGGTGGAGCTTTCACCATACGATCTCACCCGTGGCCGAATCACCTACCGGTTCAAGTAGATCCGATTCCAACTATCGGCCGAGTTTCACAATGCGGCCGGTATTAGTCTGAGGGAACACGTTGAAAGTATCCGCTTCGGTAAAAAAAAGATGTGACCGGTGCCGCGTGATTAAGCGCAAGGGTGTGGTTCGGATTATCTGCACCAATCCCCGGCACTCCCAACGCCAAGGATAGGCTGGCCGCCTGAAGGAGGACCAAAGTGGTTCGTATCGCCGGTGTTGACGTACCTGACCGAAAAAAAGCTCACGTAGCTTTACGTAGCATATACGGTGTCGGTCCGATGATTGCTTCGGAGATTCTTGTCAAAGCAGACATCGATACCGATTCCCCGCCTCGGATGAACGAATTGTCCGAAGCTCAAGTGGACCGGATTCGAGAGATTCTGAATGACTATCTGTCAGAGGGTGACCTTCGGCGGGAAGTGAACCAGAATATCCGCCGATTGATAGAGATCGGCTCCTACCGTGGTCTTAGGCACCGGCGCGGTCTGCCGGCCCACGGACAGCGAACTCGAACCAATGCTCGCACCCGGAAGGGGCCCCGCCGCACTGTCGCTGGCCGTGGCCGCCGAACCGGTGGTAAGAAGTAGGTGATGGAAACTTATGCCTAGACCAAGAACAAGGCGTCGAGAGCGCCGGACAGTCGTACAAGGCCGGGCCTATATCTATTCGACCTTCAACAACACACTGGTTAGTATCACCGACCCGCAGGGCGGCGTGATTTCGTCTGCCAGCGGCGGTACCGTGGGTTTCAAAGGCTCCCGTAAGGGAACAGCCTTTGCCGCTCAGCGCGCTGCGGAGCAAGCCGCTCGCAGAGGGATGGACCAGGGATTGAGACAAGTAGACGTGTTGATCCGGGGACCGGGAGCGGGCCGTGAGGCTGCTATACGGTCGCTGCAAGGCGCAGGCTTGGTTGTCACAAGTATCAGAGACGTAACGCCGATCCCACACAACGGGTGCCGGCCTCCTAAAAGAAGAAGGGTGTAGATAACGATATATGGGTAGGTACACAGGACCAAACTGCCGGTTATGCCGGCGAGCCGGGGAAAAGCTCTTCCTGAAAGGAGAGCGGTGCTATACACCCCGTTGCGCAGTTGAGAAACGGCGAAGTACTCCGGGCGACCCGTCACGCCGTCGGCGAAGACCAACGGACTACGGCGTCCACTTGCTAGAAAAGCAGAAAGCCAAATATATCTACGGTGTTATGGAAAGCCAGTTCCGTAAGTACATGGCGGATGCCTTTGAACAGCCTGGCGTTACCGGCATCAACCTTCTCCGCTCACTGGAGAGGCGGCTGGACAACGTAATCTTCTTGCTGGGGTTCGCTGATTCCCGGAAGCAGGCCCGCCAGATGGTTATGCACGGCCACTTCCGGGTAGACGGCCGCCGAACGGACATCCCTTCCTTCCAAGTTGGGGTGGGCCATTCGATTTCTTGGAAAGAAACCGACAAAGCTACCGATTATTTCAAGGAACGTACCGACGGCATACCCAAGCGGGTAGTTCCTCCATGGCTGGTTCTGGACCAGTCGGACATGACCGGCCAGATTCTTAACCTGCCGGCCGATGAAGACCTGCAGCAATCGATAAATTCCCGCCTGATAGTAGAGTTTTACTCGAGGTAGAAAGTTCGATGTTAGACACTTTTGTCCTCGCTCCCGTACCCGCCGAGAGCGCACCGGAACCCATAAAACCCGATGTCCACGTGCTCGAATCCGAGGATACGTACGGCAAGGTAGCCGTTGAGCCCCTGGAACGGGGTTTTGGTCTTACCCTTGGCAATCCGATGCGGCGGATTCTGCTTAGTTCCACCACCGGCAGCGCAATTACCTGGGTGAAGATTGACGACGTCGTACACGAGTACACGGCGATTCCCGGGGTGAAAGAAGAAGTCATGGAGCTGCTGCTCAACATCAAGCGCATCCGCATCCGGGCCCAGTCGGATCGCTCGGGAAAGATGCGTCTGGATGTGTCCGGTGGTGGCCGAGTCTGCGCTGGCGACATCGCTACGTCCAGCGACTTCGAGATTGTAAACCCGGAATTGCATCTAGCGACTCTGGATTCGGATGATGCTCGCCTCTCCATAGAGTTCAACGTGGAGCAGGGCGTGGGATACGTCCAAGCGGTCCAGGGTGACGGAGTCGAAGGCCTGCCCGTGGGTGTCCTGCCTCTCGACGCCATATTCAGCCCAGTACGAAAAGTAAACTATAACGTGGAGCGCACTCGTGTCGGTCAGGTTACTGACTACGAGCGTTTGGTTCTAGAAGTTTGGACCGACGGCACCATCAAGCCAGTGGAAGCGGTACGCCGTGCGGCTGAGACGCTGGTCAACCACTTCTTCTTGTTCAGCAACCTGGACAAGACTTCAAGCGCTGGCGTGGACCACTCTCCGCTGATAGTATCGCCGGAGATATACCAGACTCCCATCGAACGGCTAGACTTGTCGCCCAGAACTCTTAACTGCCTGAAACGGGCTCATATCACCAAGGTAGGCGAAGTTCTGGAAATGCCGGATGACGAGCTGCTGAAGATTAGAAACTTCGGAGAGAAGTCCCTAACTGAACTCCGAGAAAAGCTTGCCGAGCGTGGCATCACAGCGCCTCAAAGCGACTCACCGATAGCGGCCCTCGGCGAGGGTGAGGATGAAGCTGAAGGCGGAGTCGCTGTAGCCGAAGAGGTTTCCTCTTTGAGCGTGGAAGACTTGGGCGAACTCATCGGATCCACCGGTGGACAGAGTCCCATGGCAGACGCCACGGATGACGACGGCGACGATGACCAAGCCGAAGACGATGCCGAAGATGACGACGGCGACGACTTCGGAGACGACGAGGAGGACAACTAGAGACTATGGCGTCCCACCATGTTTCCGGTAGAAGACTCAGCCGGTACAAAGACCAACGCAAAGCCCTGCTAAGAGGCCTGGCGTCGGAGTTGATTAAACACGAACGCATCACTACGACTTTAGCCAAAGCCAAAGAAACCAGGATAGTTACGGAGAAATTGATTACCCACGGCAAGAAGGGCACGCTGCACCACCGCCGTTTGGCCTTGGCCCAGATCCCCGATACAAAGATTGTAAAAAAGGTCTTTGATGACGTGGCCCCCAGATTTGCCGAAAGGCCTGGTGGCTATACCCGCATCATCAGACTAGGCCGCCGTCAAGGTGACGGTGCATCCATGGCCATAATCGAACTGGTCGGGAACGAATAAGTTCGGACAGAGGAATCTGTTCTGCCAACGGATGAGACTAAGGAAAACCTAGATCAGCCATCAAAAAGAATAGCGCTGATCGTGGAGTATGACGGAAGCAGGTATATGGGCTTCCAACTCCAGAGAGATCAACCTACGGTTCAGGGGGAGATAGAGAAAAGCTTAACCAAGTTCACAGGAGAGAAAATCCGGATCCGGGGCGCCAGCCGGACCGACTCCGGGGCTCACGCCAAGGGCCAAGTGGTCGATTTTTTGACTCAAAGCGCCAATAAGGTGGAACAATACCCACCAGGGATGAATTTCTACCTGCAGCAGGACATTCGAGTCCAAGCCGCCTACCGGATGATTCCCGAGTTTCACTCCCGAAAGAGCGCCCATAGTAGGATCTACCAGTACAGAATCTTTAACAGACAATGGCCTTCGCCCTTGGGGCGGCACTCCAGCTATTGGGTCCGTGCCCCTCTTGATGTGGACAGAATGGCAGCGGCCGCGAAACACCTGGTGGGCAGCCACGATTTCCGGGCCCTAGCGCCGGGATTCGAGGCCGACCGTAGCGCGATTAGAACCGTGTACAGATGGGAAGTCCGTCGAGAAGACGATACAGTAGTGATTGAGTGCGAAGCCAATGGCTTCCTGAGACACCAAATCAGGCGGACCAACGCTCTCTTGATAGAGATTGGTAAAGGAAGATGGCCAGGGGATCTGGTCAACCAAGTTCTAGATGACCGAGGTAGCGAGAAAATAGAATGGACCTCAGCGCCGGCATGTGGCCTGTGCTTGATGAAAGTCTCGTACCCGAATTTTTGGTCGCAGGTTTATACAGAAGATGAAACGGACTAGCACATATTTCCCCAAGCCAGGGGAAGTTACAAGTAACTGGCGGGTGATTGACGCTCAGGGCCAAACTCTGGGACGGATAGCCCGGGATATCTCCGTGGCCCTGCAAGGCAAAGACAAGACCGCCTATACGCCTCACGTCATCACAGGGGACTTCGTCATAGTCCTCAATGCCGCCGACATCAGGGTGACGGGCCGTAAGATGGACCAGAAGATGTACTACCGGCACAGCGGCTACGTCGGCAACTTGAAAACATTCAAGCTTGCAGATATGATGAAAAACCATCCGGATAGAGTGATTGAGCTTGCCGTCAAAGGCATGCTGCCCAGAAACCATAACGGCCGCCAGATGTTGCGCCGTTTGAAAGTCTACGCAGGCGCTACCCACCCCCACGAGGCTCAGGTTGCGGGCCACGCCACTGAGGCAGAGGAGTAAGTCGAGTTTTGGTTCAAGCAGCAACCGATCAAGAATATTTCTACGGTACCGGGAAACGAAAGACCTCTATCGCCAAGGTCCGGATATACCTGGACGATAACAACGGGCCTTTCATCGTCAACGGCAAGACCATCGAAGAATATTTCGACTACAAACCCTGGCGCGACATCATCGTCGAGCCTTTCCGGACCAGCGACACCGTCAACCGGTTCCGGGTAGTGGTCAAAGTATTAGGCGGCGGAGTGCACTCCCAGGCTGAAGCCATCCGCCACGGCATCGCCAGAGCCCTTGTGGTCTACAATGAAGAACTCAAGCCAGCGCTTCGCCATGCCGGGTTCATCACCAGAGACGCCCGCATCAAGGAAAGCAAGAAGTACGGTCTGAAGCGGGCCCGCCGAGCGCCTCAGTACACCAAGCGATAAGTTTACCGGGTCCTCTCTCTCAACCCTATCGAACCGAGAAAGGCTGTATGTCGCCGTCAGGGTGCCATACAGCCTTTGTTTATGCCTAACTAGACCCCCAAGTATTCCGCCGCTCCGTCGATCAGTGCCTCCACCAACTCCGGCTGCCCGGCTTCCGCGTACAAACGCAAAAGAGGCTCGGTTCCGGAGAAGCGGATGATTAGCCAAGCGTCGTCGAACACCAACCTGCGCCCATCTATATCATCAGTACTCCGGACCGTCATCCCAGCAACCTCGGTCAACCCGCCGCTACGCTGCCTCTCCTCGATCCTGGCCCTGTCCTGAGGGTCGAAAGACACGTCCCGGCGGTTATAGTAGTGGGAGCCCGTCAAGTCAAACAGGCGCTGCACTAACTGGGATGGAGCCAGGCGGGTCTTGGCCATGTACTCCAGGATATACAGCGCGCTGAGCACCCCGTCCCGCTCCGGGATGTGCCCTCGGAAAGCGAACCCACCGCTCTCCTCACCACCCATCAGAGCGTCTACTTCTGACATCCGAGGTCCTATGTACTTGAAGCCCACCTTCATCTCATGAACGTCCACGCCGTACCGCTCACCCAACCTGTTGAGCATCATCGACGACGTGACGCCCTTAACCAGTGCGCCTTTCTCGCCCTTGTTCTCCAGCAGGTAGAGGGCCAACAGGGAGAAGACCTCAAGGGTCGTGATGAACCGGCCGTTCTCGTCGACCACACCCACCCGGTCGGCGTCACCGTCCATGGCAAGACCCACGGACGGGCCTCCGGCTTTGATGTTTTCGATCAACGTGGTCAGGTTATGCGCGATAGGCTCAGGCTGCTCCATGCCGGGGAACGCAGGGTTCCGGTAACCGTTAATCTCATCAACCGTTGTGCTTCCGCCGGAGATTAGCCTGGGGAGATAACCGGCCCCGGCGCCGAACATGGCATCAACCGATACCCGGAGACCGGCGTTGCGGATGGCAGGCAGGTCTATCAGTTCATTTATCCGTTCTATGTAGGGCGGGTCCGGATCGAACTCGACGATGAGACCTTCGTCCCGCGCACTGGTTAAGGAGATCTGCTGAACCGGGCCTGCCTCATCTATTGCCGACTCAAGTTGGTCAGTGATTTCCTGAGTGGCGCTCCCAGCATACTCGGGCTTGAACTTGAAGCCGTTCCAGTTGGCGGGATTGTGTGAGGCGGTGATGATGGCAGCCCCGGCGGCCTGATGATGCAGAACATTGAAGCTGACCACCGGCGTTGGGGCTGCTTTCTGGGATAGGTATGCCTTGATACCGTTCCCCGCCATCACCGTGGCCACAGTCTCAGCAAACTCCCTGGAGAGGAACCTGGTGTCATATCCGACGACGAGGCCCTTACCGGCGATTCCCTGGGTTTTCAGGTAGTCAGCCAACCCTTGGGAGCATCTCGCTACATTTTCGAATGTAAAATCTTCGGCAATCAGGGCACGCCAGCCGTCGGTGCCAAATCGAATCTCAGTAGCCATTAGACCTCCAGTGCCGAACAGATATATTTCATATCACCGCCGGTTGATTGCGGCGGCTGCCGGGTTGCATTGCCATGTCGTTCCTAGGGCTGGAGCGTCGCGGAATCTGATGGTCGTCGGCCGCACCAATACCCAGATTCCTCTCATTCCGCCGAAGGTTCGGAATGACACTACATGCAAAATAAATAACCGCCCCCATTCTAACCCTTACCGTTCTCGCTAGGGAAAGTTAGATGGGAGCGGCGTTGCCGTGTAAACACACCTTAGGATGCGAGTCAGATCAGCCAGCGACCTCTGCCTTGGCGACACAGACCTCTAGAGCCTGCTCCCACTCATCAAGATCGAAGAAGTGAGGTCCCGCGCCACCGTGGTAGGCAACCCGGCCATCGGCGTCGATCAGGTAGAGGCGCTCCGGAGCGGCACCGTAAGCTTCGTCTATCACGTTATCCATCTCTTCGACGAGGACGGGCAAAGTGATGTGCAGGTCCAGACTACAGGTCTGAGCCACTTCCTCACGCTCATCAAAGCTCTGGTGCTGCCGGAATAGGACGCCTTCCGTGACGTTGCTATCGGACTGGCGGCCATCAGTGGGATGGGCTTCTTGTACGTACACCACGAAGAACTCAACTTGGTCGTCAAACCGGCTGCGGATCTGCTCGATACGCCCAACCTGAGCGCGGAAGGGGGGTCAAGTATAGCTGCCGAAAATCAGACCCACGGGACGGCTTCCCTTGAAGCTGGATAGCCGAACCCGCTCTTCGGAACCCATAAGCTTGAGTTCAAAGTCAGGAGGCTGTTCTCCGGGCATCGGCCCCATCTCGTCCCGGGCGATAACAGCGTTCAAAGCGTCTTGCACCCCGGACGGGAGACCGTCCATGCGCGGCCCCAACACCTCTCTGGCGGTGAACTGGCCGGTGGAGGATGCTTTACGCTGGGCCCGTACCTCCCGGATCAGATCGCGGTAGATCGTAGTTTCTTCTGCGGAGATACTGCTGAATACTTCGTCCCTCTGCTGCTTTTGCATCTGCCTTCCCCTTACTTGCAGTACAGGCCGGGACTGATTGTCCCGGCCTGCTTGCTTGTTCGAGAATATTTTATGCCGCTTTGAGCCGATTCACAATCTGTGACCGGGGGGTTGCCTGGCTAGTGGTTGTTACAGGCCCGCGTCGGCACGGAGAGCGTCGGCCTTGTCGGTGCGCTCCCAGGTCAGGTCCAAGTCGTCGCGGCCGAAGTGACCGTAGGCGGCCACCGGCTTGTAGATGGGGCGGCGCAGGTCCAAGTTCTGGATGATTGCCGCCGGGCGCAGATCGAAGTGCTTGGCTACCAGCTCGTCAATCTTGTCGCTGTCTATCCGGTTGGTGTCGAAAGTCTCCACCGCGACCGAGATTGGGGTGGACATCCCGATGGCGTAGGACACCAAGACCTCTGCCCTATCGGCAATCCCGGAAGCTACCAGGTTCTTGGCAACGTAACGGGCTGCATAGGCTGCGGACCGGTCAACCTTCGTCGGATCCTTCCCTGAGAAAGCTCCACCACCGTGACGAGCGATCCCACCGTAGGTATCCACTAGAATCTTCCGGCCGGTCAAGCCAGAGTCTCCAGCGGGGCCGCCAGTGACGAACCGGCCGCTGGGGTTGACGTAGATATTGGTGTTTTCGTCCATCAGGTTAGCCGGCACGATTTTCTTAATCACCTGCTCGGTGATGTCTTTCGTTATCTGGTCGTTGGAGACATCCGGGCTATGCTGGGCGCTGATGACTACGGTATCGACCCGATGGGGCTTACCGTAGCGATACTCTACAGTCACTTGGGACTTTCCGTCGGGGCGCAGGTAGGGCAAGGCGCCCTCTTTGCGTACCAAGGCCAGTTGGCGAACCAACTGTTGGGACAGGCTCACCGTCAGGGGCATCAACTCCGGGGTTTCGTCGCAGGCGAACCCAACCATCATTCCTTGGTCGCCAGCGCCGATCTTGTCCAACTCTTCATCACTGAGTCCGCCCTGGCCACCCCGGGTCTCCAATGCCGTGCTGACACCAGCGCTGATGTCCGGAGATTGCTCCTGGATGGAAACGCTAACGCCACAGCTCTTGGCATCTATGCCATATTCGGCGTTGGTGTAACCGGCGTTCCGCAGGGTTTCCCGGACGATGCCGGGAACGTCTACGTAAGCCGTGGTGGTTATCTCGCCCATAACTACCACCAAACCATTGGTGGTAGCGGTCTCGCAGGCCACTCGGCCCATGGGGTCATCCTTGAGCACTGCGTCCAACACTGCGTCGGAGATCTGGTCGCACAGCTTGTCGGGGTGACCTTCGGTCACTGACTCGGAAGTCAGTAGATATTTAGGGGATTCATGAAACAGTAAAGGCATTCTATATGCTCCTAAATAATCGATTTCAATCGGCCAGGGTGATTAAGCTTAACCTTCCCAGCTTTCGAGATACTTCTGCTGTTCGGGAGTGAGAGTGTCGATGTTGACTCCCAACGCTTGAAGCTTCAACCGTCCCACCTCTGCGTCCAGCTCAAGGGGGACCACGTAAACGCCCGGTTCCATCGTCTCATGGTTCTTGACCATATGCTCGGCGCTCAGAGCCTGGTTGGCGAAACTCATGTCCATCACCGCTGAGGGATGCCCTTCGGCGGCCGCGAGGTTAACCAGCCGTCCTTCAGCCAGTAGGTAGATAAGACGTCCATCCCGCATGGTCCATTCTTGTACGAACGGACGAACTTCCCGGTTGCTGGTGGACAACTCGTCCAATGATGCTATGTCGATCTCCACGTTGAAGTGGCCGCTGTTGCTCAGAATCGCCCCGGAAGGCATGAGTTCTATCTGCTCCCGGCCGATGGCATGCATGCCGCCGGTAGCCGTGATAAATACCTCGCCGACCTTGGCTGCTTCCAGCTTATCCATGACCTGGAAGCCGTCCATCACAGCTTCTAGGGCGCGGATGGGGTTAACTTCGGTGACGATGACATGGGAGCCCATGCCCTTGGCCCGCGAAGCGATACCCCGGCCACACCAACCGTAACCGGAAACCACTACCCGGCGTCCGGCCCACAGGATGTTGGTGGCCCTGGTGATTCCGTCCAAGGTGCTCTGGCCGGTGCCGTAGCGGTTGTCGAAGAAGTGCTTTGTTTCCGCGTCATTGACCGCAATGATTGGATAGGCTAGCCGCCCTTCTTTGGCCATGGCAGTAAGCCTGATTACTCCGGTGGTGGTCTCTTCGGTTCCGCCTATCACCTCCGGCAACAAATCTGAACGTCCCCGGTGCAGCAACGCAACCAGGTCGGCGCCGTCATCCATGGTGATTTGGGGTTTGAAGTCTAACACTGCGGAAAGGTGCCGATTATAAGTCTCTTCGTCTTCGCCTTTAATGGCGAAGGTGGGAATCCCGTACTCCCGCACCAATGCGGCGGCAGTCTCGTCCTGGGTGCTCAAGGGGTTGCTGGCGCACATCACCAATTCCGCGCCACCGTCCCTGAGCGTCAGAGCCAGGTTGGCCGTTTCGGTGGTCACGTGCAGACAAGCTGCCATGCGGATGCCTGCAAGAGGCTTCTCCCGAAGGAAGCGCTCCCTGATGATGTTGAGCACCGGCATCTCGCGGCCGGCCCACTCGATGCGATCTACTCCAGTCTTAGATAGTGATAGGTCCCGAACGTCTCCGTTCGCATGTGGTGAAGTCAATGGTCACTCCTTGGGAAGACCTGGCCGATCATCCGCCGGCCGCCTTCGTTATAGAATCTTGTTTAACCGTTGGTGATCCCTGCAACAAATCAGTGCTTCATCACCCGTTCGTGGTGAGCCTGTCGAACCACCCTTCCGCGTCGAGACCCTTCGACAAGCTCAGGGGGAACGGGAGGGGTGCACTACTCTCACGATGGCTGAAAGGCCTTGTCCGCTCCGCTACGGGGCGTCCCCATAGTTAGTCGGAAAGCTTCCTTCGATCCATGCCGGGGTACCGTCTTCTATGTTGTAGAGATTCTCCGAGTCATATCCCATGGACGCTGCGATCTCGCAAGCCAATCCGCTCCGCACTCCCGCAGCGCAGATGAACAGCAGCTTCTTGTCTTGGGGTACCCGGTCCATGTTCCCCGGAAGGTCGTCGATGTTAATGTGGACCGCACCGGCGACATGGCCGGTCACCCACTCATCATCACGCCGCACATCTATCACAACAATCTCCCCTGCAGAGTCCGCCGCCAGCATGCCAGCGGCCTCGGGAGAATCTACCCGGTAATATGGTTCACCAGGGTCTTGCCTGGGCATAGTCGAGCCTCCTTGAGCCTTACTTGTGGAATCTTTAGGTCAGATACCGGCCCGTGATGGGCGCAAGTTTTCGCTTAAGCTCCGCGGGAACACGGTCCTGGGGAGTGATTATCGCGTCTTTCAGCGCCGTGGCGCAAGGACACTCCCGGGGCCCGTTCAATCTGGGTATCAAATTTCGCAGCAGGTCTTTGGACGCAGCCACATTCTTCAGTAGATTTCCGATTATCATCTCAACGGTTACAGTCTCACCGCCCTGCCGCCAACAGTCGTAGTCGGTTACCCAAGCCATGGTCGCATAGCATATCTCCGCCTCTCGAGCCAGCTTGGCCTCGGGCAGAGCGGTCATTCCGATCAGGTCGGCTCCCCATGAGCGATACATGAACGACTCAGCTCTGGTCGAGAAGGCGGGGCCCTCCATAACCACCATCGTGCCGCCGGGGTGAACATTCACCCCCAGATCCTGGGCGGCATGGACCACCATGTGGCTGGTGTGGGCGCAGAAAGGGTCGGCGAAGGCAATGTGGACCACCATGTCATTCTCGAAAAAGGTGTTTGAGCGATTACGGGTACGATCGATGAGTTGATTGGGCACCACTAGATGCTGCGGCTCAAACTCCTCTTTCAAGCTTCCCACGGCGCTGACCGAGATAATCCTCTCGACTCCCAGAGTTTTCAGAGCGTAGATGTTGGCCTGGACCGGAATGTGGGATGGATTGAAGCGGTGGCCCTGGCCATGGCGGGGCAGGAATGCCACCCGCGCCCCTTCCAGCGTTCCCAGGGTGATGGCGTCACTCGGCCGTCCGAAGGGAGTGTCGATGTCGACAGACTCCACGTCGGTAAGCCCTTCCATCTCGTAGAGACCGCTTCCGCCGATGATTGCTATGGTGGCCGGGTTTGTCTGTATAACCATGATTCAGTTGCCCAGACTAACGGACTGAACCGCCAGTTTCAAACTTTCCAAGTAGGGCGATCTGGAAACGCCGCCCTCCGAAACGATCCCAGTGATGTACTGGTGAGGTGTTACGTCGAACGCCGGGTTGACCGCAGGAACGCCCTCCGGCGCAGTGGGCGCTCCCCGGAAGTGGGTAACTTCGTCGGAGGGCCTTTCTTCGATGTTGATGTCGTCACCGGTGGCCAGGTCCAAGTCTATGGTGCTGGTAGGCGCCGCGATGTAGAAAGGGATGCCGTTCTCTTTGGCCAGAACAGCCAGCATATATGTCCCCACCTTGTTGGCCGTGTCCCCATTGGCGGCGATGCGGTCCGCGCCGGTTATAACGCAGCTAATCTTTCCGCCGCGCATCATCATCCCGGCCGCCGAATCCACCAGCAAAGTGGCAGGAATGCCCAACTGCTGGAATTCCCAAGAGGTCAGACGGGCGCCTTGCAACCAAGGCCGGGTTTCCGTGTTATAGACCTGGAAGCGTTTGCCAGCTTCCCATCCCGCCCGGATGACACCCAGGGCCGTGCCGAAGCCGGTGGTAGCCAATGCGCCGGTATTGCAGTGGGTCAGCACCGCGCCTCCGTCAGGCATCAACTCTATTCCCATACTGCCCATCTTGCGATTGATTTCCTCGTCTTCCTGGTACATGCGTTGAGCTTCGGCCAGCAGACGTTCCGGCATGCTTTGCGGGTCCGGATCGCTCTTGGCCAGGCGCACCATCCGCTCCACCGCCCAGAAAAGGTTGACCGCAGTGGGGCGGGCGGCGGCGACGCGGGAAGCGGCGTCTTCCAGTTGGGTCATGTATTCGTCCGGCGAAGTGGCACTGATTTCTCTGGCGGCCATCGCCATGGCATAAGCCGCAGTCACGCCGATGGCCGGCGCGCCACGGACCTGCATGTCGTGGATAGCGTCTATCGCCTGCTGGCACTTGTCCAACTCCAGAGTGACTTCCTCCAGAGGAAGACGAGTCTGGTCAAGCAGCCAAAGCTTGCCATCGGACCACTGTATCGGACGGATCTCGTTCACCTAAGTTTCACTCCCGTAACGGGCTGCCGTTGGGTTCGGCATCGGTCAAAAAAAAACTTCTCTATATCAGAGAAGCTCAATCGCAGAACTAACTTCTCGCATTTCTAGAGAAGTTTAATCAAACACCAAGCCCCTCATCTTTCGTCGTTGGCGGAATCGACCGCTACGGACGCCGGAATTAGCACCGTATCCCGCTTCCCTTGATTGCTAGGACCGGTTGCTAGGCTTCATCGGGCCGTGCCCTCTGCCGTTCTGGATAAAGGGTTCCAGTTAGATACTCGTTTGTTAACGTCCATTATGTTACTAACCGAGGGACACCATGTCAAGAAATATTCCCGGTGCCGATTACCCCAATCGTGCCCATATATCATGTTTGCTGGTTTTTATTCGTATTTTTGATTGCGCTTTACGTTAATAATCGCTTTCATATATGCACATATCGGCCTTGGCCGTAACATTCACTCTTGGGGCAGACTTCGTCATGGGAGTGGGCAAGGCTCGGTTGACAGGCCACGAGAGGCAACAACATAATGAGACCCTGCCTCAGAGGGTCAGTTGGCCGCCCATACCGAAGCCTACCAGGCGAGAAAGTGAGGCTAGAAATCCGATTGGGGGATCAGGTTGATGAACAGCTCCAACGCCCCCCTCCCTCTCGGTGAAACGGGCCTCTTCACCGACCTGTACGAACTGACCATGGCCCAGGCTTTCTTCCGCCAGAAGATGTTTGCTCCGGCCACCTTCAGCCTCTTCATCCGCAATTACCCGCCCAACCGGGGCTATCTGGTGTCCGCCGGGCTTGAGGACGTGCTGGACTACCTGGAAAAGTTCCATTTCAGCCAGGCCGACCTGACCTACCTCCGCTCCACCGAGATTTTCACCAAAGACTTTCTGGATTACTTGGAAGGGCTACGCTTTACCGGGAGTGTGCGGGCTATTCCGGAAGGGCGGTTGTACTTCGCAAACGAGCCAGTGCTAGAAGTGACCGGGCCGATAATCGAGGCCCAGATGGTCGAAACCTTCATCATCAACCAGGTCAATCTCCAAACCCTGCTGGCCACCAAAGCCGCCCGCTGCGTTTGGGCCGCCCAAGGCCGGGGTGTCAGCGACTTCTCCGCCCGCCGGACCCAGGGCACCGACGCTGCTATGAAGATGGCCCGGTGCAGCTACATCGGCGGGTTCCAGTCAACCAGCAATGTTCTGGCGGCCCATCGCTACGGCATACCCCCCGCCGGGACCATGGCCCACTCTTTCATCTCCAGCTTCCCCAGCGAAGCCGAGGCCTTCCACGCTTACGCCGAAGCTTTCCCCCAACGGACGATCCTACTGCTGGACACGTACGACACCATCCAGGGAGCGTGGAACGCAGTCCAGGCCGCCAAGAAACTGGAGGAGTCGGGAAACCGGCTCCTGGCGGTGCGCCTAGACTCGGGAGACTTCGATGCGCTCAGTCGGCAGGTCCGGCGCATCTTCGACGAGGCCAACCTGGACTACGTGAAGATAGTAGCGTCGGGCGGCTTGGACGAACATGAAGTGGACCGCTTGGTCCGCGACGATGCGCCCATCGACCTCTTCGGCGTGGGCACCAAAGCGGGCGTGTCCGCCGACGCGCCGTGGTCGGATATGGCCTACAAGTTGGTGTGCTACGATGGCCGCCCGGTGATGAAGCTCAGCCCAGACAAAATCAACCCTCCCGGAGCCAAGCAGGTCTTCCGGTTCCAAGACGGCGGCATGTTTTCCCGCGATATCCTGGGGCTTAGCGACGAATCCGTAACCGGCGCCGAAGAGATGCTGGTGGAAGTGATGTCCAGTGGTGCCCTGACAGCCGCGAACCCCAGTTTACCGGAGATAAGGGAGCGGCTTGAGGAGGATATGCAACGCCTGGATCCCCGATTCAAGGAGTTGCATCGCCCACCCTTATATCCGGTTCAACCCAGCCCCAAATTGCAGCGGTTGACTGCTACCGTTCAGGAGCAACTAGGCGAACCTGAGTAGCGGCCAAAAAAGGTTGTTAGATGAAGATTGTTGTTTGCGTAAAGTACGTCCCAGTCATCGCTCGTATCCAGTTCGACTACGAGAACAAGACCATCATCCGGGAGGGTGTTCCCTCAGAGGTCAATCCCTTCGACATGCTCGGCTTGGTCCGAGCTGTGGAGCTGAAGAGCGGTCCGGACGACCAGGTAGTCGCCCTGTGCATGGGACCTCCCCAGGCTCGTGACGGTCTGCTGGAATGCTTGGCACTGGGCGCGGATCGGGCAATCCTACTCACTGATAGGGCTCTAGCTGGATCAGACACCCTGGCCACCGCCCGCGCCTTATCCCTCGCATTGAAGAACGAGGCTCCGGATCTGATTATCTGCGGCCGCAACAGCGCCGACTCGGAAACCGGACAGGTGGGACCGGAAACGGCCGAACTGATGGGGATTCCCCACGTCGGACAGGTGAGCAAGCTGGACTACGCACCCGGAGACAGCAATATCCAGACCCAACGCATCACCGACGACGGCTACCAACTCATAGAGTGCCCATTGCCGGCCCTGGTCTGCGTCATGGAAGGAGTCGCCGAAGAAACTTTCCCAACCAGGGATCAGACGGCCGAGGCTCAGGAAAAACCTCTAGAAGAGATGACCTGCGTCCAGCTTTCACCGGACCTCTCCCAGTTCGGGGCAGAAGGGTCGCCCACCTGGGTGGAAGAGATTCGATTAGTGGAACCCAGCCGATTGGGAGAGATGATAGAAGAGGAAGACCCCCAGGCCGCTGCGGAGCAAGTCGCTGCACTATTGAAAGAGCGGCTGGCGTCGATGAACTCAGAGGCAAGCGTCTCCCAAGCTCCTCAGCCCACGAACCGGTATGCAGACAGCCGGGACAAAAGCATCTGGGTTGTAGCCGCATCCAGACCCGCATCGATTGACCCGGTGACTCTGGAGATGTTGGGCAAAGCTAGGGAGTTGACCGGGTTCACTAAAAGCGAAGTCGCTGCGGTATTGATTGGCCCGCCAGATTCGGCCCTAGCCGACGAGTTGGCGGCCTACGGAGCTGACCGGGTGCTGACGTTGGACAATACCGGCATAGGCCCTGTATGGGGGCGACAGGTCGTCCAGAGCCTGACCGCGGCGGTCGACCAGGCCAAGCCTTACGCCGTGCTGTTCGCTTCGACTCCCGATGGCCGAGATTTGGCATCGCGGGTAGCGGGGCGGTTGGGCTTGGGGTTAACCGGTGACGCCATCGACTTGGAGATCGACGATGAAGGCCGGTTGGTGCAGCTAAAGCCGGCCTTGGGCGGTAACGTAATCGCCCCCATCCTCTCCAAGACGCTCCCCAATATGGTCACGCTACGGCCCGGACTGCTCACTCCCATCACGCCCGACGCCGCGTCTCATGCAACCGTGGAGGCCATCGCCGCAGCTCCCTTCGATGGACCAGACGTTACGGTTTTGGAAGAGCATGTTCAAGAGGACATAGGCGCATTGGAACTGGCTCAAGCGCAGGTGGTTATCGGCGTCGGTATGGGGATCGGGGGAGCGGACAGCCTGCCCCAGATACAAGAGATGGCCCAGTCCATCAACGCGTCCTTGGCCACCACGCGCGACGTGATTCACGAAGGTTGGCTGCCTGTCCAGCTTCAGGTGGGAATCAGCGGACGCAGCATCACTCCCAAGGTCTACTTGGCCGTGGGTATCCGGGGAGCGTTCAACCATACGGTGGGCATCCAGAAGGTAGGCGTAATCCTGGCAATCAACCAGAACCGGCGCCACGCCATCTTCAAAGCGGCCGACTTCGGTATCGTGGGCGACTGGCATACATTCCTGCCGCCTTTGATCGAGGCGTTAAAGCCCGTATTGGCGGAATCTATCTAAGCTAGCCACGCACGGTCCGATACTTGACACCATAAGTCGAGCACACGACAATGAGGGTAGCCTCGGCTTTCTACGAATCCTGCCTTAGACCGATGGCGCCGGGGTCTTCCGCCCGATACATAATCAGTCAAAGAACAAGTTAAGCTCGCAACCTGGAGAAACGATATGGAGTTTGCATACACAACCGAACAAGAGGCTCTTCGCCAAGAGGTCCAGCAATTCATCGCTGACAACGTAGACGGACCCGTCCGCGACGAAATCGCCAATACCGACGAAATGAGCCAGGGACCCCTGGTGCGGGACCTACGCAAGAAGGTAGCCGAGAAAGGGTGGGTTGGCATCAGCTGGCCCAAGGAATACGGCGGTCAGGACGGCAGCCGCATCGACCAATACATCGTCGAGGAGGAATTCTCCCGGATCGGTGTTGGTGTTGGTGGCGCAGGCAGCGGCGCCCCGGCAATCTTGGCTGCGGGAACCGAAGAGCAGAAGAAAACCCTGCTTCCCGGCCTTATCAGCGGCGAAATCACTCTGGCCCTGGGATTCACCGAGCCCCAAGCCGGAGCTGACCTGGCCAGCCTACAATGCCGAGCAGTAAAAGACGGGGACGAGTACGTTATCAACGGCCAGAAGATGTACACATCGTCGGCCCACTACGCCAGCCACATCTACCTGATGGCTCGCACCGACCCCGACGCACCCAAGCACCGGGGAATCTCCATCTTCATCTTCCCGATGGACACTCCGGGCATCACTGTCCGTCCTCTTTGGACCATCCAGAACGACCCTCCCGCTCCCATAGGCACAACCTACGGCCAGCGCCGGACCAACGAGACCTTCTTCGAAGACGTCAGAGTTCCGGCGACGTGCATGTTGGGCGAAGAGAACCAGGGATGGTACGTGGGCGCCATGGGACTGAACCTGGACCGAGTCGGAGCCAGCCGGTATCTGATTTCCGTTCGAAGGGACGAAGACATCATCAACTGGGCCAAAGAGAACGACCTTGGCGGCCATGAGGTTGGTCAAGACCCGGCGATCCGTGACCGATTGGCCGAACTGTGGATCGAAGCTCAAGTGTGCCGCCTGATGACTATGCGCAGCATGTCCCTGATGGAACGGGGTGACACCTTCACCTACGAGGGAGCAGCGGAAAAGGTCTGGGCTCCTGAGCACGGTGTCCGAACCACCGAAACCATCTCCCAGATCCTGGGCCCTTACGCCCAGCTGATGAGTAGCTCGGAAGAGAACATTGAGGGCGGTCTTTTCGCCCACAACATGCTGGGAGCTTTCCAGTCGGGCATCAACCACGGCAGCGTCCAGGTGATGAGAGACCAGATGGCCCGGCGCGGGCTAGGCCTTCCCCGCGGTTAGACTTGAACTGATGTCGCACCAGGCCCTTCGACAAGCTCAGGACGAACGGAGGGATTAAGTAAACCGTTCGTGGTGAGCCTGTCGAACCAACCGGCAGATAAACGGAATTTTAAGGGCAGCTGGCTTAGTGTCCGCCGCCCCGATATCACCTGAGGAATTAGCATGGATGTACTTCTAAACGAAGAAGAAGAAATGGTAAAGAACGCCGCCAGGGAGTTTCTGGAGGGCGAGTGTCCCCCCAGCCTGGCTCGTGAGATGGAAGTCGACGACCTAGGTTATCCGCCCGACCTGTGGCGGCAGATGGCCCAGCTAGGCTGGCTGGGTATGTCCCTCCCCGAATCCTTGGGAGGCCAGGGACTTCCTGTGACCTACTTGGGAATCATTATTGAAGAGATGGGCCGCGCCATCGCCCCGGTGCCCTTCCACAGCACAACGGTAGCCGCATTAACCATCGCCGCCGACGGGACCCCAGAGCAACAGCAATCGGTGATTCCCAAGGTTTGCTCCGGTGATTCGGTCCTGACCTGGGCGTTGACCGAACGCGACCCCAGGTTCCTCCCTGAGACAATCCAGACCCAAGCCACAGAGCAGGGAGACAATTTCGTCATCAACGGGACGAAGATGTTCGTCGATAACTTCGGTGCGTCGGAGAAATGTCTCGTCGTCTGCCGAACCTCCCCGGCCTCGGATAGCAACCAGGGCCTATCCCTGTTACTAGTAAACAGCAGCAGCGCGGGCATCACCAATATCCCGCTGACCACCTTGGCCAAAGACAAGCAAAGCCAAGTGATTTTCGAGAACGTGAGCGTGCCCAAAGCCAACCTGATAGGCCAGGTTGATCAAGGATGGCCGATAGCCGTAGCCATGATTGAACGGGCGACCCTGTTATTGTGCGCCCAGATGGTTGGAGCCACCCGCAAAGACGCCGAGATGGCCATCGAGTACGCCAAGAACCGGGCGGCTTTCGGCAGGCCCATCGGCTCCTTCCAGTCCATCCAACACCTCTGCGCCGACATGACCCTGTGGGTCGACGGCGCTCAGATGCTGACTTACGAGGCCCTCTGGAAAATGGATGAGGGGCTTCCGTTCGCAGTGGAGATTTCCCAGGCCAAGTCCTTCTGCAATGACAAATGCGAAGCGGTCGTGCGCTCTTCCCAGGTGATTCACGGAGGCATCGGATTCATGATGGAGTTTGACCTCCACCTATGGTTCCGGCGGGTTACCTCATGGACGATGCGCTTGGGAACCAGCTTCGAACACCGTTCCAAGATTGCCAAGGCACTGCTGGACCAACCGGGCCGGGTCCGGCTGGGAATGAACCTGGAAGCCGTACCCTAACCTAAACGATCCACTGCCATCAAGAGTAGGAGAATAGATTATGCCCACAGACCCCGTGTGCGGGAAAGAGATCAACGAATCCGGAGCCCGGGCTGAAACCGGTCAGACTAGGCACGGCGCAACTGAGGTAGACCCTCATATGGGCACTCGGAGCTTTCACAACGGAACCTGGTACTACTTCTGCACTCTGGATTGCCGGACCAAGTTCCTAGCCGGCCCGGACGCCTATCTGACGACCGGGTAGCTGGTAGGCAGCGAGTACTGCCTACGCAAACGTCATTCCAGTCCCACTCAAAGTGGCGTTATTCCGCTACCGTTCTCCAGAGTTTTCATTCTGTTACGGAGTTTCAGGACTGTCATTCCGAATCCGCCATCAGGCGGTGAGGAATCTCAGACTGTCTTCGATGCAGACCTAAGATTCCTAGCTACGCTCGGAATGACAGATGCGCGGCGTATCTGCTTCGACTTCAGCTGCAAATTCCCGCCGCTCTCTCTCGAGTGTAGGCCAGCGCGATGCTACGGCCCAGCCCTCTACCGTAGCCAGTAACCAGGGCAGCCTTCCTTCAAGTTGCATCTGAGCCGCCCTTAACGACCCCCATCCCTTCGACTACGCTTAGGGCCGACTCTAACCTTCCCCCACAATGGGGAAGGGACTAGACCTCTCATTGTGTCTAGATGAGAGTTAAGGTGCGGGAACTGGCGCTAGTTGCCGACCCAGCCTGACGACGTGATGTCGATGACCTGGTTGTCCGGCCCGCGGTATTTGATCTCGTAGTAAGACTGTGCGGTGGCGGAAGGAGCGGGGTTTAGCGTTACCCGGCCAATCATCGGCGTCGCGCCCGCTTCGTCCAACGCAGCGCAAACTTCGTCGGTGTCTTCAACCAGGAAGCCGAAGTGGTCGATGCCCGCATAACCCGCTGCGTCACGGGCCGACTCTTCTGATCCTTCATCCTTGGACTGGAGTATGGCCAGGTTGAGATAGCCGTCGGTCAGATAGAAACCTGAACCGGCTTTACCAGCTTCTTCCATGCCAAACACTTTCTTGTAGAAGTTGGCTGTCGCCTCCGGGTCCGGGGTGCGTATCGCGATGTGCTTGATCTTCGCCATGATTTCCTCCCGTTCTTGATTCGGATTTGGGTTTAGCTAGACTCTAACTACCTCTGGTATATCCTGATGGTCACCCACCAGGAAGTCGCGGATGATTCGATTGAACGTCTCCGGCTTCTCTGCCATCGGCAGATGTCCGCACCGGTCAATCACGTACAGGTTGGAGTTAGGTAGCGCGTTGTGCAGGGCTTCTCCGTGGGCCAATGGGACGATACCGTCTTCCCGGCCCCACACCAAAAGGGTCTCGGCGGTGATGGTACCCAGTTGTTGAGTCAATCCAGGGTCTGAGGACGGTCCGTTTATCAGCCCGGCAACCAGTCCCTTACCTTTCCACTGACGTTCGAACTCGGGGCCTCGACGGACGTTCTCCCATTCTGCGCCAAAGCCGTCGGGTTGAGCCGTGGCGATCAAGCCAAGACGCCCAAAGGTAGCCTTGGCGAAGGTTTCTTCATCCATGTCGGCAAGGTTAGGCGGCGGGTCATCAGCCGTCAAGCCCATGGGATTCGCCAGAATCATGCGGCTGAACCGCTCGGGATGAGCGGCGCAGAGGGAGAGAGCTACCCAACCGCCGAAGGAGTGGCCCGCCAGGACGCACTGGTCAATCTCCGCTGCATCCATAAAGGCAATCACCCAATCGGCGTAGTCCTGGACCGAAGTGATACTTTCCGGTGCTTGGCCGTCCGGCCAGCCCGGCAACTGAAGAGCGTAGGTCAGAGCGACCGTGCCCATGGTCATGAGATAGGCTTCCCACTTCCCTCCGCCGCCCAAGCCGTGGAGGTAAACGACCGGGTCCATATCACCGTCGTGTCCACCCTTGAGGTAGGAAACGTCAAAGCCGCCGGCCTCCAAACTGTGCCGGGCAAATATCGATCCGTCCGCTGCGCCCAATGGTCTACCTGCCTAGTTCTAATAATCCCGATAACATCATCCGTTCGCCCTGAGTTTGTCGAAAGGTCCCTCTGCGGAGCTATGGTTCGACAGGCTCACCACGAACGGGGTTTTCGCGAGGAATTCCGAGAACCGAATCTACTGACCGATCAGGCGGTCTCGTTCCACCAGAGTTTCACACATTCCAATTGGAAGTAAGAGGCGTTGGCCGCCGGGTCAGGTTGGGGTGAGCCTTCGGGAACGGTTATGCCCAACCGGATAACGTAGTCTTCGCCAGCCTCCGCCCGTTTCTGCAAGGACACAGCAGCATTGGCGGCTTCTTGGTCAGGTATCTCCCGGAACAAACCGTACTTGCCCTCGAACATCACCGTGCGCTCTTCGCCGGTCTGATAAAAAGTTTCCAGCAGCACGTCGGCATCATCGGAAACTTCTCCGCCGCCTTTGGCTGCCAGCTTCAAACGGATAGCCGTGCCTCGATGTTCATCGGTCGGCCCGACGAAGATTAACTGGTAAGGAACTCCATCCGGTCCCGCCGGAGGGGAAAGTATCTCCCAACCTGCCGTGACACTGCCGGACTCGCTGCTCTCGAACTCCCCCCGGGTCTCCGGAGACTCCCGAGTCAGCGTGTAGTTGAAGTCATCGTATAAATCAGCCATCGCTAAGCAGTGGCCACCGGAGTAGTTTCGTTGATGTGCTTCAGCTTGGGCATCACGTGCTCAGCAAACAGGTTCTTGGATTTGATAACGTTCTCGTGGCTGTTGGTGCCCATGCGGAACATGCCCATGAAGTGGCCATATCCCGCCGTCTCCATGTCGTTCTTCAGCCACTCGGTCACGTAATCCGGGTCGCCGCAGACTATGAATCCCGTCTCCCGCAACTTCTCGAAGGGCGTGCCGGGGCCGGGCATCTCCGCGCCCTTGGAACGCTTGCGGTAGTCATAAGAGCGGTCAGTCTGCAGGCCGGGCACCGGAGCCGGTACCTGCACCGGGCGGCTGAAGGTGCTCAAACGCCGCACGTACATCACCGCCTTGCGGCACTCTTCGATGGCCCGTTCGGTGGTCTCGGCCACGTGGATGTAGCGAGAGCCTATGCACTGCTCAGGGCCTGCGTCCCAGCCAAACTTCTCCTTGGCTACCTCTTTGTAGTACTCGAAGGCGTCCTGAAAAACCACAGTGGGATTCCAGACTCTAGCGATGGGGATATGCCGCTCGGCGGCGAACTCAATGGTTTCCGACGACCCAGCGGGCATCCATATAGGCAGCGGGTTCTGGAGGGGCTTGGGCCACACCGAGACCGCCTTCAAGTCGTAAAACTTGCCCTGATAGTCAAATATCTCTTCGGTCAGACACTTGTTGAGGATGTCGTAGGACTCGGCGAACCGCTCACGGCTGGTGAAGGGGTCGACGTTGTACGACACGTATTCCTGGGGAACGCCCCTGACGATGCCGCCGATGAACCGCCCGCCCGAAAGGATATCCAGTTGGGCGAACTCCTCAGCTGTCTGAACCGGGTGACGCAGGGGCAACACGTGGCCGATAACGCCCACCTTGAGCGTCTTGGTGCGGGCGATTATCGCTGCGGCCAAGACGGTGCAGGAAGGGTTGATGTTGAAGTAGGTGAAGTGGTGCTCGTTGACCAGAACGCCGTCGAATCCCAGGTCCTCGCACATGGCCCACTCGTCCAAGTGCTCCTGATAAGTCTCGGCGGCTAGGACCGGGTCACAGAAGCGATTAGTCTGGCGTACCTCCGGGCCAATCTCGTCGGGAATGCCCGGATAGGTGGTCTCATCAAAGCTATAAAACTTCATTTATCGACTCCTTGTTCTCGCGGTATTGTAGCAGCGAGCACCCCCTAAGTGAATCCCTGCCTGTCCAGGCAAGGATGCCTCGATGGTTGACGGTGTTCAAGCCCCCGCATATACTCCCATTTACGAACGATATGGGAGCCTGAGTAATGCTCCCCAAGCTTCGAAAACAACTCCTATTTCCACAGGAGGACAACATGGCGATTCTGGTTATCGGAGGCTCCGGCTTTATCGGCCCCCGGGCCATCCGGCGGCTCATCGAAAGGGGCGAGGAAGTCGTCTGCATGGACATCAACCCCCACTCGGACCAACTGTCCGGCATGGGCGAACGGTTGAAGGTCATGTATGGCGACATCACGAGCTTCGAGGACGTAGTCAAGGCCATCCTAGAAACCAAGCCTGACCGAATCATCAACCTGGCTTACCTCCTACCAGTGGTCGGAAGCGAAGACCGTCCCCACCAGGACACCCGGCTGAACATCATGGGCATGGATAACTGCTTCGAGGCCGCCAGGGTCTGCGGCGTGAACCGGGTGGTGTACGCCAGTTCCATCGCAGTAAGCGGTCAGCAGTCAAACTTCGGCGACCGTATGACAACCGAGGACGATCCGATGCATGGCACCAGCCAATACGCTGTGCACAAGATTTTCAACGAGTTCCAAGCGTCCAAGTACATCGAGAACTATGGCATGGCCATCACCGGGATACGTCCGGCCAACGTGACAGGCCCCGACAAGTTCCGAGGCTCCGTTGACCACGTTCGCTGCATCACTCAGCCAGCCCGTGGTGAGCCGGTCAATTTCCCTCATAAGGATATAATGCGGCTGCCCATCCACGTTGAGGACATCGCCGAGGCCTTCGTCCGGGTGTCGCTGTCCGACTCCAGCCACTACCCGGTCTACAACTCCGGTGGACATGCCATCAGCCTGGGAGACCTGGCCGGCATGGTGAAGGAGTTTCTCCCGGAATCCCAAATCACCTTCGCCGACGAGGGCGGTCGTGAGCTATCGGGCAATTACATGGTGGATAACAGCCGCCTGATCGATGAATTCGAGATTACGTACGCTCCGTTCCGGCAGCGTGTGTTGGAGATTATCAACGAAATCCGCCTGGATAGCGGATTGCCCGTGGTTGCCGGGTAGTTAGGGGGAAATCCCCCAACCCCCTTTACGAAATGGGGCTCTTTGGACGTTCCCGATTAATAAATGCCTTGCTCCAGATCCCTCGCCGGTTGCGAGCGGGCAGGGGTGAGGGCAAGTAAAGCAGGAGAATTGATATGCCTCTCGACCCGCAAGCGCAAGTAGCTCTGGACGCGGCGGCCGCCATAGGTCTGCCCCCCAACCACACCGTATCGGCCCAGGAAGCTCGGGCCAACTCCAAGCTGCGCCCCAGGCCTGCCGGTCCGGAGGTGGCCAAGGTTGAAGACCGGAACATTCCTGGCCCGGGTGGAGAGATTCCCGTGAGAATCTATACGCCAGCAGGTTCCGGACCTTTCCCCATATTGGTGTGGTTCCACGGCGGCGGCTGGGTTCTGGGCGATCTGGAGCAGGCCGATGGGGTATCCCGTCACCTGACCGTGGGCGCGGGTTGCGTGGTTGTATCTGTGGACTACCGGTTGGCTCCAGAGACCAAGTTCCCCGGACCCGCCGATGATTGCTACGCTGCGACAGAGTGGGCTTCCGAAAACGCTGCGTCCATCAACGGTGACCCGTCCAGCATTGCGGTGGGTGGCGACAGCGCCGGTGGGAACCTGGCCACGGCGATATGCCTGATGGCACGAGACCAGAACGGTCCCGCCTTGGCCTTCCAACTCCTGGTATACCCGGTTACCATGCGAGACTTTGAAACCGTATCCTACGAGGAGAATGCCAGTGGGTATTCTCTGACCAGGGACTCGATGAAGTGGTTCTGGAACCACTACCTGGCCAGCGACGCCGACGCCTCCAATCCTTATGCTGCGCCCATGCAGGCCAAGAGCCTGAAAGGGCTGCCTCCGGCCCTGGTAATCACGGCACAATACGACCCGTTGCGGGACGAAGGAGAGGACTACGCCCACCGTCTCCAGGACGAAGGCGTGTCCACCAAGTGCACCCGGTACGACGGCATGATGCACGGCTTCTTCGCCAACCCATCAGTTTTTGACAAGGGGAAGATTGCGGTAGACGAAGCTTCGGCGGCGATGAAAGGAGCTTTCGGCAGATAGCAGACCGGATCACCACTCACTAGCATTCTATTCAGAGGAGGGTGGAGACGTCCTATGGAAGTCGGAATATATATACGTGACTACCTGGAAGACCCTACCCGGCCCATGTTCGAGCAGATCCAAGAGGCGGCGGAAGTGTGCCGGCGGGCGAAGGCCCTGGGATTCTCGGCCATCTATATGCCCCAACACTTCCTCGCCCACCCAACCATCTGGATGCAGCCGATGCAGATGTTGGCGCGGCTGGCTCCCGAGGCCGAAGGGTTGCGGCTCATCACCGGGATCCTGCTACTTACATATCACAACCCAGTGGACATCGCCGACCAGGTGGCGACCTTGGACCACATCAGTAATGGCAGGTTCACTCTGGGCGTTGGGCTGGGCTACCGCGAGAAAGAACTTGCGGCCTTCGGCACCAACCGGAGAGACCGGGTCAGCCGGATGGAAGAATCCATCGACCTGATGAAGCAGCTTTGGACCGGCGATGAGATTACCTTCGAAGGAAAACATTGGCAGGTCCATGAGGCCAAGTGTTCGGTGACGCCGGTGCAGAAGCCCCATCCTCCCATCTGGATGGCGGCCCAAAGCCGGAACGCCGTTCGTCGGGCAGCCCGGTTGTGCGAGGCCGTGGTAATCGGACCTCAACCCACCTGGGAAGACTTCCGTTATCTGGCCAAGGAGTACAACGACGCTCTAGCGGAATACGGCAAGACCCCTCAGAAAATGCTGGCGGCCAACCGATCCATCACCATCGCCAGGGACCGGGAAACTGCGATAACCGAGGCCAAGGCCAAGGGTGAAGCCAAAGCCACCATGTACGCCGGGTTCAACATGCAGGAAACGAACACGGTGGACCTGGGGCTGGGCGGACAGCGTGATATCGCCGATTGGGCAGTCGCCGGGAGTCCCCAAGACTGCGCCGAGACCATCACCCGAGCCGTGGAAGAAGACGGGTTGGACTACATCGGTCTCGCCAGCCTGAACCTCCCGCACGACTTTTCCGCCAAGCTGGAGTACCTGCAGCTCATCTCCGAAGAGTTGTTGCCACTGCTGCCGGCATAGGGGAAATCCCCCCAACCCCCCTTAACGAAAGGGGGGCTTTCTGCACCGAGTTACGTTGGATGAGTTTGTACAAGCAAGGAGGGTCCCATGGCCAGCCAAAGCACGAAGACCACCGTCATCCGTAACGGCACTCTCATCGACGGTTCAGGTAGTACCGCCTCGGATAACGAGGCTGTCGTTATCCAGGGGAACCGGATCACCAGCGTCGGTAGTATCCCCGCCGGTTTGAACCTGGAGGACAAGGAATCGGTGCGGGTCATCGACGCGTCGGGCCGGTGGATCATGCCGGGGCTAATCGATGGGCACTGTCATCTATCCTTCGGCCAACCGGCCATGCCCGGCGTGAGCGTCGCCAGGGGCACCACCAGCGCCGAGTTCACCACCCTTCGAGCCGCCCGAAACGCACAGACTATCTTGCGTTCCGGGGTGACCAGCGTGTCCATTCCAGGCGGCTCCTGGTTCATCGACGTGGCCCTGCGGGAAGCGATAAACGCCGGTATGCTGGAAGGCCCTCGAATCTACTGCGCCGGACGGTTCATCATCACCTACGGCAGCATCTCCGACACCGAACCTTCCTGGGTAGGCACGCCGGAGCATCTCTACGGAGTCCTAGCCAACAACGTTACCGACATGGTCACCGAAGTGCGGCGGCAGACAAAGCATGGCGTGGACTTCATCAAGATGGCCGACAGCACTTGGGGCGACACCCAAACCATTTCCAAAGAAGAACTCTCGGCGGTCGTCGACGAAGCCCACCGCCGCAACGCCCGCATCAGCATCCATTCCAGAGGATCGGACTCAACGCGAGCCGCCGCCGAGGCAGGGATGGACTGGATCATGCACGCCGACCTGGCGACCGAACGCGACCTGGAAGCGGTGGCCGAAGCCGGGTCCAGAATCATGCCCACTGTAACCTTCCTGAAGCACGCAGCGGAATACGGCCGGGACTTTGGCCGCACTGAGCCTGAGGTGGACCAGATCAAGATTAATCTGGAAGGCGCGGTAAGTGTCTTGGAAACGGCCCGTAAGCTGGGCGTTAAGGTCATGTGCGGCACCGACACCGGCAATTCTCCCGTGATGCCCTACGGTCTGCTCCACGCCAACGAGGCCGAAATCATGGTCAAGTACGGCGGCTACTCTCCGATGGAAGCCATAGTTGCCTGCACCAAGGACAACGCTTTCTGTGTCGGCCTGGAAGACGACCTGGGAGTGATTGGGGCGGGGAAGCTCGCCGACATCATCGTGCTAGACAAAGACCCACTGGCCGACGTGAGTGTTCTGCAAGCGGGCCGCCACCTGTCCTGGGTCATCAAAGACGGCAAGATTGTTGACCTTGACCCTAAGGGCGAGGAGCATGTTCTAGAGTTGACTCCGGCTGGGGACTAGTCCGTCCTGCCCCCTTTAGAAGGGGGGACCACAGGGGGTCGTTCTACCGCCGGAGCGAAACCTCCCCTGTATCCCCTCCTTCGTAAGGAGGGGAGCCTAACGGGAACGGATTGCAACCAATGCCCCCCTGCACTGAAGATGTACCGGCCAATCCCCCCTTTCGTAAAGGGGGCTAGGGGGATTTCTCCCGCCCTCGCAACCGCGAAACTCGTTCCAACCCCTAATGATTCTCGAAAATCTCCTGGTACTCCGCCAGCTTGGCCTGCACCGCCTTCCTCTCATCAGCAGTAGGTTTTCTAGGATCTTGGGCTTTGGGGAGCCTGCCTAGCTTCATCATGGACGCCATAAGCAGCAACCGCGCCTTGTTGGTATCCAGGTTACTACCGGCGATGCTTAGAGCGTCCCGCCCATCGCTGGGCACTCTTCCGCCCGGATCGGCCCGGCCCACTCGCACCACCGGCATACCACTGAAGGTGGCGATATTCAGGGCGGCGTGCTGGGAACTGGAGCCCATGCCGTAGGGAGAGGTGCCTTCCAACACGATTCCATGTAGCTGGGGAGCTTCTCCTTGAGGCTTGCTCTGCTGGGACAGGGCTAGTTGGATGCGGGCGATTATGTCAACCTCGTCATCGGGGTTGCGCGTTTCATCCTCCCCCATATAGGCCCCATATTTAACGATATGTACCCGGGGAATGATGTCTCCCAGCAAACCGCCGTCGCCGTCCTTCACGCGGAGAGTGACGTGAGCCGAGTCTCCAAAGCGGTCCAGGAACGACATTTCTGTGGGCAAATTATTGATGTTCACGTCGGACATGGCGGACCGCTTGTAGGCGGGGCGGTACCACACGGTCACCGGCGGACCTACGGTTCCCAGGATACCTCCGTGACCGCCGGTGGCTTTGTAATTGCCTGGACGGTCGTCGGCCTTCTTGAACTCCCTGGCGGCGTAGATGCGCTCATCCTGCACGCCCACTACTCCCAACCCTAGTCCCTGTCCGGACAAGATGTAGTCCACGGCGTCGACGATGTTCCGGTCGCCGTCATTAGCCAGTTGGCCGTGGGTTCGCTGAGATGCGCACCCGGCTATGGGCAACTCGGTGTCGACAAGCAGGCTGAGCCAGTAGGTAGTTTCTTCGACAGTGGGACTACCTTCCAGCCAGATGCCCCCGGCAAAATTGCCGGAGGCCATGGCGGCTTGTACCGTGTTGGTCACCCTCGCCAAGTCCCGATAGCGGGGCCGGTTGCTGATGGGATAAGGCCGGTAGGGAAAGTAGTCCTGGCCCGACACTTCACCCTGGCTGGGGTATCCCGCCGGGGGGAGGGCGCGGATAAACTCGTACTCCGCTTTCAGGTCCAGAGTACTCCCCGCGCCGTGCTCGTCCCTGCCCGAGATGGTCCGGTCGATGTCGGCGAAGATTCGGGAGGCATCGGGGAAGAAGAACTGCCGTCCTCCGAATTTGACGCCGGCATCCTGCAGATCGGCGTCCTCAAAGGGAACTCCTTGAGCTGAGCCGTCGGCCCGCCGAGCCACGTAAGGCAAGGGATAGGGGCCGTCTTCAGGGCGAAGTTCCACTTCGTAGTAGTCTTTGCCGTCGTCGTGGTAGACCGCCCGTGACTCTTCTTCCAACGGGTGGCCGGAGAATTTCTTGATCCTGATTGTCACCGGTTCGTAAAGGACTTGCGCGGCGAGGTGATCAAAGCGGCCCGGGAGAACCTCTTCACCTTCAAGCCTGCCCTTGTTGCTGGTGACCAGGGTGGGCGAGTTGCCGATAGTGGAGTTGGGACCGGAGAAGACAGCTATTTTCTGCTTTGGCATTTGAGGCTCCTTAGGGGCGGAAATCCCCGAAATCCCCCCAACCCCCTTTTCTGAAAGGGGGGCTTTTTGAATGGGCCGAGGGACGTTAGAATGCGGGGCGTTGGAGGACGGCGGGGTTGATTTTGCGGGGTATTAGTTGGCCGTCGTTGCCATCGCCTAGGAGTTCGCCTTTGTCCACCATTACTTTGCCCCGTAGAATGACTGTGGTGGGCCAGCCTTCAACTTCCCATCCTTCCCAGGGCGAGTAGTCGCGCACGTGCAGGTCGTTCATGGACAGGGATTTCTTGTGCAACGGGTCGATGATGGCGAAGTCGGCGTCGCTGCCCACTGCGATGGCGCCCTTTCTGGGATACAGGCCCAGCAATTTGGCGGCGTTGGTGGAGGTGACGTCGACGTAGCGCTCCAGGGACATACCCTTTTTCACCACCGCCTCGGTGTAATTCACTCCCATGCGTATCTCGATGCCGATGTTCCCGCCCCGAACGTCAACGACGTTGCGCCCGGCAATCTTGTCCAGATATGTCGTGAAGCTGCTGTCGGTGGCGGTGAAGGACAGGTCATCCTGCATCAAACCGTCCCACAGATGCAGACGGTCGTCCTCATACTTCAAAGACGGGTAAGTGTGGTACTTCATGCCGTCTTCTTCTTTGTACCGGTCGCAGTTGAACGACAGGGCCAGGGTCAGCACCTCGCCGTACACCGCCATACCCTTGCTGCGGGCCTCGGATATGACGTCCAGTCCATCCTTGGCGGTGACGTGGACGAAGTACATACCCGCGCCGGTTCGTTCCGCCAACCGGACCACGCTGCGAAAGGCCAGATCCTCCACCGCCTTGGAGTGAATCAGATGGACGTTGTGCCAGTCCCAGTGGCCGCGTTGTTGGGCCAGCAGGTAGTTGTACATGACCAGCTCATCGTCCTCACCGTGGACCGCCAGAACGCCGTCGTGCCGGGCGACCTGCTCCATGACGTCTTGCAACCGGCCCGAGTCAATCTTGCCGATGGGGGTCAGGGAGTTGACCCTACCTTCCGGAGGCCGAATATCGGTCGTGAATATCTTGACGCTGGGAAACCCGCCGGCGATCAACTCGCCGTAGCGGGAGATGGCGTCGGGAGTGCTGTCGTTCTTGTAGATGCAGTGGGTTGAATAGTCGGTGTAGGCATTGCCCTGCCAAGGGGTGAGGAAGTCGTGGATGCCCTTCAGGAGATCGCCTTCGTTGGGCACGGGAGCGAAGTCGATCACCGTAGTGGTGCCGCCCCAGATGGCGCCCAGAGAGTGGTCGGCGGGACCGGCGTTGGGCGTTCCGGAAACCAGTTGACGAGCTCCGGGCTGAACGTTGGCGGCGGCGTGGGCGTGGGTTTCGATACCACCAGGCACCACAATCTTCCCAGCAGCGTCGATGATGGTGGAGTTTTCCTCAGGCAGCAATCCCGGCAACCCAACTGCGGCAATCTTTTCACCGGATATGCCGATGTCCCACTCACCAACTCCAGATGGGGTTACCACACGAGCGCCTTTGATAATCATATCCAACATGGCTATCCTCCTTGCGGGGTGCGGACAATACCTTACATTCACACCTTTAAACCATAGCGTCTGAACGCGGGCTCATTCTATGACGCAGGCGTGTAGATAATCAAGTCGTGTCGGAAGATTATCAACTGCTTAATGCTCTCCTGGCTAAACGGCCTCGTTCTTCTCCAGTTCGTTGATCGCCTCCGTGTCGAACCCCAAAGACCCCAGTACCTCCTTGTTGTGCTCGCCCAGCAGGGGCGGGCGGATGTCGTAAGTGGGGGGTGTGGCCGACAGGCGGATGGCACTGCCGGTGACACGAACCGGGGTACCGCCGGGACGCTCCAGGTCTATGGACATTCCCAACGCCTGCACTTGGGGGTCTTGGAACACCTCTTCCAGCGTGTTGAGCGGACTGCACGGCACGTCTTCTTTCCTAAGTTTGGTGATCCACTCGTCCCGTGGGGCCGTGACGAAGGCGTCGGCGAGGGCGTCGTGGAGTTCGTTGTAGTGCTGGGCCCGGGACGGACGGTCGGCGAAGCGGGGATCGTCCCGCATCTCCGGACGGCCCACTGCGCCGGTCAACCCCACCCAGAATTTCTCCGGCGAGGAGAGATGAATCACGAAGGGCAGGCCGTCGCTGGCGATGAAGCAGTGGGCCTGGGGACCTTTCGGTCGGGTGTCCCGGCGCGGCACCTCCGAATCCTCGAAGTAGTTGGCTGCGTTCTCCTGCACGAAGGACACCATGGACTGAAGGAGCGATGTCTCAACCAACTGGCCTTCGCCGGTGATGGTGCGGGCGTGCAAAGCGGCGAGGATGCCGTAGCTGGCGAAGATGCCAGTCAGGTGGTCGGCCAAGGAGACACCCATGGGCTTCGGGTCGTCTAAGTCGGTCAACAGGCTGAGCAGTCCGCCCATCGCCTGTCCGATGGTGTCGTAGGCTGGGAGTTGGGTATATGGACCCTCGGAACCGAACCCCGAGATAGAGCAGTAGATGATTCGCGGATTGCGGGCCCGGACCGTTTCGTAACCGACGCCCAGGCCGTCAACCGAGCCGGTACGCAGGTTCTCGATAATCACGTCGGCATCGTCGGCCAGCGACAGGAAGATATCTCGAGCTTCCCTGGTTTTGAGGTTGAGGGTGATGCTCTTCTTGTTACGGTTAAGGCTACAGAAGGTGGGATTGAGAATCGTGCGCCCCCATCCACGGAAAGGGTCTCCATAGGGCTTGTTCTCAATCTTGGTTACGTCGGCCCCCAGGTCTCCCAGAAGCATCCCGGCGTACGGCCCGGTGACGTAGCTTCCAATCTCCAGAACCTTGACTCCCTGTAGCGCTCCGGTCACTGCTTACTCCTTAACAACATAGGTGTCGCTCATTCTTCCGATGACGATCCCTCTGACGCTCCCTCGATGATTTCCTTCGGGTCACGGAGTAACGCCTGTCCTTTAACTAGCCAGGAGAATCCAAATGTTGACACTGCTAACGCCTCCAGCCAAAACACCGGCCTAATGGCCTGCAATGCATTGCCGAGCAGAGTATTCACGCCCATCAACGCGATGCAGAGAACGATTACGATACCGCTGATCCGGTATGCCAGATTCCGTTGTTTCTTTTTTCTTAGATGGGCTATTCGCTGGTCCTCATCCGTGAATGGATGGGTCACATTGGGGGGATGGGTTTTGGTGAACAAGAAAAAAGCGAAATACGCCAGAGAAGCCAAGAACAAAGCGGAGAACACGACGTGAACAATCGCGATGATTTCGTCATTTTTCGAAGGTTCCATAGGAGCGCTTGGGAAAAGGGCGACACCGATAGTAAACACGCCAGCTAGGTTGGCGACAATGTTGTCCGAAAATTGGTAAATCTTATCCGTGTCTAGGCGTTTGTACCCTTTGTATGCGAGAAGAAACACACCGATGGAACAAAGCGTGCCTACAAAAACTCGCCCCACATTGGTGTGGTAATAACTACTAACGGAGGATCCGAGCCCCCCTCGAAACAATATCCAGTTAAGCAACGCAAGGATGAATGGCACCAGAATCGCCATCCATCCTATGAGTTTTCTCAGAGTAAAGTAGCTGACGAGCAGACGGTTTTCGCTATTCATAGTCTCCTCCTCTTCTGCTTATTGTGCCGAGTTCATGTCTAGATAGCCGGTGTGTCGCCTACTTGTCCATCACCGTCGGCTTCCGGCTCCAAGCCTGACTCCATCAGCGTTACTATTCCCTTTGAATTGTCGTCGGTGTAAGTTTTAAGCACGTCCACCACCCTTTGCCGCCGCTCCTCCGGGTGGTTCTGGTTCAGCTTCCACTTCCCCTGCATCTTCTCAATCTCAATCTCGAATACCACGATTCGCTTCATCATTTGCTGTGCGTATTCAGAAGTAAACTCGGCTTTCCACGGCTGGGGCAGGGAAGCCTCATAGTAGTCGGTAAGCCGAGAAATGATTTGTTGAAATTGTTGCTCGTCTTTGACGACTTTCAGCGTTCCGTAGACGTGCACCGCGACGTAATTCCAGGTTGGGACGGTTTCGGGGTCTTGGTACCAGGTTGGTGACACGTAGGTGTGAGGACCTTGGAAGACGGTCAGAACCGTTTGCCCGTCGGCATGCCGCCACTGGCGATTGGCTCCGGCCATGTGGGCCAGAAGTGTCCCCTGCTCTCCTGCGTCCTCGTCTAGGATGAAGGGCAGATGGCTGGCGACAGGCTCAGGCCCATTGCCGGAGAACATGATTCCGAATCCGTTCGCTTTGATGAAGTCGTGAAGTTGTTGACGGTCGGTGACCGCATAGTGTCTAGGAAGGTACATGGAAGTCCTCTGACGTCAGTCGATGATTGGATTACGGATGGGGTCTATCCAACCGACTACCCTTGCCTGGTCAACGCAGCGATGATTTGCTCAGCGGCAGCGGCAGCCTTCTCGTTAACCCGTTCCGCTTCGATGCCCCCCAGGGGATGGGTTATCACGACCGGCTGGAAACCGGACCGGCCGTATATGCGAGCGTGGATATTGGCCGAATCCAAGAAGGGGCCGGTGCAAATCACCACCGTGGGGATGCCCCGGTTCTCCAGGGACATGGCGTCGTGCACACTGCACGACGTGCAAGAGCCTCAATCGGCGATGGCAGTGACTACGAAGTCGCACCTCTCCGAGAGAGTATCGACTATATTGTCGGCGGCCGGTCTGGAGTAGATGAACTTGTCCATGACCACTGAATCGGAGAGTTCGAACTGCTTGTCCAGCAACTCTCGGATGGCCAAGAGAAGCGGGTTGGCGTTGTCCTTACGGTTGCCCAAGAAGCCACCGGTCTTGCCATGCAGACTGCTCAGCCTGGGCGCCTCACTCCATTGGGAGTTGGCGGCAGGGTCGATGGCGGCAAGGATGTCCCACCGCTGCAACTGTTCCTGTATCCGTGTGTCTGGCGTGTTGAGCATGAATCTCTCCTCAGGCTTCCTGAATCTTCTCGGTTACCATTCGTGAACCCCATCCGGGCAGATAGGCCGAGTGAGGCCCTCCGGCGCCACCAGCAACGAAGATATGGATGTCCTCGGGCCGACGCACCACCGGGACCATCTGGTTATCGTCGTCGGGATCCACGAAGCGGGGCCAGAGATGGGAGCGTTGCGAATCCCCCACGGGCGGACCGCCGCGCCTCAGTAGGCTCACGGGCTTCCGGGCATGCTCAAACAGAAATGTTTTGATGTCCCGCTTGGCCCAGCGATCTTCGGACAACATGCGAGCGTGCTCCGGCCCCAGAACGACGCAGGTGCTGCCCATGACGTACATCTGAACGTTGCCCAGTGTGCACATGGTATCCGCCAACACGGTAAGGAAGTTCCGCGAGTTGGCTGCGTGATACATGACGTTGTGGGGCGCTTCGGCGGGGAAGACCGTAACGGTGCTGTCCTCCGCTGCGTATCCCAACTCGACGTGGTAAGGCTCCCAGGGACTGGCTTCCTCGGCTTCGGCCATGCAATAGGTGTAGCTTCCCGGATGCCCGAAGGTGGACTTGTTGGTCTCGCCGGGGAAGGCCCCGCCCAGGTTAACCAGCACTAACTTCACCGCCCGGCCGATAGTCGCATTGGCCCGCCATCCCTGGCCGAAGCAGTTGTAGCCCGAATTGATGTTGAGCTTTTTCACGATGGGACCGTTGACGATAACTAATGGAGTGTGGATCCCGGTAGAACACTGGACGCCCCGCAGGTTGAACCGGTCGTCGACCATCGCTTTGATCGCAGTGACGATTACCGGCATATATTCGGGCAAACAGCCCGCCATAACGGCGTTGACCGCCACCCGCTCGATGGTCGCGTCTCCGCCCAAGGGAGGTATCACGGCAATCGACTCGCCGGGGTCGCGAGGCGCTAGAACGTCGGTGAACTGCTTGACCAGTTCTCGCGTGGGCGGGACGACTGGAAGACCGTCGGTCCAGCCGGTCTCGTACATCAGGTCGATGGAGTTTAAAAGCGGACCCAAGTTGTCAGGGGAGGGGGTCACGCCGGTATGCCTTTCGCTCATGTTCCTCTGCCCTTTGGTGAGGGACTGGTGGAGTGATGGGGAGTGTACTGGCAGCCAACTTGGGTGTCAACGACAGGCGTGGATCCGGGGCGTGGTTAGTTCGAGTCGTCCAGCACAACAAAAATCCCCCGGTCCATTTGCAGGCTCCAGGGGATTCTCTAATCACTATCAAACCGTCAGCTTAATCACTGAAACCGCAGAGTGTTGATGCGAACTACCACCCCCATCCTAGCTTTCCCCCATACAGGGGGAAGGGACAAATCTCCTCCTCCCTTGTGGGGGAGGAGTAAGTTGGGGGGCTATTTTGGGGACATACTAGCGAGGTATATACGCCTTTAGTCCGCCGGCACTGCCGCGTCGACTTTCCCCTTAAAAGCAGGCATGACGTCTTTGGCCAGCCACTCCAACTGCTCCAGAATCAAGCTTTGGGGTGTGCCGACGGGATGGCTCATTCCTACCCGGTCAAGGCCGGGGTAGCGCTCAGCCAAAGCTCTTAGTTGCTCGATGATTCGCTCCGGTGGTCCGCAGAGCACGGCGCCGTTCTTCACGGCGTCTTGCATGCTGGGTAGTCCCGCGTTGGGCGCCCGGAGGGGATCGGCCATAACCGACATCTGATCCTCGGTCATTCCACGATGCAATCGCAGGGGACCGAACATCTTAACGTTTTCTTCATACATCTTCGAAGCTAATTCGATGCCTTTTTCCACGGTCTCCGCCAGGAAGAAGTGGAACCCAACGCTGAGGTCTTCGCCCAACACGGCATCTTTCCGGCCGGCACGGACCAAGGCCGCCCGGTAGTCTTCCATCGTGCTGTCCATCGCGCCGCCTTCGGCTACGCCGCCGCCGATAACGCCCTTGATGCCATACTTAGCCATGAAGTCCAACGCCCTCTCGGTGCCGCCCTGAATGGGCTGCCAGCACTCCACGGGTAGGTTCTTGGGCCGGGGCACCAGACTAATCTCCTTGAGATCGTAGCCCCGGTAGGGGACGTTGGGCGGGATATCGTAGTATTTGCCGTGGTGCGAGAAGGACCTTTCGTTGAAGGCCTTGAAGATAATCTCCACCTGCTCCTCAAAGAGTTCACGGTTGGCCACTTGGTCCGTCATGGGATTCCCGAAGGTCTCCACCTCACGGGTGTGGTAGCCCCGGCCAACACCGAAAACGATTCGGCCGCCGGTCAAGATGTCCGCCGTGGCGTAGTCCTCGGCCAAACGCAACGGGTGCCACATGGGGGCGATATTAAATCCGTTGCCGAACTTGAGAGTCTTGGTCAGATTGGCCAGGTGTACCTGGAGCATCAACAGGTTGGGGATACATTCATACCCCTCCGGTTGAAAGTGATGCTCGGCCATCCAGAAGGTGTCGAAGCCCAAGCGGTCCAACGTTTTGGCGATGGCTTCGGCTTTGTCGAAGACAGTGGCTAGATGTTCATCGGAGAAGGTGCGGTCGTTAACGGGGATGCCCCCATACCCGACCTCCTCCATGTCCACGTGCCCGGCATAAAGACTATCAAATTTCGTAATCATGTATTACCCCTCATATCAATTTGGGCAAGGCGTTTTTATTGTAGCCGCCAAGATTTAAGTGTCAACCCGTTCCAGCATGAACGGCAGTGAGAGGAGGAGGATATTGAGTAGCGTGTTTCGGAGAGTGGTGGTCCTTCGACAGGCTCAGGGCGAACGGACTGGGAACCCTTCTCCACTTCAGACTACTCTGACTCATGCGGAGCACCCCGACTCATGAGTAACCCCTTTTCCCGTTCGGGAAAACCCTCCATTATGCGGAGCGTCCCGTGCCCGTTCGTGGTGACGACGTGTACGCAATAGCACTTCCTCGATTCACCTTGAGTGT
>CAXEOX010000008.1:0-48687 GCA_963997925.1 uncultured bacterium
GGCCGCCTTACCAACGAGGTGTCCTCGATCCGGGAAACCCTGGGCGTTTATCGCATCCAACGGGATACGGAAGGAGAGTTGATCCGCACCACGCTACAGCGGCAGTTGGAGGGGACGGAAGAACAACTGTTGGGTGAAGAGTCCAACAGGTATTCCCAAGGGCGAATCGTCACCAACGGATACCAAACGCCTGATCCGGTAGTCATTTTTTCCGGCATGAACCCTGATGCCTGGTTTTCCCGCCTAGCTCAGGGGCTTTTGGCCAGCGCTTACCCCAACCTGCCCATCGACGAATCGGCGTTGTCCAGGGTAGTGACCTCAGCAGACGCGCCTCAACTTTTTCCGGAAATCTTCCGTCATGCGGGCACCGATTCCAGTCTGATATCTCAACTGGGACCGGGATTAGGTCTGATCAGTATTGAAGGCTCGGAATCTCCCGGTTTCTCATCTTCCCCGGTGGCGGGTCTTATACGCGATAGGCTGGCCCGCCTGACGCAACCCGCCCAATGGTCCTTGGTTCACAATTATCTGTCCCACGAAGTAGGACTCACTGGAGAGTTGGCAACCCTATACCTGCTCATCTACTTGCATCATGAGCAACCGGGGTTGGAGATTCGGATCAACGCCGGTCATCAGCTAACGCTGGCCGACGGAGCTTCGGTTCCTGTGACACGTATCACCGGCGACTTGGTTCCCCATCTACAGTGGAGTGGAGATTTCAGCAACTGGGCCGGCACCATCGGCCCAGTAACCCAACCGGAGTGGAACGACACCCTGCTGTACCTCTCCCTCCTTTGCCCGAATCTCACAACCGCCACGGATAAGGGAGACATAGAAAATCAAGAATCGGTTCTCTTGTCCCATATGGGAGAGTTCGCCCACCGCGTCCAACGCGCCACCAACTTGCTACGATATTTGGGAGCGGCTGAAACCCCGAATAGTGAGAGCGTTTCCGCCCTGGAACGCCTTCTGGAAATATCCGGGGATGACTACCTATCGATATACCGGTCCATAACAAAGGTCTATCAAAGTAATCGCCAACTGGACGACGATCTGGCTGAATTGGACCAGATGTTTCGATTGAGTGAATGGCAAGACGATATTCGATCGGCCCGAGAATACTTGGGTCGCGCCGCTGTCCCACTGGCCATGGCCGAGCTCTCGATTCAATCGCAAGCTTTGCAAGAAGCGACATCTTCAGGTCCGCTACTGGGATCCAAGCGAGGATGGGAGGGACTGGCCCCTGAGATTGCCCGCTTCAAGTCCCAGTACTCCGCAGCTTACCGAGCCCACCATCAAGACGTTCATCAATCCCTGCCAGCCTACCTCCGGGAGTTGGAGGCAGCACGGCGTAAGATGGACGCACATTCGCTTTTGAATGCCCTTCCCGAACTCGGAGAGCCCTCGGGGGACGGTCTTTTCGAAGACCTGGGTGGTATTGACCCCGGACCCTCTCCTTGCCGGACAGATTCGGCAGCGCTTAATCTCGGCGCCGTACCCGGATGTCCGTCCTGCCAACTGAGCCTGGACTGGTCCATTCCCGACGGGGAATTGGCGCGTCTAGTGTCGGCGATCGATGGGGTACTGGAGGACAAGAACCGGCGCTTGAGCAATCTGTTAGTGGAGCGAGTTCTCGAAGGCAACAACGACCAACGGCTGGGCGACTTTATGACCATCGTCCAAGCCAGCGATCTATCGGCATTATCCAACACACTAAATGAAGACCTTCTGGCCTTTATCCGCCAGCTTTTGGTCTGACGGCAGGTTTTATATGGAATCTCTATGCGTTTGATAGTAGGACTGGGAAATCCTGGAACACGGTATCGCGATACCCGGCACAACGTTGGTTTCCGGTGCGTGGACCGGATGGCCCAAGGTTGGGAAATCGGCCCTTGGGACCGCAGGGCCAAGGCGGTGCTGGTGGCGGGGACACGGGCCGGAGAGGAGATTGTTCTGGCCAAACCCCGCACGTTCATGAATAACAGCGGTGAAGGGGTCCTCTATCTTTTGGCTCGCTTCAAAGCTCAGCCGGAAGACCTTCTCATAGTCTACGATGAGATGGAATTGCCGCTAGGCAGGCTCCGTATCCGCGCATCGGGCAGCGCCGGGGGCCATAACGGCATCAAGTCCATCATATCCGCCCTAAACTCACAGTCGTTCCCCAGGCTCCGCGTTGGAATCGGCCACGCCCCTCCGGGAGCGGACCAGATCGCCCATGTGATAGGGCGCTTTTCCGGCGAAGAATCCAAGATTATGATTGAAGCTGAAAAGAGGTCAGTAGAAGCTGTCGACTGCATCTTGGAAACCAACATCGATATCGCCATGAACCGTTTCAACACAGTGGTTGACTCTGAACCGGGACAATCTTGAAGCGCCAAGACCGGTCCAGATCAATCCCTGTAGCGTAAAGAGAACGTGCGACCGACTCTATTATTCACGGTTGTCCTGTTGGCCGCCTCCCTGTTAGCTTGCACGGCTGAGGCAACTCCCCGGCCCAACACCGTCGCTGCCCCGGCTAAGCCGAGAGTAGATTCGCCGACTAAAGCGCCTCTCTCGCCTGTTCCGAATCTAGCCAATGCCACTCGATCCCCCAGCTCCACGGCCTTAATTCTAAGTTCATCAGATGAGCCCACACGTCCTCCCCAGATCAACACCGTAGGCCGATCGAACCCGGACTACCTAACTGCAGCCCCGGACCGCGACCTATACCAGTTGGCCGCCGAGTTGATACCCGGAGTTTCGCCGGGGTTTCCGCGAGTGGTAACCCCCACTCCGCCGGAGTTTGAAACAGGACGGATCGACACATTTTGGCTGCTGGATCTCCCCACTCTAAAGATGTACCAGTCGGACTTTGAATTGAGGCTAATCACCCCTCACGCCTACTGGTACGTGCAAGAAGGCCGCTCTATCAAGCAGAATGACTTGGAGGCGTCAGCATCCGCTTTCGAGGGTGATATATATCCCCGTGTTACCAAGATATTGGGCACCGAATGGTCACCAGGAGTGGACAACGACCCCCACTTGAACATTCTCAATGCCAGGCTGGAGGCTATCGGTGGGTATTTCACTTCCGGAGACGAGTATCCGAAAACCGTTTTCCCATTCAGTAACCAGCGAGAGATAATCTATCTCGACACCAGCGTAAGTTCTGTGGGCAGCCCCGGTTACAACCGGACCTTAGCCCACGAGCTTCAACACGCGATCCATTGGAATGAAGACCCCTCGGATGAAACATGGATCAATGAAGGCTTGTCAGAGTTGGCAGTCACCGTGGCTGGGTACGGACAGAACTTGGTGGGGAGATTTCTCGGCGGCCCCCCAACGTCCTTGGTCAATTGGCCCCTATCACTTCAAGGAGCCGGAGCCCACTACGGAGCCTCGTCTCTATTCATGCATTATCTCTACGAACATTACGCCACTCCCACGGGCCTACGGCCTTTGCTGGCGGACCCGAAAGACGGTATCGAAGGTATCGACAGCTACCTGGCGGCTTCAGATTTCGAAGTCACTTTCCGCGACATATTCGGCGACTGGGTAGTGGCTAATCTACTGGACGAGGACGAAGGTAAATACGCCCATCCCAGCTTAGACGCTCGGACCAGAGTGCGAAATATCGTTGATTATTACTCGGATTTCGATTCGGAGATTCCTCAATACGCGGTGGAATACATAGAACTCCAGTCCTTGCCCGGACCGATGCGCCTCAGCTTCCAGGGCAACACGGAGACCCCACTGCTGCCGGTGGATCCGGGCACCAATGGATGCTGGTGGAGCAACTCGGGCGACTCTATAAACTCCACCCTTACCCGAGCTTTGGACTTGAGAGAGCTATCCAGCGCTACTCTGAAGTACGAGCTTTGGTATAGCCTGGAGGAACTGTGGGACTATGCTTACCTGGAGGTATCCACCGACGGAGGGCAAACCTGGAGCATCCTGGATGCCCCTCACACGTCGGAGGAAAACCCGGTGGGCAACAGCTACGGCAAGGGCTACACCGGCGAAAGCGGCGGCTGGATCCAAGAGTCGGTGAATCTTGATGCTTATGCCGGGCAAGAAGTCTTGCTACGCTTCCAATACATCACCGACGACGCTGTTAACGGCGCAGGACTGTGCCTGCGCCACATTGCGATTTCCGGCGGCCCCTTGACCGATGGGTGGGAAGCCAACGGTTTCATCCTAATCAACAACCACGTGCCCCAAGACTACATAGTTCAAGTGGTTGAAATGGCCCGGTCGAACCAGGTGAGGGTCATGCCATTAGACGCTGCCAACTCTGGAGAGATCGTGGTCGACGCTCCCCAAGACCTGGACCGGCTGATTGTCGCAGTGGCGGCCCTCGCCCCCAAGACCTTGCAACCAGCCGCCTATACAATCACCGTCGCGCCTGTCGAGTAACCCTACAGCGAAGGCAGATACCGGGAAACCTCGTAGTCGGTGACAGTGGCCCGGTACTCTTCCCATTCAATCCTCTTGTTCAATATGAAGCTATTGAACGTGTAGTCCCCCAGAGCTTCACGAAGCAGATCACTCTCTTCCGCCAAGGCTATCGCCTCACCCAGGCTACCGGGCAAGGTCTTGATGCCCCGAGACTGCCTCTCCTCCACGGACATAGCGAAAACGTTGCCCTCAACAGGAGGCGGCAACGGATATTCCTCTTCGATACCCTTCAGACCCGCCGCCAGCATGGCGCTGAAGGCCAGGTAAGAATTGCAGGCCGGGTCTGGAGCCCGGTACTCGATGCGGACCGAGCTTTCGTACCCCGGCTTGTAGGCTGGAACCCGAATCAGGTCGGACCGGTTCACGTGAGCCCATGAGATGTAGGTCGGCGCCTCGTAACCCGGCACCAGACGCTTATAGGAATTGACCCACTGGTTGGTTACCAGAGTGATTTCCGGGGCGTGGCGAATCAATCCGGCGATGAATCTCTTGCCGACGATCGAAAGGTGATGCTCGTCATCGGGATCATAAAAAGCATTGGTATTGCCCTGAAACAGGGATTGGTGGGTATGCATGCCCGAACCGTTGAGATCGGACATTGGTTTAGGCATGAACGAAGCGTAGACACCCCTTATCTGCGCCAGTTCTTTTATCACCAGCTTGGCGGTCATGACCGAGTCGGCCATGGTCAAGGCATCGGTGTACTGCAAGTCTATCTCGTGCTGGCTGTGGGCTGCCTCGTGGTGAGAGTATTTGACCGGGATGCCCATGTCCGACAGGTTTAGGACGGTGTCCCGTCGAATGTCCGAGGCCGGTTGGCTGGACAGTTGGTCGAAATAGCCTCCGTTGTCCAACGGCACTGGATCGGCGGAGTCCTTCAGGAAAAAGAATTCCAACTCCGGGCCAACATAGTAAGTGTAACGCATGCCTGCCAGGCGTTCCAGGTTACGTTTCAGAACGAATCGCGGGTCGCCGGCGAACGGCTCTCCGCTGGGCATGCGGATGTCGCAGAACATACGGGCTACCGCATTCTGCCGGGGCCGCCAGGGAAGAAGGGTGAAAGTTGTGGGGTCGGGAAAGGCCCGCATGTCACTCTCGTTTATCCTGGCAAAACCCTCTATCGATGCCCCGTCAAACCCTACGCCCTGCTCTATGGCATCCTGCAAGTCCTCTACCATGATGGCAAAGCCCTTCAGGTTGCCCAGAATATCGGTGAACCACAGCCGGATGAATTTTACGTCGTTCTCTTGGGCGCTACGCAACACGAAATCACGCTCGGCTGCCCGGTCCTGAACCATGATATTCCTCCCAAGTTAACCGCAGATTGACTACATTGTATTAGTTTGGCGTCCCGGAGAAAACCTCAAAGGCGATCAGCTTGGCCCGATCTCCATCGATACGTGAAATAGTTACAAATATAAACGAGCCCACGCTGGCGAATATTCGCACTAGCGTGGGCTCGAATCAGGTGCTATTTAATGAGTCTCTCTTAGAGACCCTTAAAACAGAACGGTTACTTGCGTAGGAACTTCTTGGGAAGAACCACAAAAGCGGTGAACAATCCCACAAACGCAAGTCCTGCGAATATTGCCTCCATCTGTTGGCTCCCCCTCTCGATTGATTCCTATACTCTATTCTAAGCAAGAGTGTTACACCGGCTTTGCGGATTTGTTAAATCTTTGTTACAGATCCGCAAAGCCGTGCGATCCGGTTCCGAATACTGGGCGCTTAATCCCCGCCTACGATCTGAGGCTCCGGAGGGTACGCCAGAAGCCCATGCTCAGGCATGTCCAGCCCTTCCAGTTCTTCCTCCCGGGTTGCCCGAACTCCCATCGTAACTTTCAGGGTGAGGAACAGAGCGAATCCGGTCCCCAGCGCCCAAGCCAACACCACAGCCATGCTTATCAGCTGGGAGACGATCTGTAAACTGTTTCCCCCAATCAAACCGGTCACGCCATTGTTACCGTTGGCGAATATCCCCACCGCCAACAAGCCCCACAGGCCGGTGGTACCGTGCACGGAGATGGCGCTGACCGGGTCGTCAATCTTAAAGACTTTCTCAATCACGCTAACCGACGTCAGCATTATCGGGGCGGCGATGGCGCCGATGACTACGGCGGACCAAGGTTCCACGAAGGCAACGGGAGCCGTGATGCCCACCAGACCTGCCAATGCTCCGTTACAGGCCACGAGGATATCGGTTTTCCCGGTCCTCACCAACACGATGTACAAGGCAACCACCGACCCGGTAGCACCCGCCAAAAGAGTGTTGATGGCGTTCAGACCGATGGAGTCACCGGTGTTGATGTTGAACCCGAACCAACCGAAGAACAGGATGAACGTGCCAATCACCACATACGGCAGGTTATGGCCCGACATGAGATTCGCGGTGCCGTTGGCGGCAAACTTACCGATCCGAGGTCCAACAACCGCCGCTCCGGCCAGGGCCACGAAGCCACCCACGGCATGGACAACACCCGACCCCGCATAGTCAGCCACTGCCGGCAGACCCATGAAGGCCAGATCACCCAGCCAGCCGCCACCCCAGACCCAGTGACCGTAGATGGGATAGATGACTGCCCCGATGATGAAGCTATATGCAAGGTAAGCCTGGGTGCGAGTTCGCTCGGCAACCGCGCCAGCAACTATGGTTGCGGCGGTAGCGGCGAACACCATCTGGAACACCCAGTCCACGTAGGTTTGACCTTTGGCAGCGTCGGTCAAGAAGAAGTTAGTGGTACCGGCGATACCGGCCGCCGAGGTCCCCCACATCAAAGCGAAACCAAACGCCCAGAAGGACAGAGAGGCCATGGCGAAGTCCATGAAACTCTTCGTCATGTAGTTGACCGTGTTCTTACCACGGATCAGGCCGGCCCCTAAGAAGGCGAAGCCCGCCTGCATGAAAAACACCAGGAAAGCGCCGACCATCCATATAGTGTTGGCGCCTTGATCCAATTCCTTTGCGTCTGAAGTGATTTCCTGAGCGAAAACGACGTTGTATCCCGTTAAGACACCCGCCGCAAACAACCCGGCGACCATTAATGGCAACATTCTACGTAACATCATGCCCTCCTTGAGCGATTTCCTACATCCTAGGACATGCTTGTTACGCGAAGATTGCCGATTTGTTACAGCGATGTTGCCAGTTTGTAAAACTGTTGTTACAACAAAAAGCCAGGGCGGAATCTACTCCCGCCCTGGCTTGATCGGGTTCCCTTTATGCGGTGCTGGAGCATCCTCTCAAAGGACGCCCGGCGCCAACAGTGCTACGGCTTTTCTATCGGGGCATTTACGATGCTGCCCCATTCGGTCCACGAGCCGTCATAGTTGCGAACGTTCTGATGCCCAAGAAGCTGGGTCAGGACGAACCAAGTGTGAGACGAACGCTCACCGATGCGGCAATAGGCGATGGTTTCCTTGCTGCCATCGATACCCTTGCCTCCATAAAGAGCGGCTAGATCGTCGGCCGACTTGAAGGTACCGTCCTCGCTGACCGCCTGCCCCCAGGGAACGTTGGCTGCGCCAGGGATGTGCCCGCCACGCTGGGAACCCTCTTGGGGAAGGGCGGCCGGGGCCAGCAACTCACCGGAGTATTCAGCGGGTGCCCTGACATCCACCAGATGGACACTGCTGGAGGAGACGGCTGCCAATACGCCGTCACGGTAGGCTCGGATATCCTGGTTGGGTGCGGCGGCCCGGTAGGACTTGGCCGCATGGGATGGGACATCGGTAGTCAACGGGCGCCCATCGGCAACCCATTTGACCCGTCCGCCGTCCATCAAGCGTACATCACTATGTCCGTAGTATTTCAACTGCCAGAACGCCCATGCGGCGAACCAGTTGTTGTTGTCACCGTAAAGTATCACGGTTGTGTTGTTGTCGATTCCGGCAACACCTAGCAGCGCCTCTAGTTCCGAACCGCTGATCAGATCACGCCTTACCGACGCCTGTAATTGGGACTGCCAGTTCCAGCCGACGGCCCCGGCGATATGTCCTTCATCGTAAGCCGATGTATCAACATCCACTTCCACCAACCGCACGTTGGAATCGCTTCCATGCTCGGCAACCCAATCAGCAGTTACCAGGGATCCGGGGTGAGAATAGTCTGCCATTACGCACCTCTATAGATTTGAATTTGGGATCCCCCATTTTGCGTTGAAGCACCTGTCATAAAGCACTTTCCATTAGGTGCGCATCATGGCTTGAGAGGTTCAACGCGCCGCCGCCATTTCGACTTTGATGGGTAGGCTCGCATTCTACACTATCCCATCGACTCTGGCAGCACGTCGACGGGTATCGGCGAACCCTATTGGCCTTTATATGTATCTAACCGGTATACTTTGCAATTCCAGATTGTCTCCATTATGATGGTAGGGGTAAGATTCAGGTGTGGGCGGGGACAATTAAGAGGTAATAATGGGCAAGAATCGTTGGATGCGTAACGGCGTCGTTTACCTCCTGGTAATCGTGGGAGTGATAATAATCTTCTATACACTCCTACCCAGCTTTGGTGCCAGCGGCGATGTACCTTTAACCACGGTTGTGGCCATGGCCAAGAACGACGAGATTCGTGAGATTGCCGTCGATGGCAGGAAACTCACAATCATCCCCAATGTTAGCAGCCGCGTAGGCAGCGACCGGTTATACAGCCGCATCGGCAATGACACCGACATCATCAACCTGTTAGTAGAGAGCGGTGTCGAGATTGGCCCTCCCAGCGGTGTCTCGGTCACCTTCGAGGGTTCCAGCGGTCTGAGCAGCCTGCTAGGGTTGCTGCTGAACTTCCTTCCTTTGATAATCTTCGGCGGTCTGATTCTATTCATGATGCGCCAGGCCCAGGGCAGCAACAACCAAACGATGAGTTTTGGGCGTAGCCGCGCCAAGATGATGCCCTTCAACCGCCCCGGTGTTTCCTTCAACGACGTTGCCGGCGTGGAAGAAGCCAAGACCGAACTGCAAGAAGTCGTAGAGTTCCTGAAATACCCGGAACGATTCTTGTCCCTGGGAGCAAAGATTCCCAAGGGAGTGCTGCTGGTAGGACAACCGGGCACCGGCAAGACCCTGCTGGCCCGAGCCGTGGCCGGAGAAGCGGGAGTACCCTTCTTCCATATAAGCGGCAGTGAATTTGTAGAGATGTTCGTCGGAGTTGGCGCAGCCCGTGTTCGGGACCTGTTCGACCAAGCCAAGCGAAACGCCCCCTGCATCGTCTTCGTTGACGAGATTGACGCCGTCGGAAGGCACCGAGGCGCTGGACTGGGCGGCGGACACGACGAGCGTGAACAGACCCTGAACCAGATCCTGGTGGAGATGGACGGGTTCGAAACCAACAACAACGTCATCGTCTTGGCCGCTACCAACCGGCCGGACATTCTGGACCCTGCCCTGCTACGTCCCGGCCGCTTTGACCGGCGTGTCACCTTGGACCTCCCCGACATCCGAGGCCGCGAGGCCATCTTGAAAGTTCACGCAGCCGGCAAGCCCATCGCTCCGGAAGTAACATTGGATAACCTGGCCAAAGAAACTCCTGGATTTAGCGGGGCGGATCTTGCCAATCTGGTGAATGAAGCAGCCATTCTGGCGGCCCGCAACAACAAGAAATCAATCTTCATGGCGGAGTTTGAAGAGGCGGTGGACCGCATCGTCGCCGGTCCCGAACGCAAAACCCGACTCATCAGCCCCAGAGAAAAGGAAATGACCGCCTACCATGAGGCCGGCCATGCTCTGGTGGCCCACAATCTTCCTCATGCCGACCGGGTGCACAAGATATCCATCGTATCTCGGGGCAACATGGGCGGCCATACCTCACTGTTGCCAGACGAGGATCGGTACCTGTGGACCAAGAACCAGTTCGGAGACATGCTCTCCGTCATGATGGGTGGCCGCGTCGCGGAAGAGATGATTTTCAGCGAGCTAACTACCGGCGCTAGTAACGATATCGAGCGGGCGACCAAAGTAGCGTTGAGCATGGTAAAGCGATACGGCATGAGCGATGCCCTGGGGCCCCGAACCTTCGGAAAGGTGCAGGAGATGGTTTTCCTGGGCCGCGAGATTAGCGAAGAGCGGGACTACGGGGACAAGATCGCCGAAGAGATTGACGAAGAGGTCCGGGTGCTGATTAAGTTGGCCTACCAAAGGGCCCAGGAAGTCCTAGAGGACAACAAGCCTAAGCTGGTGCGGCTATCCGAGTATCTCATCGAGCACGAGACAATCTCCGGCGAAAACATGATTCGTCTGATAGATGATGGCACCATAAGTGATGGACCGGGAAATCCGGCGATTCCGCCGGAAACCCCTCCCATAACGCCGTCACCCGCCGGGCCGCCCATCGGGCAGCCTTCGCCAACGATGGCCAGTACCAGCGATTCCATTCCCGCAGGCGGAGAATCTGACTGCTGAGTGAAATGCCGGCTACCGATTACCTTGCAGTCCTCCGGTTCGCCGGACACTGCAGAGAGCACGTCACTGGTTCGTAGACTCCGTGGGTTCAGCTGAACCCACGGAGTCCTCTTCTCCGGTTATGGGCAGTTGCCGGTAGTATATCCCCCAATCTTGCATCAGTTCCGTGATTGGGCCATGTTTTAGTGCCACCAACTCGCGAAAGAACCCGGCCAGGGCGTGAGCCGGAATCAATTCCTCAGAGCAAACCCAACTGCGAGAAGCAGGGACGACGTAAATCAATCCGCTCTGATGTTCACACGTAACTTGGACTCGGGTCATGCCCTCGCTGGATTTCACGGTTATACCGGTGTCAGCCATGGATCGAAACCTCCCAAAGGTTTAATGTGATTAGCAATTAACTGCTTGATAACGCGACAAGCACAGGATGAAAGGTTGCAGATGCCCTTCCGTTCGCAGTCATCTTGTCGAACCGTTGAACAAGGTATCACTTAAGGATTATAACGCCATCGCCAAGCGCACCCAATCGTCTGCAAAGGCATCCTATTTTGGAGTGCGCCGGAGGGTGGGAGCAACCAGGGCTGGCATGGAGATTGGCAACTTGGATACTTATCTCCTCAAATCGGTAGCCGGAAATTAGCTCCCTGCTCCAAGAAAATGATAGAATCACTCGATTGGTTTGTTACGGAATCCGGTCGTTTCACGGTCTATTCTCATTCAGGCGCGGTATAAGGACACTTCGATATGTTTCAACCTGGCGGACCACGTCAACCGGAAGTCGACTTTGACCAGCTATTAGCCGGAGTCAAAGGTACATTGGGCAGCATCGCCGCGAGATTGGGCGGCGGGGGCGTAGGCGGCGTAGCCATACTCGCTATCGGCCTGATAGCGGTTCTATGGCTAGCCACCGGCATCTACCGCACCGGCCCCGGTGAAGAAGCCGCACAGCGGCGCTTCGGCCAGATCTGCGGCGCAGCACTGGGGCCCTGCGAGGAAGTCGCAGGTATTGTCACTCAAACCGGGCTCCATTGGTGGTGGCCAGGCCCCATAGGAAAAAAGGACGTAGTCAAGGTGACCGAAACCCGCCGTATGGAGCTGGGCTTCCGTAGCGGCGCTGATCAGGGAGTCTCCGACGCCGCAGTGCCGGTGGAAGGTCTCATGATTAGCGGCGACCTGAATATCGTAGACGTTCAGATGGTAGTCCAATATGACATCAAGGACCTGATAGGCTACCTCTTCCGTGTGAACGACCCCGGGGAGGACGCCAGGGGCATCGCCCCGGGCAATCCGGAGGGCCGCACGCTGAAAGACGCCGCTGAAGCCGCCTTGCGGTTGGTGGTGGGTCAGAGAAGCATCGAAGATGTCTTGACCGAGCAGCGGACCGCAGTTGAGTCGGACACCAAGACCAGACTCCAGAACATCTTGGACAATTACCAAACCGGAATAAACATAGTAAGCGTCCAACTGCTAAGGACCCAGGCCCCGGAAGAGGTTTTCGAATCTTTCGAAGACGTTCTTCGAGCCCGCCAAGAGCAGGAAACCCGGGTCAACGAAGCCCTAGCGTACGAAAACAATATCATCCCAAGGGCTGAGGGTGACGCCGAACGAATCAAGAGGGAAGCCGAAGCTTTCGCTCAAGCCCGTGTTTCAAGGGCCCGTGGTGAATCGTCAAGATTCGTCTCGGTTTTGGAACAGTTCCGCGACCATTCGATCGAACTGCAAAACGTGCTGCAAGATACCAACAACGCCGACGATGACGGCGATTCATCCACCGGCATCGGGCTCGGTGACGTCAGTGTGATTAGCGGCCCGGACGTTGACGGCGATGGCTTCGATATCCTAGCAAGTTCTATGACGCTTATAGGCGCAGGATTGGGGGACGGGTCCGGTTGTCTGTTTACCAATGCCGAAACCGGGTCCGATGACGACGCCGTGACTTGTACCTTCAGCGTCTCCTTCGACGCCCAAACCGGCGATCTGGTTAGTGGAATACCCTTCTCCATAGCGTATCTAGGTAACGAGATTCTCACTCTGCCCAGCTTGGTTGGCAACGGACCCTTCGAGATGCGGTTGGGCAACCCGGTTCTGGACACCGACAACTCCGACCGGGACGACAATCACGCATCAGGCATCTCCGCTGCCGATATCAAGGTGGTTGATGGGCCTGATGGCGGGATAGTCCAAGGCATCGACATTGCGGTGGATGGCTTCGATGCCCGCACCAACGTGGTTACTTTCCGAGTTCAGGATGGAGAGACATTGAACGGCGGAGACGGCTTCACTGTTCAATATCTGAATAGAGAGAACCTGAACGTCCCCGCTACCAGCGAAGTCACACAGCAGCGGCTTTACTTGGAAGCGATCGAGGAGATATTGCCCCGCATCAACAAGGTTATCGTCTCACCCGATGCGGAATCAGTGATTATCCTGGGAGGGCGTGAAGGTATCACCCCGATCCCGGTTGGACCCAGCCAGGCCCCGTAGAGTTCAATCTCCGTAAAGATTACGATAAAGGCGCAGGAGTCCTGAAATGAAGATCTTGGTTGTTCTCGGTGGGTTGGCATTAGTCACCCTCATCGTTGTTGCCCAATCGCTATATGTGGTCGACGTCACTGAGCAGGTTCTTATAACCCGGTTCGGTGACCCTCAGACCGTCAGTAAGAATCCCGGCATATACCTCAAAGCGCCTTTCGTAGACACTGCGCTGAGCTTCGATAAACGCGTGCTGCGTATCGACGCACCAGCGGTATCGATGCCCGACATCGATAAGCAGAACATGACGATCGACTCCTATGCCCGGTACCGCATCGTAGACCCTCTACAGTTCTTTAAGACTTTGCAAACCGAGAATACAGCCCGGACCCGCCTTGGAGACATCGTAACCTCCAGCTTACGGGACGAGATTGCCCGCAGCTCCAGGACCCAAATCATCGGCGCAGAGCGCGTCCTGGACGCCAACGGAGTCCCGGTCATCGACGAGGATGGCTTGCCCATAATCGAAGCCAGTGAGTCTAGGTCAGAGCTGCTGGAAAATGTTTTTGAAGCTTCCAAGGCTCGAGTGAAAGAAGGCCAATTCGGCGTTGAAATGATTGACGTTAGAATGAAACGAGCTGACTTCTCCGACCGTGTACAGGACGCCATCTACAACAGGATGAGGGCAGAGCGTAACCGCATCGCCACCCGCTTCCGCTCCGAAGGTGAGGAAGAGGATCTGAAGATTCGCGCTCAGGCAAACAAACAGCGGGAGATTATCCTAGCCGAAGCAGAACGGACCGGCAACGAAGTTCGGGGTCGAGGGGAAGCTGAGGCAATCCGAATCTTGGCCGACGCTCTGAACCAGGACCCAGAGTTCTTCGCTTTCCGGCGCAGTCTTGAGTCTTACCAGAAGTTCCTGAATCAACGGACCACCGTCATTCTTTCGTCGGACGCCGACCTATTCAAGTTCTTGCAGGAACCTCCGGGCCAGCAGGGCTCCGCTAAGCAGTAGGTCTATCCCGTGATGCCCGGAAAACCTGCCGGGATGGGCATAGGATTCCAATAACTCCCTGGCCTCTTCCGGCTGACGGATGAGGGGTTGTCTGGGATGAAGTAGACCAGGAGAGTCAATGAAGATTCACGAGTATCAGGCCAAAGAGGTCCTCGCTCGTTACGGTATCAACGTTCCCTCAAGCCGATTGGCTAGCAGCGCTGAAGAGGCCGGTCAAGCCACTCAAGACCTTGGGGGAAAAGCAGTGTTGAAAGCCCAGGTCCATGCTGGGGGCAGGGGCCAAGGCGGCGGCATCAAGGTAGTGAATTCCCCGGATGAGGCACGCCCAGCCGCCGCTGCCATGTTGGGCAGCAACCTCGTCACTCATCAGACCGGACCGGAAGGCGCTCCCGTAAGCCATGTGTTGGTTGAGGAGCTTGCCGACATCGACCGGGAACTGTACCTGGCGATTACCATCGACAGGGATTTTCGTGGCCCCATAATGTTGGCAAGCAGCGCTGGCGGCATGGATATCGAAGAGGTAGCCGCTACCCGGCCCCAGGACATCTACATGGAACCCCTGTCCCCGATTCTTGGCCTCATGCCCTTCCAAACCCGTCGGCTTACCGCCAAGTTGGGATTAACGGGACCCTCGGCCCAATCAGCAACCCGGATAATGAATGCCCTGTACAAGGTATTTACCGAGTTGGATTGCTCTCTAGTGGAGATTAATCCCTTGATCGTGACCGGCCAAGGCGAGTTGGTCGCGTTGGACGCCAAGCTAAACCTGGACGACGATTCTTTATTCCGCCACACCGACCTCCAAGAACTTCGGGACCCCGCTCAAGAAGATGAACTGGAGTATCGAGCCGGCAGTCTGGATATCGCTTATGTAAAGCTGGACGGTGACGTGGGCTGCTTAGTCAACGGGGCCGGCCTGGCGATGGCGACTCTAGACGTGACCACTGCCGCAGGAGCGATGCCAGCCAATTTTTTGGACGTCGGCGGTGGCGCCACCATCGAGAAGGTGGCCAGCGCCGTATCCATCATTCTGTCCGACCGTAAAGTGACCCGGGTGTTGGTGAACATCTTCGGCGGCATACTTCGTTGCGATGTGGCCGCCTCCGGGGTGGTAAAAGCCTACCGGGAACATGGAATAAACCTCCCCTTGGTAGTACGGCTCCTAGGGACCAATGCCGAAGAGGGCCGCACGATTTTTGCGGAATCAGGGCTGCCGGTCACCTTCGCCGATAATCTGAATGACATTGCGGCGGCCCTAGGCCAGACCAGTTGAGCTTCGGGAAAGACATCCGGACACGGCACCGCATCTTACCAATAACTCTTACAGCTAAGGACTAAAATGGGCATCTTGGTCGACGAGAACTCCCGAATCTTGGTGCAAGGAATCACCGGGCGCGAGGGCGGCTTTCACGCCAGCGCTTGTAAGGCCTACGGCACCAATGTTGTCGCCGGAGTAACTCCGGGTAAGGGCGGACAATTTTTCGAAGATACAGTCCCCATTTTCAACACAGTAGAAGAAGCCGTACGGGAAACTCAGGCGAATGTGGCCTTGGGTTTTGTTCCACCTCCTTTCGCCGCCGATGCCATAGCCGAAGCGGCAGATGCGGAGATTCCTCTAATCATCTGCATAACAGAGGGAGTCCCGGTTCTGGACACGGTCCGTATCTCCCGATACATCGAAAACAAACCGGTCCGGCTGATTGGTCCCAACTGCCCCGGATTGATAACCCCCGGAGCCAACTGCAAGATTGGCATCATGCCCGGGTCCATCCACAAGACAGGCCGGGTGGGTGTAGTCTCCCGCAGCGGCACCCTCACCTATGAAGCGGTGGGTCAACTGACCAACCTGGGGATCGGGCAGTCAAGCTGTGTAGGCATCGGAGGAGATCAGGTGATAGGCACCAACTTCGTCGACGTCTTAAAGATGTTCAATGACGACCCGGAAACCGACATGGTGGTGTTCATCGGTGAGATTGGCGGAACCATGGAGCAGCAGGCCGCTGAGTACATAAAAGAGTCGTTCGGCAAGCCTCTTTGTGCCTTGATTGTCGGATCCGCCGCTCCGGCCGGCAAACGCATGGGGCACGCCGGGGCCATCATCACCGGCGAAAGCGCTCGAGCCGAGTCCAAAGTGGCAGCGCTACGGGACGCTGGAGCAGTGATTATACCGACGCCAGCGGACATTGGATCCACCGCCAAAACCGTCTTTGACGCGCTCCACTGATATACTAGTAAACACGAGACCCGCGATGAAGAATAACGCCAGATATAGCGCATTGTTTTTCACCCTTAGTCATCGCGGCCATAGGTTATGGAATACGAAACCGTCATAGGCTTGGAAGTCCACGTACAGCTCCTGACCAAGAGCAAGATGTTCTGCTCTTGCCGGGCTGATTACCAGTACGCCGCCGCCAACTCCCGGGTTTGCCCCGTTTGCTTGGGTTTGCCCGGCGCCATGCCGGTGATAAACCGGAAAGCGGTGGAATACACCATCATGACCGGGCTGGCTTTGAACTGCCAGATTCCCGATTACTCCAAATTCGATCGTAAGAACTACCCTTATCCGGATCTGATGAAAGGCTATCAAATCACCCAGTACGACCTGCCGTTGGCGGTGGGCGGATATTTGGATATACGGGTTGACGGACGAGACTGCCGTGTTCACTTGGAACGGATCCACTTGGAAGAGGACGTGGCCAAACTCCAGCATCGGCCGTCGTCTAATGGAGACTCCTATAGCCTGGTGGACGTGAACCGCTCCGGCGTTCCCCTTATGGAGATTGTCAGCAAGCCTGACATGTCATCGGCGGAAGAGGCGCGGACCTACCTCATGACCTTGCATTCGATATTGCAGTATCTTGGCGTTTCCACCGTCAACATGCAGGACGGCAGCTTCCGATGCGACGCCAACATCAGCCTGATGCCCAAGGGCGCCACCGAATACGGCACCCGCACCGAAATCAAGAACATGAACAGCTTCCACTCGGTCTTCATGGCTGTGAACTACGAAGTAGAGCGCCAGCGAAAGGTTCTGGAAGAAGGCGGCCGGGTGGTACAGGAAACCCGAGGTTGGTTGGACGACCGAAATATAACCGTCTCCCAGCGCAGCAAGGAATACGCCCACGACTATCGATATCTTCCTGAGCCGGACCTGCCACCCCTGATTGCCGACCGGGCCTGGGTGCAGGAAATCAAAGACCGTATCCCGGAGCTGGCACCCCAACGCCGTGATCGATTCGCCAGCCAGTACGGGCTGCCCGAATACGATGCCGGGCTGTTGACCGGATCCAAAGACCTAGCCGACTTTTACGAATCCGCCATGGATGAGAAGAAGAACAGCGCATCTTTGGAAGCCTTCGCCAAGAATGTCAGTAACTGGATGCTGGGAGACCTGAGCCGGTTGCTGAACGCCGAGAATCTGAATATTTCCGAGTCAACGGTCTCCCCGGCCCATCTGGCGGAACTGGTCGACCTGGTGGACTCACAGGCCATCAGCGTCACCATGGCCAAAACCGTACTGGAAGAGGCATTCTCCAGCGGAGAAGCTCCGGCCAAAATCGTCAGCGACCAAGGCTACACCCAGATCAGCGACTCCTCCGCCCTGGAAACGGCGGTCAACCAGGCCATCGACGCCAACCCCAAAGCCTTGGCGGATTTCATGGAAGGAAAGGAAAACGCCGCCAAGTTTCTGGTCGGTCAGGTCATGAAGGCCACTAAAGGTCAGGCCAAGCCCGAGTTGGTCAACACTTTGGTGAATCAAGAGCTGGAGGCGCGCAAAACTGCTCCGCCTCCGGTCACATCTCCATAGGTTAGGTAAGAAGAGGCGAGCGAGAGGTAATTTCATGGGAATCTATCTAAACATCGGTCAGATACTGATTTCGATATCCATCATTCTACTGATACTGCTTCAGGTCAAAGAAAGCGCCGGCCTGTTCGGCTCCGGCGGCTCCACAGTGCGCACCAGGCGTGGATTGGAAAAGACTCTGTTCCAATTCACGATAATCTTGGCCGCCATCTTCCTGGGCATATCCATCCTAAGCGTGCGCTTGAGTTAGAGCCTAAGCGCTCCGGCCTTAAGAATCGTGCTTAAAACTCCAACAGGCCGCATGTAACCGATGGCCCCGCCACCAGTCGTCCTGACCACCGACTTCGGCTTGAGCGACCCCTACGCCGGGGTCATGAAGGGAGTGGTCCTCTCTATCAACCCTGCCGCGACTCTCATAGACTTGACCCACGATATCCAGCCTCAAAACATCCGGCAGGGGTCTTTCGTCCTATCCGCCAGCCGCCGCTTCTTTCCCCCAAGGTCCATCCATGTAGCAGTGGTCGACCCTGGAGTCGGCACGGACCGGATGGCGGTCCTACTGGTCACTCCCAAAGCCAGCTTCCTAGCCCCCGACAATGGTCTCTTAAGCGGCGTGCTGAAGGAATACTTGGTCACACCCCCACCGGACTCCTCACGAGTTCCCCTTCCTCCAAGCCTGACCGCATACCAACTCACCAATAGCGAATACTGGCTCCATCCCGTCAGCAACACCTTCCACGGCCGCGACATCTTCTCCCCGGTGGCCGCCCACCTCTCGCTGGGGATTCCTCCTGAAGCCTTTGGCCAGCCAATCCAGGACCTAGCCTGGCTTCCCACGCCAACCCCAACCCGAGAGAACGACAGCCTCACCGGAGAAGTGATTTACGCCGACCACTACGGCAACCTGGTCACCAACATCCCACTGGAAGAACTAGCGAACGGTGCGGAAATCATCGTGGAGATTAAGGGCCGGAAAATAGTGGGGCTGAGCAAGACATTCCAATCACCGGTCAGCTCCGGCGATGAAGGACTGCTAGCTCTGGGCGGAAGTCTAGGTTTCCTGGAGGTCGCCGTCCAAAACGGCAGCGCAGCCGCCCTGCTGAACGCCGGACCCGGTGAAAAGGTACGCGTTTCCAACACCCGTCACTAGGAGCGCTGGTAACTCTCGCTGTCGGGAGGCTCGTTCATCATATCCAGACAACGCCCATGCCGATCGAATTTCCAACCATGGAACACGCAACGCAGACCGTTTTCTTCATTGCGGCCCAAGAATAAGGACGCTTGCCGGTGGGGGCAGGCATCTTCTAATAACCCGATCTGGCCGGAAGTATCCCGAAATGCCACCAACGATTCACCTAGAAGGCGCACTCTCACCGGAGGGCAGTCGGTGTCCGGCAATTATGCGGTAAGCAACGCCGTCATCCAATATCGCCGCATGACCTGCCCCATCGCCGTGCCTGGACCAGTGCGGATGAGTATATTGTTATCTGCTTCGCTGACCATGCCTCCCTCCCCCGGGAAGATGTAGCGTGTATCATATCAACCCGCCCCATGCTAGTATTGGGGCAAATCCCCACCAGCCAGCCTTAGGCACGACCAGGGAGGCGCTATGGACCTTAGCCGCGAGACTCTAATCAAGCTTTACACCACCATGGCCACCATTCGTAACTTCGAAGAGCGTGGCATCCCCGAGACCGGGCAACGGGCCATGTCCGGCTCGGTCCACTCTTCCGCCGGACAAGAAGCGGTGCCCACCGGGGTATGCGCCCACCTATCCGACGAAGACTACATCGGCAGCACTCACCGGGGCCACGGCCACTGCATCGCCAAGGGCGTGGATCCCAAGCGGATGATGGCCGAGTTGTTTGGCCGGTCCACCGGGACCAATAAGGGCAAAGGCGGGTCGATGCACATCGCCGACATGAGCAAGGGCATGCTGGGCACCAACGGTGTCGTCGGCGCCAGCATTCCTCTGGCGGTCGGAGCGGGCCTCACGTCGAAACTCAAAGACCTCAAGCGCGTCGCCGTGGCTTTCTTCGGCGACGGAGCAGCCAACCAAGGAGTTTTGCACGAGTCGATGAACCTGGCGTCAGTGTGGAAACTGCCGGTCATCTTCTGTTGCGAGAATAACGGTTACGCTCAGTCCACGCCGGTCGAGTACGCCTTATCCACCGCCAATGTTTCCGACCGGGCTGCCGGATACGACATGCCCGGCATCACCGTCGATGGGATGGATGTCTTCGCCGTTTATGACGCCGCCGGTCAAGCAGTGGAACGCGCCCGGAACGGGGAAGGCCCCACTCTGCTGGAGTGCCGCACCTACCGGTTCTACGGCCACACGGTCTTCGACAACCCCCTCACTTACCGCACCAAGGAAGAAGAGGATCATTGGCGCGCCAGGGACCCGCTGAAGCTGTTCCGCGAGAACGTGCTACCTCTGGGAGATATCACCCTGGAGGAGTTAGACCAGATCGACCAAGAAGCCGCCGACCTCATGGAAGAGGCCATCAAACTTGCGGACGCCGGTCCCCTTCCTGAAACGGATAAGATTTACGAAGACGTCTACGTTTCATACCCAACCGAGCTGCTGAAACGCGGCACGAATATGGAAGTCTAACCATTCAGCCATCAATGGTAAGCCGTCAGGCGAACTAACAGCAACTAGCTGACGCCTGCCGCTCAAGGAGCCGTTATGTCCACCACTGCCACCAGGGAACTCCAATACCGGCAAGCCATCGGCGAGGCCATACGCCAGGAGATGGCCCGCGACGAGAACGTAATCATCATGGGCGAGGAGATTGCCGGCGGGGCCGGGCGTGAGGATCAAGGCCTTTCCGACGCCTGGGGCGGGGCCTTCCGCACCACCGTCGGCCTCATCGGAGAATTCGGGAACCAGCGGGTGCTGGACACTCCCCTGTCCGAAGCCGCCTTCATCGGGGCAGCCATCGGCGCTGCGTCCACCGGCATGCGGACCATCGCCGAGTTGATGTTCGTCGACTTCATCGGCGTTTGCATGGACCAACTTCTGAACAACGCCGCCAAGATGCGCTATATGTTCGGGGGGCAGGCCACGGTCCCCTTCACCCTGCTCACTCGCATCGGCGCCGGGTTCGGCAGCGCCGCCCAACACTCCGAGTCTTACTACTCTATCTTCAGCCACATCCCGGGATTGAAGGGCGTCGTTCCCTCCGACCCGTACACCGCCAAGGGACTGCTGACCGCCGCCATCCGTGACGACGACCCGGTGGTCTACTTCGAGCATAAAGGTCTGTACGGCAACACCGGACCGGTTCCCGAAGAACCCTACGAGCTTCCCTTGGGAAAGGCCCGGACCGTCCGTGAAGGCACCGACATCACCCTGGTGGGCATCTCGAAAATGACCTGGGTCTGCACCGCAGCGGCCGAGGAACTTGCCAAGTCGGGCATCAACGCCGAAGTAATCGACCTGCTCAGCATCTCGCCCATCGACTACGACCACGTCATCGACTCGGTCCGGCGCACCCACCGTCTGGTGGTGGTAGACGAGGACACTCCCATCTGCAGCCTGGCATCGGAGATCTGCGCGGCAGTGGCCCAGGAAGCCTTCGACTACCTGGACGCTCCCCCGTCAAGAGTCACCGCCCCTCACACCCCAGTGCCCTACAGCCGGGTGTTAGAGAACCTGTACATCCCCAACGAGGCACGGGTGATTAAGACGGTTCAGGATCTGTTCGCTCGGGGTTAGAGGTCTCAACCTCGTAGGGGCGCATGGCCATGCGCCCCTACCCGCCGAATCATTCCCCTAATGAAACAGCAATCCCCCGTTAACGTTGTAAGCCTGGCCGGTGATGAACGAGGCGTCTTCTGACGCTAGGAACGCCACCATGCTTGCGACGTCGCTGGGTTCGGCGATTCGGCCCATCGGGGTGTTCTGGCCTGCCGCCTCTACTATCTGGCCCCGGAACTCCTCCAGCGACACGCCCTGCTGTGCCGCTCTGTCCTGCTCCCAGTAGCTGAGCCGGTCGGTGTTTATCGGGCCGGGACATACGGCGTTCACCGTGATTTGGTGTTGCGCCAAGTCCATTGCTGAGGCCTGGGTTAGACCCAACACGGCGAACTTGGACGCCGAATAGGCCGCCCCCATGGCGCTAGCCTGCTTGCTGGCGTTGGAAGCGATGTTGATGATTCGCCCACCGTTTCCCTGCCGAATCATCTCCTGTCCAACCAGTTTGGTGGTCAGGAAGACCGCCGTGGTGTTGATGGATATGAAATGGTCCCAGACCGCTTGGTCCAACTCGGTAACCGGGACTTTGTCCCGGCCAATGATGGCGCGGGCGTTGTTGACCAGAATGTCGATGTGACCGAAGTGCTCCACGGTCTGGCTCACGATCTGCTCGATCTGATCGCTCCGTCCCAAGTCGCAAACCAGGGGCAGGCACCTCCGTCCCATCTCCCCGATCTCCGCTGCGACACTATTTAGTCCTTGCCAGCCCAGGTTCACCTCGTGGGGTGGCAGGTCGGCGGGCTCCCGATGCACGTCGGTGATTGCCAGGTCGGCGCCTTGGCTCGCCAGCTTTAACGCAGTGGCGCGCCCCACGCCTCTCATACCACCGGCTCCGGTAATCAGGACTACTTTACCTTCCAATCCGGCCATAACATCAACTCCACATTCAATTTCCTCTGCCAGGGCAATCTGCCCCGGTCAGGCAACGGATTTCGATTTGGCCACCATTATAGCCGTTGCTCGACATATAATTAGGCCCGATACGATGCCGGGAGGGAATGCACAATGGCTTCATCACTGATCCGGGGAAAGTACGTCATCTGCCGGGCGGGCAACGACGCTGATTCCAGCACAATCATCACCGATGGAGCGGTGTTCCAGCGTGACGGGCTGATCGAAGAGGTCGGCGACTACCGAACCCTCAAGGCCGCTCACCCAAACGACGAGGAGATCGGCGGTTCCAACGACATCGTTTTCCCGGGACTGGTTAACGCCCACCATCACGGACGAGGCGTAACCACGTTCCAGATGGGCACCTGCGACGATTCCTTGGAGCGATGGCTGGTAACCGGTTGGGCCCGCCGCCCCTGGGACCACTATCTGATGACCGTGTACACCGCCATGCAGATGATTGAGTCGGGCACCACTACGGTGATGTATAACCATTCCCTAACCCCCATCTCAACCCTGGAAGAAGACCAAGACACGGTTCTGAGAGGCTTCGCCGATACGGGGATGCGGACGGCATTCTCCATCTCCTTCCGGGAGCAGAACCGGGTAGTTTACGGCGACGACCAAGCATTTCTCTCGGGCCTACCCGCCGATCTGGCAGACAACCTTCGTAGTTACCTGTCGGCCGTTGCCCTGCCCGCAGAAGACTATTTCTCCCTCTTCGAATCGCTGCATCGCCGCTTCGAAGACGACCCCTCCGGCATGGTAAGCGTGCTATTGAGCCCGGCCAACCTTCATTGGGTCACCGACGAGACTCTCCTCCGAACCAAAGAGCTCGCCGGGAGTCACAACACCGGCATCCACATCCATCTGGTGGAAAGCGCGTACCAGAAGGAATATGGCTACAAAACCTGGGGCAAGACCCCCATCGCCCACCTGCAAGACCTATCGTTCCTGGGGCCCGAACTGTCCTGCGCCCACTCAGTTTGGCTTACCGATGATGACATCGCCCTCATGGCCCAGAGCGACACCACAGTTTGCCACAACGCCAGCTCCAACCTTCGCCTTAAGAACGGCATCGCTCCCGTAACCGCTATGGCCGCCCGCGGCGTCAACGTCGCCATGGGCACCGACAGCACCGCCCTGAACGACGACGACGACATGGTTCAGGAGATGCGCTTGGTTAACCATCTCCACCGTCTGCCCGGCATCAAAGAACCGGCCGTCAATCCTCATCAGGTACTTAAAATGGCCACGATCAACGCCGCCAGGCCCACCTTCTTCCACGATCGCATCGGCGCATTGGAGAAGGGGCGGCGGGCTGACCTTGTTATCCTAGACCATGCCTCGCTGGAAGGACCCTACTTGGACCCGGACCTTAACGTTGTCGACATCCTGATTAACCGCGGCAAGACTCGCGACATCAAAACGGTGCTCATCGATGGCCGGGTCGTCTTGAAGGACGGTGAGTTCCCCGGCCTCAGCAAATCAGACGTGATACAGGAACTAAAAGACCGTTTTTCCCATCCTCTGGACCAGGCAACTTTGGAAAGACGCGGCATGGTCAACCGATTAGCTCCCTACGTGGAGAGGTTTTATGAGTCATGGAACCAGCCGGAGGCGTCGCCCCACTACCACTACAACAGCCGGACTTAGAGTTTCATTTCGGCTTGCCGGGTACCGTGATTCTCTCCTGGCGTGTGGTAGTATAGTCCGTGCCTAAGATTCTGGAGCGTACCCACGTTAGGGGGTTTCTCCAACCCTCAATTAGGACCGCCGTTCATGCAGATTGGGATGTTCTACCAGATACAAGTCCCCAAACCTTGGTCGGCCAGCAGCGACTCCGACAAGTATTGGGAAATGATGGACCAGATAGTCCTAGCCGAGGAACTGGGCTTTTCCAGCGTGTGGATGGCGGACCACCAGTTCCGCACCGAATGGTCTCACTCCAGTGCCCCGGACGTTACCCTCGCCGCCATCAGCCAGCGCACCTCCCGGATCCGTCTGGGGATAGCCGTGACCGTGCCTCCCGTCCAACACCCCCTGCACATCGCAGCCCGGACGGCCACTTTGGATATCTTGAGCAGAGGCCGGGTGGACTTAGGCGTCGGCCGCTCCGGATACCCCTACCAGATGGCCGCTTTCGGCACCGATCTGGAAAACGCCACCGGCATGGTGGATGAAGCATTGGAAATCATCCCCAGAGCCTGGACCGAAGGGGAGTTCTCTTACCAGGGCAAGTTCTACGACATCCCGCCCCGGGAGGTCCACCCCAAACCTGTTCAGTCTCCCCACCCACCCATGTGGCTGGGCTGTAGCCAGGAAGAGACCTTTCGGAAAGCAGGCGAATTGGGTTTGGGATGCCTGGCCATGTCGGGGGGAGGACCGGAGCGTCTGACCCAACTCATCCAAGCCTATCGCAGCGGCATCCATGTCACCAAGCCCGTGGGCAAGCTGGTCCATGACCGAGTGTCCATCAGCACGCTGGCGATCTGCGCTGAAACCCGCCAGAAAGCCCAAGAGCGGGGCGCTGAGATTCTAGATTGGTACCGGCGTCAGGGGGAACTGCGAGACGTTAGAGTGTGGCAGGAACAAGACCCCACCAACGTACCTACCGACTACCAGTGGCACTACCAGCGTTCGACCGCTACCGATTCACCCAAACGGGACGAATTATCGTCATTGGATCAAATCAAACAGGGCCGCTATTGCATCGGCGACCCCGACGACTGCCTGCGCTACCTGGAGCAATACACCCCGACGGGGGTAGACGAAATCATGCCCCTATTTCAGATAGGACCCATGGCCCACCAAGAGGTCACTGAAACCCTGCGGTTGTTCGGAAAGCACATAATCCCCCACTTAACCGCATCAGAGCAAACCAGCGGCGCCACCACCGCAGGGGACGATTAATAAACTTCGTTCTAGCCCCCTTTCGTAAAGGGGGTTGGGGGATTTCCCCCGTACCCGCACAACAAACAAGCTACTCCCACTACGATCTCCACCTAATCTTCCGCCCTCCAGTGTTAAGATTAGTTTCAGCTATCTAAGTCCCTCCCGTTGATCCTTTGCAACCAACGCAGGGTCTTGGGAATCTTGCCAGGACCACCTTGATGCGTTTATCCGCCACTCGAAGTTCCAACTACAAGTACTTGGGCTTCGGAGCTATAGCCATCGGCAGTTTTGCCAACGTGATGGACCACGGCAGCACCAACGTAGCGTTGCCGTCCATAGCCAGCAACTTCGGGTCCGATCTCCCGACCGTCCAATGGGTGGTCATTGGATACCTACTCACCATCAGCGCTTTGCTTCTGCCCATGGGACGTCTGGCCGATCTGGTGGGACGCAAAGAAGTCTACATCACCGGGTCACTAATCTTCGTCTTTGGGGCTATCCTCGCCGGATTCTCGCCCAACCTAACGACCCTGGTGCTGTCCCGGCTTCTTCAAGGCGTGGGTGCTGCCATGACCCAGGGCACCGGCATGGCAATCATCACCTCCATGTTTCCTTCTAAAGAAAGGGGCAAGGCCTTGGGTCTGATTATGACCGTAGTGGGCACTGGGGCGGTGGCCGGTCCTGCCATGGGCGGGTTCGTGGTAGATGCTCTGGATTGGCGTTGGGTATTCTTTATCAATGCGCCGCTGGGACTGCTGGGAGTCCTGGCGAGCATCATCGTTCTGGATTCCCGAAGCTCCCGGCCGGCGAGTGACGAGAGCCGTCAGCATGGATTCGACTGGTTCGGAGCCATCCTTTCCACCGCCGCGCTGGTGATATTCCTGCTGGCGCTGATGAACATCCACCGATTCGGTCTGGATTCGCCGCTCATCCTGACCGGGTTTCTGGGCTTCTTCGTGCTACTGGGCACATTCATCTGGTGGGAGTTGCGGACTTCGATACCGTTGCTGGACGTAAGGTTATTTCAGAGCAAGACCTTTTCCTTCGGCACCTGCGCCGCGCTCCTCATATTCTTGGGCAGTTCAGCAGTCCTGGTCTTGACCCCTTTCTACCTGCAAAGGGTGCTGGGATTTAGCGCAAGAGATGCCGGGTTGATGGTGGTTCCAGGAGCACTTTTCATGGCAGTGTTGGGACCCATAAGCGGTGAACTGTCCGATCGGTTCGGGCCGAGGCCGTTCACCATGGGAGGCCTGGCTCTATCCGCCGTCGGTCTGTTCATCCTCAGCGGACTCACCGAGACATCCAGCATAAGATTAATACTGCCAGCTTTGATTCTCACCAGCGCCGGAATGGGGACTTTCTATTCAGCCAACACCAGTTCCATCCTCAGCGCAGTGCAGATGGTACGGTACGGGGTGGTATCGTCTTTTCTCAACCTGACAAGAAACGCCGCCAACGTCACCAGCATCGCCGTGGCTACCGCCATCGTTACCGCGACGATGGGGTCGATGGGACATGAACCAAGCTTAGCTGCGGTGCAGTGCGGTGCGGATTCCGGGGTGTGCAGTGCCTTTACTTCGGGTATGCAGAAGGCCTATCGAGTGATGACCATTATGCTGATTCTGGGCATGGTAATATCCGCCTTCAAGTTCCAAGGAATCAAAGAGTCTCCACCTCAACCGGCGTGACCCGGGGGATGGAGACTCATCTGTCCTAGAGGCCTGTTGCTTGAACCGGGTTAGCCAGCGGACTCGAAAGCCAAAGTGGCGTACCGCAGGAAGATGCCACCTCTGGGTTTGGCCAATGGTCCATTGGCAACCAGACAAGCGATGACATGCTTGGTACCCGGTACAGCGCTGTTGCTCACTTCGACGCGATGCTGGGCGTTTATGCCGACGACAACGCCGGTGGCCCGATCAATCTCGCCGTCCACCCACACCTCACCGTAGTTGTCAGCGTTGGTCTCGAAGAAGACCCGGGAGCCAGCTATGCTCACACCATCGATGCTTTCCGGTAACTGGACGGTGCAGCGCCACCAGCCGAAGGTGAATCCCACCGAACGGCTTGCCCGAACATTGGTGCACTCTTCCCATCCGGAGTCGTCAAAATCGGCATCGAGAGCCGGACTCGCCAGCATCTGAGACACCAGTCCCTCATTGGGCTCGCCGGGAACCAACCCGTCAGCCACGCGCCAGCCAGCGCTTACTTTCTCTTTGTCCTCACCATCATTCAGGTCTAAAGCCACTCTTGGCATGTCTCTCTCCTCAAGATAAGATTCTTGCTGCAAAGCCCTTAATTCACCACAGAGGGCGCAGAGGACACGGAGAAACGGAAATAAAACCTAAAACTCTGCGTTCTCTGTGCTCTCTGAGGTGAAATAAACCGCTCGTATGCGGACAGGCTCACGGGGGAAACGCTCAGTCGCCGACAACTTCCTTGACCCGGCGGATGGCGTCTATGTTTTCGTCGGGGGTGGTGAAGCCGGCGCCACCGGTGTTCACCGAGATATGGGAAGCGCCCATGTCCGCCCACGCTTTCAACTCACCTGCCCAGTCCTCCGGCCCTCCCGCGGACACCGTGATCCGGCCCTCAAGACCCACGGCATCCGGGTCACGGCCTGCGTCGACGGCGTATTGCCGCACCCGGGCCACGGCCTCCTTCCCTTCCTCGTTCGGCGGCAACATCGGGAACCAACCGTCGGCCAAGCGTCCGATGCGCCTCAATACCCGATTGCTGGGAACGTTTCCAGCCCCCGACCCTGCGCCCATCCAAATGGGGATCGGCCGCTGCACCGGTAGGGGATTGATACCGGCGTGGGTGACGCGATGCCACCGGCCTTCAAAGTTGACCACATCCTGGGTCCAAAGAGCCCGCAGAAGAGACACTTGTTCCTCGTACTCTTGGCCTCTTGTGCTGAAATCCTTGCCCAGCGCCTCGTATTCCACCGGGTTCCAACCCACTCCAACACCCATACGCAAACGTCCCCCGCTCAGCACGTCCACTTCAGCAGCCTGCTTGGCCACTAGGACTGTTTGACGCTGGGGGAGGATTATGATGCCGGTGGTCAGTTGCAACGAAGTTGTGATGGCGGCCAGATAGCCCAGCAGGGTAAAGGGCTCGTGGATATAGCTCTCGTAGGTATAAGGGAAGCGGGGGACGTCTGGGTGATGTTGCGGGTCCGCGCCCAACACATGATCCAGGGTACGAATGTGACTGTACCCCAAGTCTTCCGCCGCTTGCACGTAATCCCGCACCGCGCCAAAATCGGCGCCGAAGTCGGTGATTGGCACGCTGACACCGATCTGCATTAACCCTTCCTCCTACCACCCAGAATACGTAATCCTAGGTGTCACCCACAATCAATCGTAAAGCCCCCTTTCGTAAAGGGGGGTTGGGGGATTTCCCCGGCTACGCCGGGACCGGCCCGTCCTAATGAGCAGCAGCAGCGGCGGCCTGTTTCTTCAGTTCTTCGTCCCAGGGACCGGGGAATCGGCCTTCGCCGTTGCCCAGGTTTGTGAACAACTTTTCCTGGCGAGGCCATTCGCTCCTAGGCAACTCATAGAACACCTCGATGCCATTGCCATCGGGGTCTTGGATATAAACGCCCATGGAGATGCCGTGGTCGCCTACCCGGACTATGGGGATGTTCTTCTCTTTGATCCTCAGGTAGAACTCTTTTAAGTCCTCCAGGGTTTCCATGTACCAGGCCATGTGGTTTAGGCCGACCCGTCCTCTTTCCGGTCCTGGAGCGTCATCGCCCACTTGCACCAACGCTATCTCATGGGACTGCTCGATGTCCGCCGACATGAAAGCGGCGTCGGGCCTGAGGTCGTAGGTGTGCAGGCCTAGAACGTCCTCATACCACTCTCGCGAGCGTGCGGCGTTGCGTACGAAGATGTTGACGTGGCCCAGGCACTTCGGTGTGTAGCTCATGATGTTCCTCCTATTAGAGGTGCTCGGTTGCGAGGCTCACAGTATCACACACACAGATACCACGCAACAAAGTGACTGTATCCCATCCGCCAGTTTTGATAGTAAAAGATAGAGTGGCTTTATCTGACCCATATTTCGCTTATAATGACCGCGTCGCCAACCCCGGCGCAGGCGAAAGTAAACCATCCTATCTCTCCAGAACAACCACTCGAAGAGGGAGGAGACTTATGGATACCAACGGACCTAAGGTATTAACCCAAGAGTTCGGTCCTCTCCAAGGAGTCCGCATAATATCCAGCGGTTCTCTCATCGCCCAGCCCTTTGCGGCAACGATGGCCGCCGAGATGGGGGCTGAGGTGATTCAGGTTGAGCGCCCTGGACAGGGAGACGGCCTTTGGAGAAACCTGGAGTTCCCCATCACAGGCGACAACGGCAATACTGTGGCCGCAGCTTGGGTCCAGGACCGTCGCAACAGCTTCCACGTTACTCTGGACACCGGCAAACCTCGGGGCCAGGAGATATTCTTAGACCTTCTCCGCCAAGCCGACATATGGATGGAAAGTTCCATCCCTGGGACTTACTCGGCATGGGGCCTGGATGACGAAACGATACTCAAGGCCAACCCCCGCATTGTCATCGCTCATGTCTCCGGCTACGGCCAAGATGGGAGTGAGGACTACTTGAGCAGAGCGTCCTATGACTTCATCGGCCAGGGCTTCGGCGGTTCGATGAATCTGACCGGCTTCGCCGAACCAGCAACTCCCTCGCGAGCCGCGCCATGGACAGGGGATTTCATCACCGCCCTTTTCTGCATCTGGTCATCTCTGGCCGGGTACATCCACGCCCAACGCACCGGCCAGGGCCAAGTGATCGACCTCGCCCAATATGAGGCGATTCATCGTGTCCTCGCCGGCACCATGGTGGCCTACTATGAACTTGGATTGAACCGGGAGCGCTCCGGAAACGCGGCGGGCATATTCCAGCCCTACGACACATTCCAGGCCAGCGACGGTTGGGTCAACCTTGCTGCTCTCGGCGGCCCATTCAATCGCTTATGCAGGGTGATTGGTCTGGACCCGGAGGAAGAGAGATGGCAGAAGGCTACCACCGAATTAGACTCTCCCCATGGTATCGAGTTCGACGCAATCCTGAGAGGATGGGTGCTTGAGCATACCGTGAACGAATCAGTTGAAATCATGAACGCCTCTCAGGTTCCGTGCTGCGCTATCATGACCCCAAGGGACATGGCGGAAGACCCTCATTACGAAGCGCGTAACGTTCACATCGAGTGGGAGGACCTGAATCTAGGTAGAACGGTAAAGGGTACCGGCATCGCCCCCAAGTTCTCGGAAACGCCCGGCAAGATATGGCGAGGGTCTGTGCCCGTGGGCCATGACAACGAGATGGTATTCCGACAACTCCTGGGTATTACATCCGAAGATCTAGCCAAGTTGGTTGAAGACGGAGTCGTATAGTGAAATTCCACCTGTTCATGCTGCCCACCATCGGCCGCCGACACGAACTGGAACAGGGCATGGCCGGTCTGCGGGACGACCTGTATCAGCGGATGCTCAGCGAGATTGACGAGCAGGCTCGATTCGCCGACGAACTGGGCTACTACGGGATGGGGTTCACTGAGCACCACTTCCACGTCGAAGGGTTGGAACTGTCCACCAACCCCATCATGCTGGACGCCTTCGTTGCCATGCGCACCCAGAACTTGAAAGTCGGCCAGTTGGCCTTGGTGCTGCCGACCCATCACCCGCTACGGGTAGCCGAAGACATAGCCATGCTGGACCAAATGACCAAGGGCCGGGTCTACGTGGGTTTCGCCCGGGGCTACCAGTCCCGGTGGGTCAACACCTTCGGCCATCCTATAGGTGTGGGCGCAACCTCCTCGGACCATTCCGAGCAAGACGAGATGAACCGGGCCGCCTTTCAAGAGTCCTGGGAGATTATCAAACTTGCCTGGACCAAGGACACTTTTTCTTACGATGGACGGTTCTGGAAGATTCCCCCGCCGGACACGCCTTGGCAGATACCCGCCACGTTAAACTGGGGCCAGGGCGCAGCGGCAGGGGAGCCGCTGAAAGAGATTGGAATCGCCCCCAAACCTTTCCAGAAGCCTTATCCCGACGTATATGCGCCCTTCACCTTCAGCGCCACCACCGCCCGATTCTGGGCCAGGGAAGGCGGCACGCCGGTGGTATTGTCGGACAACGTGGAGTTCTGCCAGTCTCTATTCAAAGCTTATCGAGAGGAAGCTCAAGGAGCGGGAAGGGAGCTGAGGCCCGGTCAGGGAGTGGCCATGGGGGCAACATTGTGTATCGCCGATACCGAAGAGCAGGCTCAAGAGTTGCGGGATCAATTCGACTGGCTATTCAACGCCTGGTTCGTTCCCTTCGGTTTCCCGCCTGGGCTGGTTCTACAGGGAACACCGGAGAGTGTCACGCAGCAAATCAGGGAGTTAGACGGATCCCTGAACTTCGAAGAACTGTTCCTCTGGATATCCACCGGGCTCTACGAGCACTCGGTAATGATGCGGCAGATAGAGCTATTCGCCACCAAAGTCATGCCCAACTTCACGGACTAATCAGCCTCGCAGCCCTACAGCCCCGGTAGCAAGAACTGGCCGAACCGGCGCGCCTGGTCTACAGCGTCGGTTACTGGCCAGACGCAAATTTCCTTGGCCCCGGCCGCCATCCAACGCCGCAGCAACTCTTGGCACTCCTGGTAGCTGCCCACTAGGAAATGCCCGCCTTCAAACTCGAATTTAGCCCTGATTGTCTGCTCGATTATGGGCACAGCCACAGACCTGGCCCGGTCTCCATCTTCATCGATGTACATGAACATGGTGTTCACGGCGTTGGGAAAAGTTCCGGGGTCCTTGCCGCGTCCAGTGAGGGCGGCCTTTAAGTTGGCGAAAGCCTCGCTGAACTCCTCCGGTGTGGAGTGCCAAGCGGAAGACACCCAGCCGTCCCCCAAGCGCGCCACCCGTCGCATCCCCACCGGCGACCCCCAACTGGATAGCCAGATCGGCACGCAAGGCTGCTGTAAACCTCTGGGAGCGACGGTCACATTGTCGAAGTTGTAATAGGGACCGTGATGACTTACGTCCTCTCCGCTGAGCAAAGCCCGTAGCGCCGGAACTCCGTCCTCCAGCATCTTCCGCCGCTCTTGGAAGGGGATGCCAAGGGCCAGAAAGTCGGACTCTGTAGAGCCTTCGCCCACGCCAACAATCAGGTTGCCGCCGCTCAGAACATCCAAGGTCCCATATGTCTGGGCGATGGCCACGGGGTGCCGCAACGGCAGGCCGATAACCCCGGTAGCGATTCTCATCCCATGTTCGTTAGCCCGGCCAGCAACGGCGGCCAGCATCATCAGGCAATCCAACCAAGGGTCCATGTAAGCGATATGGTCGGTGACCCAGACAGAGGAGAAGCCGGACTCCTTGGCGGCATCTACCGTGTCGGTTAGGAGAGCAGCCGAGGGCGGATCAATGCCCGCGCCGGGAAGCATCCTGACCGGCAAGTGGACGCCGAAGGTAACGCCGTTGGGAGCCATACATATTCTCCTAGGATGACGAATCTCAATGAGTCTGCCGAAGAAATAGGGGAATCACGTAGGGGCGCACGGCCGTGCGCCCCTACAACACCGGTTGATTGAATCAGCGGCTTATTCCGCCGAAGGCCACTGGACTAGGTCTGGCCTTCCGAGTGGGACCCCATATCGATGGAGATAACCTCGTCGGCGGAGAGCCATACTTCCGAGCCAACCAGCTCCGGCTGACCCAAGGCATCCAGGTAACAGACCCGGACAGTCTGCTCCCCGTCGTTGATTGACAAGACCTCGGCCAAGTCGCCGGTGTCCAATAGGACATTGAAGCCTACGGACAGATCCTGAAGGTTCACTGGTTGCTCCTAACCCCTACGCGGAGGAAATCTCTAAAGAATAGATTGACGGGCTAGTGGACAGGCCCCTTAAGCGCCTCTTCCCCGTCCAATCTTGCCACCATGTCCCTAAGAACGGGAGCGTATTTGCCAGCCTGGCCGGTACGGCGCATGAGACCCCGCCGGGCATAGGCCCAGGGATCTTCCTGACCTTCCCATGGCAAATCGATGCATACGTTGGCCACCGGGTCGCGGAAGACGTTCATGGGCTCGCCTTCGTCCTCGATTATAGCGAGTTGCTGGCGCAACATGCGCCGGTAGAGGATGATGCCTTTGTCCGACTCTCCCAGCTTCTCCTGGGAGCGGTCGGCGATGGGACCTTGAGTAACCCAGGCGGCGATGTCCTGGCCACTGTTGTTGTCCATGAGATTCCAATCGGCGTTCCCATCACCGTCAACGGGCAGTGGAACGTGGTAAAAGGGAATCGTTTCCTGCTTCTCAACCGTCTCTCCGGGCGGCTGGGGATAGGCCGTGAACCAGATGTGCAGGGTGTGGGTGTCGTCCACCGGCACCCGGTATTGGAAGTTGCTGCCCACCCGCAAAACGTTGGGGAAAAGGATGGGATGGCCGATGCGCCAGTTTGGGTGGTCTTCGGTTTGGCCTCCCAGAACCCGCCGTTTGATTATTCCGTGCTTGAACTCGTCGAAGCCAATCTTCTCGTGGTCGAAGTTGCCGGTTATCTGGCCTTCAGGGACAGGGCCCCCTTCTCCCACCCGGAAAAATTCCCTTTTCAGGTCCGTCCGCCCGATTCTCTCCAGCACGTAGTCGGAGAAGCGGCCGTGCAACCATTCCACGTGGGTCGGGTCCAGGGAGTTCTCCATGATTTGCAGCCAGTTACAAGGGATTATCGTGCTTCCGATGTCTCGAAGCACGTTATCCCAGACAAACATGTCCCACCGGGGCAGCAGGGGAGCCGGGTCAGGCCCGAGGTAGGCGAAGATTAAGCCAGCGATTTCCTGAACGGGATAGCCGGTAATCTTTACCCGGCTGGGGAAGGTGCTTTCAGGGGATTCCGCCGGCATTTCAACACACTGACCGGTTTCACTGAACATCCAGCCATGGTACGGGCACCGAAGTCCCCCGTCCTCGGGAATCCCATATTCCAAGGAGATTCGACGGTGGGGGCAAGTGTCGCCGATCAAGCCCAGAGTACCCTTGCGGTCCCGGTAGAGAATCAGGGATTCGCCAAGCAGTCTGACGGGTTTAACCGGGTTTTCGTCCAGTTCGGCCAAAGCGGCGATGGGCTGCCAATAACGGCGCATCAACTCACCCATGGGAGTGTTAGGTCCCACCCGGGTTAATCGATCATTTTCCTTGACGGTTAGCATGTCTTCTCCTCCCCAGTAGACGCCATGTTAACTATATCAAAACTGCCCTTCATTGCACCTTGCCAATAACCCCGGGTTGAAGCATCTATCAGGCCAATCTCACCTTGGTGCTGAAGTCGTAGTCGGGTGCGATATTGGACTCGAACCGCCAGATGACCCGGTCGGAGGGAAACTCTCCGGCGTGGACCCGGCGCAGATAGTCCATTATCAAAGACCAGGCTTGTTCCGCCTCTTTGGGCCGGTAGCGGCCGGGCATGGTGGAGTTGAACCAACCGTGGGGCATGTCCCGGAACAACTTGAATTCATAGCTCTTGCGTTTGGATTGGAGAAGATCCTGCAAACGCCGCACGTTTTCCACCGACACCACCTGATCATGCTCGCCGAATATACCCAATATCGGTGCCTGGATGCCTTCCAAGATGGTTTCGTAGGGGACCGGCCTGGCTTCGTCCACCTCCCAGACCCTGGCTTGAGCGCCGCCGTACACGACGATGTTCGCGGAAATCTCATGCCGGATGCTGTTCAACACTAAAGGATAGTCACCGCTTTGGCAGACACCCATCCCAACGATGCGGTTCGGGTCGACCTGGAGGTGGTTCAAAAGGTAATCCAGGCTGTCACCCAGGTAGGATTTCAAATCATCGTCGGTGATTGTCACCTGTATGTCGCCCCGGTTCAGGGCATCCATGTCCCCTTCCCAACGGGAGAACAGGTCCGGAGCGAGCCCGATGTAGCCGTGAGCTGCGAACTTAGCGGTCAGGTCCAGGGTATGTTGGATAAGACCGTAACGTTCGTGGCCCAATATCACTGCGCCGAAAGGACCGGTCTGGTTCTCCGGCATGGCCAGGAAACCTTTGACCCGGTCACCGAACGTGACCATTGAGGTTATTGCTCCAGGATAGGAAGGGTCTTGCATGGGGACTCCAGTTGCTGAGGATGGGAAGGGCTGGGGGGCGAAATCCCCCAACCCCCCTTTTACGAAAGGGGGGCTTTTTAGGTACGGGGATGGTTGGACGGGCTTGCCGAAAGCCGGTTAGTGGAGGGTTAGGCTTCGTCTTTTCGGGCTTTCCAATCGGCGATCCATTCCAGGACTTCACCCAGGGGTAGGACGTCGGCGTATTTCTGGTTCATGTCGAAGAGGTTGATGGCGTGGGCCGACTCGTGCCGATCAAAACACCCCTCTTCCACGACAATCATCCGGTACCGGTTGGTGCAACCGTCTACCACGCTGGCCCGGACACAACCGCTGGTGCTCTCGCCGACGGTGATGAGGGTATCGACGCCCAAGTAGTTCAGGTGGCCAGCCAAGGGGGTGCCCCAGAAGGCGCTGGGAGAGGATTTGCGTAGGAAGGCTTCTCCGTCAATGGGAGTGACTTCATCGATAATGTCGTACTGGCGGCTTCGGCGTTCGGCGGCAGCGGGGTCCGTGACGACGGGCCGGCGGTCTCCCTTGCGCGTGCTCCAACCTTCCACGCCACAACCGTCAAGACCGGTCATGTGAATCACGGGTATTTCGGCGTCTCTGGCCGCTTTCAGCAAAGTCTGGATATGGGGTATAGCGTCCCACGCCGCTAGGCCGCAACTCGACGGCCAGGTTTTCACCGCTTCCAGCAGCGGTTCAGGATCGTCTCCGAAGACCCACCGGTATAGGTCCACCAGCAACAATGCGGGATTTTCGCCAAATCCCACGGGCTTCCTCCCCGTCAACGCCAGGTGGGCTTTATCTTGCTCGGTGAGAAAAGAATCCCATACTCGTTGTGTCATTTGGTATCCCCTTTTCTTGATCGGATATTCGGTCCGCCTGCGATAGATATCGAGCATCACAGCAGTACATGGATGGTGCGTGTTGCCGAGAATCTACCACCGTGTTTGCCCCTAGTCAATGGCGGTTCCCTGGTTACGCCCGAGTCCAAAACGTGCCATAACCCCGGACATCCTCAGGTTGACACCTCTTAAGTTGCCCATCACAATAAAATCTATCAAGATTCAAGCCATAAATATTGGAGGGTCGGCATGACTCAAACCGCTACTTACACCATGGAAGCCTTCGTAGACGATGTAAAGAAGATATTCGCTTCCACCAAAGACCCCCTGGCCCAGGCCCAAGCAGTGTCTGACCATATGGAAGACTTGCTGGCGGAACCCGATTGGCTGCAAGAAAAGCTTAACCTTCCGGAAGAAGGTGGATTTGGCCGGTACGACCTCCATCAGGACCAAGAGGACGGCGCACCCGACCCCGGATTCCTCTTGATGTGTACCGTCCAAAAGCCAGGCCAGGACAACCTTCCCCACGACCACGGCGCAGCCTGGGTGGTCTACGGCGTGTATCAAGGGACCATCAAGCAGACCAAGTGGCGTTGGTTCTACCCCGGAGAGGGAGTCGACTCACCTCAGATCAAAGAAACCGGTAACTTCGATCAAGGCGAGGGAAAGGTTGCTTTCTTCCTACCCGGAGAGATTCACGACACCGTCAACGTCACCGGCGGGCGAGCCTTGGTAGTGCGTCTGGAGTCTCAAAAGCTGACCGAGGTAATCCGGTATCAGTACGACCCCAAGGCTAACACCGTAACTAAGATGGACCGGTAGCTCCCCCACCACCCTCATTCAATCACGGGGGTTATTCGTTCCACGGGCGTCAACTAGCCCGGTATCACATCTAGTCATGTATCTGGGATGCGTTACCGGGTTTATTTTATGAATCTTCCGATACAGAAGGCCTTCCTTGAAGCTAACCTTGGCGATTCATCCCATCACCGAACTACGCGCCGGTCCCAACACTGAGCTTGATGGATCAAGCCTTCAGATAAATGTGGAGGAATTGCGCCAGTACCTCCTGGAAGACCAACGATTGGGAACGGTGGACTTGGAGATTGTCAGCCCCGGCGACATATGCCGCGTCGGCTACGTGTTCGACATTCTGGAGCCTCGTGCTAAAGAGCCCGGCTCCGGTCCGGATTTCCCCGGTATCCTGAGCCCCATCGCACCAGCGGGTCAGGGAACGACCCACGTGCTGAGAGGCGCAGCGGTCACCGTGGTGGATGGCGGTCAGCCGGGTGGGGAGTTGGGTTACACCTCCAGGCGAGGCGGCGTCGCCAAGATTCTGGAGATGAGCGGTCCGCCGTCCGAAGCCTCACCCTACGGTAACTTACGGCATCTGGTAGTAGTTCCTCACGCCCACGCCGATGTCCCCCGCCATGCAGTCCTGAACGCCCTGCGCCTGGCTTCGGTCAAAGCCTCGGTTTATCTGGCCAGGTCCGGCATCGGCAAGACTCCAGACAGCACCCAAGAATTCAACCTGGACACGCCGTCCAGCGAAAACCGGAGCAGTCTTCCGAGAGTGGCTTACATCGGCCAAGTCCACGGTCATCAGCACGGGACTGAAGTTGACGAGCACATCCTCTACGGTGGCAACACCAAAGGTATGCTACCGGTGACGTTGCACCCCAACGAGTGGTTGGACGGGGCTCTGGTCATTTCCTACTCTTGGGGCGCTCGAGGTCTGGAAACCTATTTCCACCAGAACAACCCCATCATTCTGGATCTGTACCGCCGCCACCAAGTCAAGGAATTAACCTTCACCGGGGTCATCGCCACGGCATCATCCGGACTCCTGGACGAGTTAAACCGCAACGCCATGCTGGCCGCCCAGATTGCAAAGAATACGATGCACGCCGATGCCGCGATAATCACCAAGTACGCCGGGGGCGCTCCCCATTCCGACATGTTCGAAACGGCCCGGATATGCGAGGACATGGGGATAAAGACCGCAATCATGGTCAGCGACACCGCGCCTGACCGGCGGGCCGAGTCGGCGGCGCTGATGAACATCCCCGGCGTAGACGCAGTGGTCAACGTTAGCGAAGCCGCCGACATCTCTTGGCCCGCCCCACCCGTCGAAACAATCATCGCCGGCAACCCGGACGTGGGAACCTATTTGGTCAACCTGACCGAACTCCCAGGCGTCACCATCTGCGGCGTGACTAACAACCAAGGCGCATCAAAGCTGCAGTCGATGATTTACTAGAGGGGCTTGAGTCAAGCGGCCCTTCGTCATTCCGGCGTAGGCCGGGATCTAGAAAAGTTCATCCCGCAATAATACTGGACCCTGGCCTGCACCCAGGCGACGGCGGGCGGGTTTATTTCATAGGGAAGAGACCGCTACACTGCACTAAACTCGGTCTGGCCGAAGAAAGGATATCAAATGCGAATCGTCTATTACCTGAACCAATTTTTCGGTGGCATCGGCGGCGAAGAGGAGGCTGGGCGGCCACCGGAGGTACGCCCCAACGCCTTGGGGCCCGGCCGGCTTTTGGAGCAGATACTGGGCGAGGACTCTAAGGTGGTGACGACCGTCATCTGCGGTGATAACTACGCCGCCGAGAACGCCCAAGCCGTGATTGCCGCGGTAACCGAGGCAATCACAGAGGCTCAAGGAGATCTTCTGGTCGCCGGTCCTTGCTTCCAGGCGGGCCGCTACGGCGCCTCCGCCGGAGCCGTTTGCGCCGCCGTCCGAGACGAACTGGGCATTCCAACAATCACGGCTATGGCCTCGGAGAATCCCGGAGTGGACCTTTATCGTGAATCGATCTACATCGTGGACTCAGGGGACGATGTTTCCCGGATGCGGGATGTTCTCTCTAGCATGTCACGTCTGGGCACTAAGCTGGTCAACAAGGAAACCATGGGACGGCCCGCCGACGAGGGTTATTTCTCCCAGGGCAAGCTGCGTTCCGAGTTTGTCGCCCAAACGGCGGCTCACCGCCTCAGCCACATGCTTCTCTCCAAGGTCCGTGGCGAGTTCTTCGAGGCAGAAGTGCCCATCGCCTCTATCGACTCCACTCCTGCCCCGCCTCCGGTGCCGGACATGGCCAAGGCGACAATAGCGCTGGTTACCGATGGCGGTCTCGTCCCATCCGGAAATCCCGACCGCATCCCCAGAGCATTCGCTCAGGTTTGGGGAGCCTACCCCATCGAAGGCATGGAGTCGCTGCTGTCCGGAGAATACGAGGTGGCTCACGGCGGCTACGACAACCGCCCGGTGGAAGAAGATCCCCACCGGTTGGTGCCCGTTGACGTACTACGGGAGATGGAGCGGGAAGGTTTGGTGGGCAAGCTACACCCGGAATTCCTGTCGACCACTGGGAACAGCAACCCGCTGGAGAACAGCCGGCGCATGGGCCGGGAGATGGCGACTAGACTGATAGAGGCCGGTGTCGATTCGGTGATACTGACATCGACTTGAGGGACGAGCACTCGTAGCGGCGCTGCGATTACCACCGAGCTGGAAAAAGCCGGCATCCCCGTGGCTCAGATAACCGCCATGACTGCCGTGGCGGAGGCGGTGGGCTCCAATCGGATCGTCCAAGGACAGGGCATCGTAAACCTGTTGGGAGACTCGGACCTTCCACCGGAGGAAGAGCGGGAGCTACGTAAGCAGATCGTGCGGAAAGCTCTGGAAGCCCTGGCTACCGGCCCAGTCCAATCAGACTCTTAAGCTTGTTAACGAACACCTTTCGCTTCAGGCCTTCGATGGCTTCAGTGATGGGGATACCCTTGGGACAGACCGCAGTGCATTCGAATATCGTGTGGCACCGCCATATTCCGTGATCCCCGGCGCTCGCCTGTAAACGCTGTTTTCCGGTCCCGTCCCGGCTGTCGGATACCAGGGCAAATGCCCGGTTCAAGGCCGCCGGACCCAGATAACCCGAGTCCAACCCAGCCACGGAACACGCCGAATAGCACAGGCCGCAGTAGATACACTCCCGGTGGGGATTGATGGTTTTTCGTTCCTTGGAGTCCGGCAATATCTGGGCCGGTTCCAACGAATCATCCTTGGGAGTAAACGCCGCCCCCACTTGGTTTAATCGTTGGTAGAAGACTCCGGGGTCGGTCACAAGGTCACGCACCACCGGCAGATGTCGCATCGGCTCCACCCGCACCTCACCACCCCGGTCCCCCACCAAGCTCCGCACCAGCGTGCCGCAGGCCAAACCCTCACGGCCATTGATTCTCACGCCGCAGGTGCCGCACATCTTCACCCGGCAGGCCCGTCGAAAGGCCAGAGTGGGTTCGATGTTCTGCTGAGTCCATATCAAGGCGTCCAAGACGCTCATGGTCTCGGCAATCTCGGGCACGGTGAAGCTCTGCCAATACGAACCGGAATCGTCCGTATCGCCCGTGCGTTTGACCGTGAGAGTTATGTCCGCCATGCGATTTCCAACAGTTGTCCTATTTTGGTCAGAGTATAAATGCCAGCAGAGCCCAAGCACCGTAGGCAAAGGTAACCGCCCCTAGAACCCACAGGCCCAAGGTCATCGCCTTGGCCCGGTTCGCAGCGGGTGGCCACTCCAGGAAGATATTACGCATGCCATTCAACCCATGGTAAAGCACCAACGCAAGCAGCGAGAAGTCCACGAATATGAACAGCCCTTGGGCCAAGCGTTGCTGCACGATGCTGTACAGCACCAACTCTTCCTGGCGTCCGTCAATCACCGCCCGCAGTCCGGAGAAATGGCCCATCCAGATATGCACCGCCAGCAAGAAAATCAGCAGAACCCCACTGATCCGCTGGTAGAACCAGGGCCAGAAGCCGACGACGCCCGTATCTTGGTTGTCAGTTAACGGCGCGGCCATATGCCTCAATCTTTCTCATCGTCAGTTCCGGAAAATCAGCGGCAGGGAAAAATACCCCGCCACTAAGGTCAGAATCGTGGTCAACACCATGCAGACCCAGAATAGACCGGCTTGTCGCTTCAGACCTATACCCAGATCGAAGAGAAGGACTCGCACCCCGTTCAATGCGTGATACACGACGGCGGCTATCAGGAACAGGTCGAGCACCACGAAGAAGGGCTTCTGGAGGACGATTAACACGCTGTCGAAAGCATCCTGACCGGCTTGAACCGTCGAGATAACCAGGATGTGCAGAAAGAGATACCCAACTAGCGCCACTCCCGTCAGACGTTGGAGGAACCAAGCCCACCAACCGGCGCGAGTGCCTGCGTTGCGGTCCAGGGACGCGCCCCTATGAAGAGACAAGGCCTTGAATGAAAGAGCCAACGTTATCCCCTAAAAGAGTTCGATTTCCGGCTTTGCCTCTTCGCCTAGCCGACCGTATACGGGGGGCTTCAATCCTTCGTACAACGCCCCCAGATTCCGGTTGATTTCCTCGTTGGCTTTAGCGAAGAAGCTGTTGCCTCGTGCGTCGCCTTCTACCAGCAGAGGACCCAGGCGGTCCAGTTCCAGGATCCAGAGGGCTTCGGAGATGCCCAACTCCTCCACCCAATACACGTCCCGGACATCTTTGATGGCGTTGCCGTAGATGGCTCCCAGTCCGTAGCCCATGGTGGAGAGACAGATGGCGCCGTGCTTCTTGAAAACGTTTTGATAGACTTCCTCGGACATGCCAGCTTTGCCCACCACGACCTTGACGCCGAACTCTTCCAACAACTGGGGCATGTACTGGGCGTAGCGGAACCCGGCGGTCGCCTGGAGGGAGGACACATGGTACTTCCCCGGCGACACTTCGACCCCAGCCGGAGACGACTGGAATGAAACGTTGGTCAGGGCAGCCAGGTCGATGGGCGGCGCATTGCCTTCGATCAACATGTGCTTGTATACGCCGTCTCGCGCGGTAAACACCGGACCGCTGAGGTACACCAAGTCACCGGCGCTAACCTGTTCGATCTCTTCTTTGGAAACGGGACAATTAAAGTACCACTCCCGTCCCTGGTACTGGGACATTATCATCACTCCTAAGAATTTCTTCGGGCCATTAACTTATTGTGCTATGAAGCGCAGAGCGGCATCGAAGGTGGTTCGTCACGCTCATCACAAGCGGCGTGGGTCGCCTTTCCCGTTCGTCCTGAGCTTGTCGAAGGATCCGGCGCCACGATCTTTCGATCGCAAAACCCTCTACTCAATCCCCTCCCGACGATAATAATCAGTGAACCACATCGGGTCTTCCCGAAACTCCACTTCACCGTCGGAGTGGATCCGGGCCACCGCACGGCGGTAGGCAGTGCAGAACTGGGATATGGCGATGGGCACGCCGCCGGTATGGGTATAAGCAATCTCGATGTGCACATCCAACGCGGTGGTATCACCGCCAACCCCCATGACCCCGAACCCGGTCTTGTTGGCAAGCTCAACCAACTCTACTTCCAAGGCAGCCACATCGGGATCCGGGTGGCGGTTGCCGATGAGCCTCAGGCAAGCCGCTTCTTTGGAAAGGGAAACCGCTTGGTCCTTAGTGCCGCCAAGCCCCACACCCACGACTACCGGAGGACAGGATAGGCCCCGGCGGGCGAACTCGGCCATGTTGTCCAACAGGAACCTCTTGATACCGTCGGTGCCGTCCGCTGGGAACAACATACGATAGTCAGTCCCGAACAACCCGCCTTTGTGCACGGAGATTATGTCGATCCAATCGCCGTCAGGCTCGAAAGAGTAGTCGATATTTGGCGCGAATATACCCACATTGTTGCCCGGATTCTTGCGGGTCAACGGATGGACCCGGTTGGCACGAAGCTGGATGTCCTGGGTAACGTCAGCCACCGCCCGGCGAAGTGAGCGTTCCAGAGCCACGAATCCGCCGTCGATCCTGGCCTCGTTGCCCATTTTTACGTAGAAACGGGGTAGGCCGGTGTCGCCGCACATGGGGCGGGCGTCGGCCACCGCCAGTTTGGCATTGTCCAGAATCCTGCCGAGGATGAAGGCGGCCAGGGGTTTACTCTCGCGCTCAAAAGCGTCGCCAAAGGCCGTCAGCCCATCTTGCGGCACAACGATAGCAGCCCTTTTGTTGGCTTCGTACGCAACCTGGTAAAGCAGTTCTTGGGATATTCCGGTGCTTGCGCTGACCATAAGCCTATCCTAATCGTGGCGAATCGCCTGGATACGGGGAACCGGCCCCGGTGATGTCTGGCGGCGATTGTAGCAGGCGTACATAGGGTGTCAAGGAAAGCTCATAGAGCGGGCGCAACCTCACTGCGCCAACCCGTCATTCCCGCGTAGGCGGGAATCTAGTGGACTCGGTAGGAAAGCCGCAGTGTGCAGAAGCCGGACATCCCTGGATTCCGGCCTCCGCCGGAATGACGGTGGTCGTAACGTTGCGGAGGGGTTGCCGGTAGATTATATTTGGCCCTAGTTATTCCATAGGATGTTGGTTCTATGTATCAGCGATTGGAAACAGACATCTTGATTATCGGCGGCGGTGGCGCGGGATTGCTGGCAGCCCTCCACTCCCGGCGAGCCAATCAACACTTACGCATCGTCGTGGCCGCAAAAGGGCTGATCGGGCAGAGCGGGTGCACCCGAATGGTACAGGGAGGCTATAACGCCGTCCTCGACCCCAAAGATACCCTCGACCTGCACTTCGAAGACACCATCCGAGGCGGCTCCTTCATCAACAACCAGGAATTGGCCTGGATGTTGGTGGAAAACGCCCCCAAGGTCATCTCCGAATTGGAATTCTTGGGCTGTTTCTTCGACCGGGACGCCCAAGGCCGCATCTTCCAAAAGGCGTTCGCCGGACAGAGCTTCGATCGCACCGTCCACCGGGGCGACCTCACCGGGATAGAGATTATGTCCCGGCTGAAAGAGAACGTGCTTGCCGCCGGTCTGACCCTTCTCGACGAACGGCGAGCCATATCCCTGCTCAAGGACGAGAACGGCGGCGTGGGCGGGGCGTTACTGCTGGACAATCGTTCGGGCGAATTTACCGCCGTCAACGCCAAAGCTACGTTGATGGCCACCGGCGGCGGGGCGCGGATGTATACCATTGCCGCGCCCTCCCTGGAAAAGTGCGGCGACGGTATGGCCCTGTGCTACCAAGCCGGTTGCGTTTTGCAGGACATGGAGATGTACCAGTTCCACCCCACCGGCCTGGTGGCTGGCGCAACGATTATTACCGGGTCGGTTCTTGAAGAGGGGCTGCGAGGCGCGGGCGGGTACCTACTTAACAACCTGGGCGAACGTTTCATGGAACGCTACGACCCAGAACGCATGGAACGATCGACCCGGGACATGGTGTCCCGAGCTGGATACATGGAGATTCAAGCAGGCCGGGGCACCCCCGACGGCGCGGTGCTGCTTGACGTGTCCCATCTAGGCGCCGAATTCGTGGAGCGCACCTTCCCCGGCATGGCCTCCCGATGCGCCGAAGTCGGCTTCGACCTGGGACGCGCGCCGGTCAAGGTTTCCCCCACTGCCCACTTCCACATGGGCGGCGTGCGCATCGACCTGAAGTGCCAAAGCGGCTTGGACGGGCTATTCGTCGCCGGGGAGGATTCCAGCGGAGTCCATGGGGCTAACCGGCTGGGCGGCAACGGGGTCGCTGAATCCACGGTCTTCGGCACCATCGCCGGTGACTCCATGGCCGAGTTCGTCACGGACCGATCCCAACCGGTTATGGATGAACAACAGGTGGAAGATGCCATCGCCAAGGCGACCCGACCACTGGGCGGAACCGGCGGAGAGAACATCCACGCTATCCGAAAAGAGGTTGAAACCTTGATGTGGGACAAGGGCGGTATCGTCCGCTCCGGCCCGGAACTTGAAGAGGCCCTGATTTTACTGGAAGACCTCGCCCGCCGTGCAGGCGAAGCTTCGGTACCCGCCGTGACTGTCTACAACATGGCGTGGCAAGAGTGGCTGGACGTTCAGAGCATTTTGACCGTAGCCCAGCTAACGTGCCGCAGCGCCTTGGCCCGCCGGGAGTCACGAGGCTCCCACTATCGTAGCGACTATCCCGAATCCGACGACAGTAGCTGGCTATGCAACGTAATGGTGCAGCAAGATTCGGGACCTATGCCAAAGGTTTGGCAAGAGGATGTTGCCTTCACCCGCCTTCGCCCCTGACGCGGAGGATATGGGATATCAGGCCGTACCAGTGAGGAAGGTTGATACCAACAACCCCCTCTCGAACTCTCCCCCATAAAGGGGGCGAGGACAGATCCCTTCCCCATCACCAATCAAGCTCGCCGAAGGCCCGCTGGACCACCTCGGGCAGCGCTGGATGCACGTAGATCGACTGGGTGATACCCCGGACGGTTATGCCCGCCCGCATGGCGTTGACCACTTCTTGAATCAGCATCGAGGCATCGGTCCCAATGATGTGGGCTCCCAGAATCTCCCCTGATCCCCGTTCTGCCAAAACCTTCACAAATCCATCCCGGTCTTCGATGGAAGAACCGTAGGCGTTGTTGTAGTAATCGTAGCTGGCGACCGCATAGTCGATTCCTTGTGCTTTGGCTTCGCTCTCCGTCAACCCAACCCCGGCGACCTGTGGCGAAGCGAATATGGCGTGGGGCATGGCATTGTAGTCGACAGCGAACTTACTTTCAGGGTTGAAGATGTTGTTGCCAGCGTAGGACGCCTCGAGATTAGCACTGTGCTTAAGCAGGTACTTTCGGACGATGTCCCCAAACGCCCGGCACGTTCGTTTCCAAGAACTCGTCGGTCTTCACATAGCCCCGCTCGTCTACCTCCACCCCTGCCGCTGCAACGTTCAGCACGTCCGTGTTGGGTACCCGTCCGGTGGCTACCAATAGGCCATCCGCCACGACCTCCGAGGTGTTACCGTTCGTGGACAATCGCAATACAATCTCGTCGCCCCGGGAATCCGCTCGAGATATCTGGGTGTTCAACAGCATGTTAATCTTCCGCTGAAACACCTCGGTGAACCGGCGAGCCACGTCATCGTCTTCGGCCCGCAGCAATTGGGGGCCGCGGTGGATGAGGGTAACCTCGGCTCCCAAAGCGCCGAAGAAGTGAGCCATCTCTGCAGCGATGTAGCCGCCGCCCAGAATCGCCAACCGGCGAGGCTGCTCCGGAAGACGCAGGGCTTCGTCCGACGTTATATACGGAACACGATCAAGGCCCGGAATCTCCGGCACCATAGGCCTGGTCCCGGCGGCTATCAGCACGGTTTCGGCGGATATCTGTTCTCCATTCACCTCCATGGTCTTCGGTCCCACGAAGCTTCCCCGCCCTTTGAACACAGTGACGTTGTCGGCTTGCCGGTTGCCTGCCTCGATAGCCCTGGCATCGGCGTCCACCTCGTCGGTGGCCCGGGCGATTATGTGTTTCCAGTCGATTCCTTGCACCGTGGCCTGGATACCGAAGATAGGGGCGCTCTTGATTGTGTCCATCACGTCGGCGCAGTGGATGAGCATCTTGGAAGGGATGCAGCCCCGGTTAAGACATGTGCCGCCGAAGGGGCCTTCTTCGATGATGGCCACCGAAAGCCCAAGAGCCGCCGCGTCCGAAGAAACTTCTAGACCGGAGCCGGAACCTATAACTATCATGTCGAAACGCTGCATTTCTTCGTCTCCTCGTGTTGTTCGGATCGGCAGTGGGGAAATCCCCCCGGCCCCATTTGGGAAAGGGGGAGATGGGTGATGAACGGATTCCTTGCGTCGGCCTGCGTCAGATTTGTGGGGTTATTGGGCATTTATAGACGAATCGAAATGGACGGTCAAGCAATATCATGATTCCTTGACTACTCCCTCCTTGCAGATACAATCCCTCTTGAGAATGGTCAAGTTAAGTTTAACCCTGAAGGTACGAAGCAACGCATGAAAATTACTGGTGTTAAGGCGGTTTACCCCAACTATCAGCACGTTGTCCCTTCCTGGCGGACCCACTTCTGGCAGATCGTCGTCCGGGTGGAAACTGACACTGGAGTTACCGGCTTCGGGTATGGTGGTGGCGGCGCGGCGGCGGTTGAAGTGGTTAACCGTCACTTCAACGAGCTTCTGGTTGGGCGAACGGTAGACTCCGTCGACGACATCACGTCCGCCTGGGATTTGCTCTATGATGCCTCGCTCCCCTATGGACGGAAGGGTATCGCGGTGATGGCCTTGAGCGGCGTGGACCTGGCCCTGTGGGACCTCTTGGGAAAGGCTGAAGGGAAACCGGTGCATCAACTTATCGGACCAAGGACCAAGGACCGTGTTCCGTCCTACGCCACCGGTCCGGATACCGAATGGTACCGCGAACTTGGATTCACCGCCCACAAATTCCCCCACCGCTGGACCGGCAAGGACTCGGACTACGATACGGCGGTTGCGGCGGCGGCCAAGGCCAGATCGGTCTTTGAGCCCGACGCCCGAATCATGATTGACACCTACTTGTCCTGGGATGGCCCGGTAACCCTAGAGATGAGCAAACGTCTCGCCGAGTTCAACATCTACTGGTTCGAAGACGTTCTGACACCCGACGACCTGTCCGGCCAGGCCGCCTTGCGCCAACTGGTGAAGCCGACGCTGATATCGGGCGGCGAGCATGAGTTCACCCACCACGGTTTCGCCGCTATCGCAAAGGCGGGAGCGTTGGACCTGTGGCAGCCGGACATCACCTGGTGCGGCGGAATAACAGCGGGACGGCGGATACTGGACATCGCCAGGGAACATTCCATCCCAGTTGCGCCCCATCGAGGCGGTGAGGTGTGGGGCCTTCACCTGATCGTCGCCAGCAACTGCATGGAACTTGCCGAGAAAAATCCGGGCAACCGGGGAGCGCCCCGAGACGAACTCTGGTTCGGAGAGCCGGTGGTCGAGAACGGCTATATCCAACCCAACGACGCTCCCGGCTTTGGCGTGACCTTGAACGAGGCCCTGCTCTGAACGAGAGGCAGTCATGCTGATAGGAGTTGTGTCCGACACCCACGGGTACCTCAACCCCAGAGTGCCCGAACTACTTCAAGGCGTGGACCACATCCTGCACGCCGGGGACATCGGCGATGGCGGAATCATAGAGTCGCTAGCCGAGATTGCCCCAGTGACCGTAGTGCGGGGAAACAA
>CAXEOX010000009.1:0-47463 GCA_963997925.1 uncultured bacterium
TTAGGAAATCAGTCTTGGAATGCCCTCTCCCAGGGCGAAGCCGATGGCTGCGGAGACTGCGCCGATACCCAATATCTCCAAGCCCTGCAAGATGGGCGACTTCTGTACCATCCGTCCTTTGAAACTTCCCAAGACGAATAGACCCACTAAGGCACTGGCGATGGAAACCCATATGGCCGATCTACCGGTCAGCAATATGTGGGGGATGATGGGGACCGAGGCGGCCACCAAGAACGAAAGCCCCATGACTCCGGCGTCTTTGATGGGGCTGGTCGTTTCGTCCGGGCTTATGCCCAGTTCTTTCTCCACTAGAGTGCGAATCCAAAGGTCTTTGTCTTCGGCGATCTCCTCGGCCATCCGGCGGGATTCTTCGTAGGTTCTTCCTTCCCGCTGGAATATCACTACCAACTCGGCTAGTTCCTCTGCCGGTTTTTCCTCTATCTCTTGAGCCTCACGGGCTATTTCCGCCCGCTGAACGTCCTGCTCGGCCCTGGAACCTAGAAAAGCGCCGGTGGCCATGGATATTGTTCCTGCGGCCGCGGCGGCTAGGCCGGCAACCAGGACGGCGGTATGACTGTCCAAGGCCACGGCCACCGAGGTTACCAAGGCGACGGTGCTGAGGATGCCGTCCTGGGCTCCGAAGACTACCTCACGGATCCGGCCCAAGGAAGCGACGCGCCATCTCTCCCGGTCCAGTTCGATGGCGGCGCTGACGAAGGTATCCAGGTCGGTTGTAGCCGGTCGAGCGAATTCCATCTGCTCTTGTATCTGCGGGACATGAGTCGGCGCTTCCGATGGCGCCGGTTGGGAAACGTCGGCGATTCGCCGGGACTCCAACTGGTCCAGGGCCTGGGTAAAGACCTCCAGATGATGGCGCTCCCGTTCCATGGCCAGGGAGAAGGAATCAGCGGCGTCGCCTCGCCCTTCGTCCTGGGCGTCCCGAATCATCCGGGGATACATCGTGCTGAACTCTTTGGATTCTCCTTCGGTGACCGTCCGCAGATTCTCCAGAGTGCTGCCGATGTCTCCGGAAACCCGGAGGTGGTTGAGGCCGTGAATCGTCTCGGCTCCGGCGACTTCCTGAAAGACTTGGGCTATCTCGGGGAGGCCCTCTTCCAGCGCCCGGTGAGCATAGGCGTTGTATTTGAGGTAGGCGAGAGCCTCACCGACGATGGCGCTCCATAGGTTCTTGTCCGTTTTGGACATGTTGGGAGTTTCTGAGGCCATGCTAGGTTTCCTTTCGCTAGCCGGTAGCGGGAGAGGTTATTGACCGGATCTACCAGGTTACAGGCCGGAAGAGGCGTGATGGGCGGAAAGTTTCCAACCATGGGGCGTCCGTACGAAGATATTTGTGGCCAGGATGCCGAAGTTGCTGGCCCGACCCTGCAAGACGCTGGAGATGTGCTCCGCGCAGGTCACCCAGGCCGTGTCGCCGCGGACCGCCACGTTGACGTAGCGGATGTTGAAGTGCATCAGCATGGTGTTGTCGAAGATTCCCACCCAGCTGGCGCGTATGGCATCCCAGCCGACGAGGGCGTCCCAGCCGGGATGCACGCACATCGCATCGGCGGAGGTGTCCCACAGTGCTTCCATCTGCCCGATGTCCAGAGCGCCAAAGGCCTCATAGAACCGCTGGTTGGCTGCTTTGACCTCTTCTACTTCTGACGATTGGGATTCCATCGTACGCTACGCACTCCGAAAGATTAGTGTATCTGAAAATTCAGAATCCCCCGGACCCCAGAGAATGGGGCCTGGAGGATTCTACCGGTCCTTTTTCAGACCCAGCATCCACCAAATCGTTGGGCGGGTTGTTCGACAGGCTCAGAAAAGCTTGTCGAACCGCCTGTTGAAACGGATGCTGGAACTTTAATGCAACGGCGAGAAGGACGCGGGCGCCAGCATCTTGTTCTGCTGGCTCACCAAGAACTCACGGGTGGGCGGCGGCCAATGAGGGGACTTGCTGGCTTCGGCCCGAATCTTGTCACGATCGCCCAAGGACTTGTAGGGCCAAACGTGCATCCACTTGTTCAGGCCACCCAACTCGCTGGTCATGCCCAGAGCCAGAGGGGAGTGCTCTTCCCGATGGGGAATCGCGGCGGCCCAGCGCTTGAGGACTTCGCCCATTGAGCCGGTCTGGTAGGTGTAGGTCCGCATCTCGTAGATGCTGCCCAGGGCCTGGTCCTCACCCAAATCACGCATGAAGGGGGCGGGGTGCCAAATCTCGGACTCTTGCGCCATATACATCTCCGAGGGGTTGGCCGGGGGCCATTCCGGGTCCTTGGAGGCGTCGGCACGGATGTCGTTTCGCTCTTCCACGCTTTCGTAGGGCCAGACGTGAATCACCTGGTTCAAGGGACCGATCTCGGTATGCCAGAAGGCTCCGAGCTTGGAGTACTTCTGCCGGGCGGGCAGAGCCTTGGCGAAGTTCTCCTCGAACTTGCCAACCGATCCGGGCGTCAATGTGTAGGTTCTGACTTCGTAAATCATAGCGACTCCTCTTGCGGTTATCTCGTTCCTTCCCCTGGCAATAAACTGCCGGTCCGCCGAGGGGTCGGATTTACCGGGTTAGTGTAGCAAAAACAATATTGGCGGGCAAATTGGGTTCGCGAAAAATGAAAAGTCCGTTGCTGTGTATTCTGCTAAGCAAGACTCCCGCACCGGTGAATCGTATACTAGAGGGCAAATCGCGTTCATCCTGCGGTATAAGGCCCTAATCATGACACAAAGCGACGCTCAAACAATCAAACCAGAGTCCGGCCGGACCCTGGACAAGACAAATCTGGAACGGCTGTTGGCGGCGCGGGCTCCGGGGCCGGACGGTTCCGCTTCGACCCTGTACCTGAAACCCGGAGAGGGACTGGAATTCTTGGAGTCCTTGGGCTCGCCCGGGCGGGATTGGCGGGAGCGTCTAATCAGGCTGAACGGTTCCATACGAGATTCGGGTACGGGGCTGGCTGCGTTGCGGTCCGGCGACCGGTGCCTCGTCGTAGCTCCGCCATTCCCATTGCCGGAAAGCAGGTTGGTTTCAAGCTGGGATCCGTCTGCTTTGCTTCTGCAGTTGATGGCCGAATATACCCTGGGTGTGGTGCTGCTGCGGTTGGGACGATCATCCGTGGCTATTTACCGGGGAGAACGGTTGCTGTCTTCTAAGACCGACGCCCGCTACGTGAAAGGCAAGCACCATGCCGGCGGCACTTCCCAACTAAGGTTCCAGCGCATCCGGGAAGGCCAGATGAGGAAGATGTACGACAAGACCTGTGCAACGGTGCATCGCCAGTTCGCGCCATACGCCGGTAAATTCGATTACATATTCCTGGGCGGCGAGAGATTCACCCTGAACGGCTTCTTAAAGGTCTGTCCTTACATGGAGCAGTTCCGTTCAATCACCTTGGGTAGACGCCTGAACATCCGAGACCCCAAACGTGATACGCTGGACGAAGTTGGGGGGATGCTGCACGAGAGCCGGGTTTATCAGTTCCAGTGGTGAGATTCCTTTAATCTAAGCTGAAATCGTCAGAGTTTCAGGATGTTCTCTACGAAAGCATGGTATTAGAAGACTCGACAATCGACATGGTTAATGAGTCCCATACGTTGGGTGGATTCTCCCAGTCGGTAGAGCTTCTGGAGTTCAGCCAGATACGCCAACAAGTGGCGTCCTACGCTCGTACTTTGATGGGCCAGGACGGTGCCCACGCCCTTGCCCCGGCCCGAGACCTCTTGGAGATTGCTACCCGCCAGCAAGAGACGACCGAATCGCGTCAATTCCTTGAACAGGGTGGCTCTCTGGAGTTCGGGCCCCAGGAAGACTTCCAAGAGTACGTCCAACGGGCACTATTGGGAGGTTTGCTGCGGGGCGAAGAGCTTTATCCCATACATGATTTGGCGAAGGCCTCCGGGTACGACCGGTCTAACCTCTCCCGCCATGAAGAACTGCCACTGCTGTCTTCCTATGCGGAGAATATCCCCGACCTTTCTTCCCTACAACGAGCCATCAGAGCCGCCATCAGTCCGGCCGGGGAGGTATTGGACGACGCTAGTCCGTCGCTTCGAGAGCTGAGGCAAGAATCCCGGCGCATCCAACACAACTTGAACGAAGTGATGGAGCGCAGTTTGCGCCGGTTCCAACGTCAGGAGTTGGTGCAAGAGGCTATCATCACCCAGCGCAACGGACGGTTCGTGCTGTTGATCAAAGCGGAGATGCGTCCCAGAGTAGCTGGCATCGTTCACGATGTGTCCGACAGCGGGGCCACGGTCTTCATCGAACCCATGGCTGCCGTGGAACAGGGCAACCGGTGGCGGGAAGCTCGCTTGGCCGAGGAACGAGAGGTGGAGCGGGTGCTGCGGCAACTCTCCAGCCTGGTCGGCGAAGCCGGTCATGACCTTTTGTTGACCCTGGACTTGTTGTCCCGCTTGGACCTTGGAATGGCCAAGGGGCGCTACTCCATATCGTTGAAAGCTACTCCTCCATGGGTAACTGGCGGGGTGCCCGGCGACGAAGCCCAAGAGCGCAGCCTGCGGTTAACCGGCGCACGGCATCCCTTGCTGACCGGCGACGTGGTCCCGGTAAGCCTAGACCTGGGGACCGAGTTTTCCGTCATGCTGATTACCGGTCCCAATGCGGGAGGCAAGACCGTTACTCTCAAAACGGTGGGATTGCTGGCCCTGATGGCTCATGCCGGACTGCATGTTCCCGCCGAAGAAGCCCACTTTCCTTTGTTAGATGGCGTTTATGCCGACATCGGCGATCAGCAGAGCATAGAGCAGGCGCTGTCCACTTTCAGTTCCCATGTCCAAAACCTTCTATCCATCATGCGTCAGGCCACGCCCAGCTCCCTGGTGTTGGTTGATGAATTGGGGACCAGCACCGACCCTGAAGAGGGTTCGGCTCTGGCTTCCGCCATATTGGGACATTTTCAGAGCCTGGGTCCGCTGGTGGTGGCGACCACTCACCACCGGGGAGTAGCTCGCTACGTCCAAGAAACTCCCGGGATGATTAACGCCAGTGTTGACTTGGACCCGCAGACCTTGGGGCCGACTTACAGAGTGACGCTTGGTTTGCCCGGACGCAGCTACGCATTGACCATCGCCGCCCGGCTGGGGTTGCCGCCGGAGGTCATAGAACAGGCTAGGATGTCCATGTCTCCGGTGGAGCGGGATACGGAGAGCCTGCTGGGGGAGCTTCAGGAAGAGCGCCGGGTTGTGGAACAACTACGGCAGGACGCTGAGGCAGCTCTGGCCGAGTCGCGCCAGCAGCAGGCTGAAACGGAGGCCAGGTTGGCGACCGTTGAAGCCGCCAAGGCAGAGATGCTTGAGGAATCGCGTCAGGAATTGCAGATCCGAATCTCGGACCTGCTGGACCGGTTGCAGAGGGCGGAGCGGGCGATGGACCAGCCGGACACCCGTGGGGCGTTGCAACAGCAACGGTCCCAGTTGCAAGAAGCAGCTCGGGAGGTCCGGTCAGTTCGCTGGCAGCCTATCGAGGTTAAACGGACTCCTTGGCAGGAAAAACTTGGCAGCGGCGACCGGGTGTTTATCCGGGGCATTCCCCGCCCCGTCGAGGTTATCTCTCCGCCGGATGACGAGGGACAAGTCGAAGTCTTGCTGGGGACCATGCGGGCCAAGATTCCGTCTTATCAATTAGAGCGTCCGGCTGTGGGTCACCAACCTGCTGCGAACCAAGGCGTCTATTTCAGCCGCCCAACGCCGCGCCATATGGATACTGAGGTCGATCTGCGGGGTCTGCGCGTGGACGAGGCTATAGCCAGAGTCGATGGATTGCTGAACGATGCCGCCCTACAAGGCGTGGAAACGGTACGAATCATCCACGGCAAGGGGACCGGGGTTCTGCGGCGGTCCATACGAGCATACCTGACGGGCCATCCACTGACCGAAAGCATCGCCTCCGGAGAAGGGAACGGCGGTGACGGCGTGACGGTAGTGGACCTGAAATAGTCGATTCACCGGTTCGTCGCCACCTCTAGCTAAACCAGCCCGTTATTCGCATTAAGGAACGGCGGTCAACGCTTCCCAATGGGGGTTGCCACGTTCGTCGAATTTCTGAACCCGCTGGCTTTCGATGTCACCTACGTAGATGAATCCAGAATTGTCGATCGCGATGGTGCCGGGCGCCTGGAGTTCCCCGTCGCCGTCTCGTTGGACACCCCAAGCTCGCGAGAATTCACCCTTGGTACCAAATCGTTGGACTCGCTGGTTTCCTTTATCGAGGACGTAGATCCAATCGCCCGCGGGATCAATGGCGATGTCTCCAGGCGTTTGGAATTGGCCGTCTCCGTCTCCCTGCGATCCCCAGGACAGCAAGAATCGAAGGCGGTTGTCAAACTTTTGTATGCGGTGGTTCCCCTGGTCTACCACGTAAATCCATCCGTTCACAGCATCCACTGCTAAAGCGGTGGGATTGTTGAACTGTTCGTCTCCAGTGCCAGTGCTACCTTTCAGCCCCCGGAACCTGCCCCGAACATCCATCCATTGAATCCGATCGTTCCCAGTATCAACCATGTACAGCCATCCCGCATTTTGGTCATAGGCTATATCTGAAGGCTCAAGGAATTGAAGGGTCCCGGCGCCGTCCCCGCCCCATGTGCGTAGGAACTCTCCTCTGGAATTGTATGTTTGGACCCGGTTGTTTCCCTGGTCAATCACGTAGAGCCACCTGTTCACTGTGTCATAGAGAAGCTGACCTGGGTTATCGAACAAGCCGCTACCGGTACCTCCGCCACCCCAGCTGTTTAGGAACTGGCCGCGTGTATCGTACCTGATGATGCGGTTATTTCCCGCATCGACGACGTACAGCCAGCCGTCGACTGGGTTAATTGCGATGTTGCTGGGCCTACGCAGATCGCCGTCACCAGAACCCAGGCTACCCCATGAATTTATGCGTTGGCCTTTGCTGTCGAAACGTTGGACCCGGTGGTTGACGGCGTCTACTGTGAACAGCCATCTATTGTCGCTGTCCAGCACCATGGCGCTGGGACTGCCGGTTCGCAGATTTCCTCCGATCGGCGTGGGAGACGGCGCAGGCGTTGGGGTTGAGGTGGGCGCCGGGAGCGGAGTCGCAGTAGGAACGGGGAGTGGCTGTCGGTACGGGTATCGGCGTAGGCGACGGAGCTGGAGTTGGCGTGGGCGGTACAACGGCAGTTGCCGTCGGCTCTGGAGTGGGAGTGTCCTCCGGCAATGGAGTGGAAGTGGGCGCCGTGGTCGGCGTCGGTGCGAGTGTAGGCACCAGCGTTGGCGCTGTAGCTAATGTCGGAGTTGGGGCCGGAGGAGGAGTGTCCTCGGGCGTGGCGGTGGGATCTTCCACGACAACGGATCCGGGAGTAGAGGTGGGAATCTGGGTGGGTTCTGATGGGGTTGGCTCCGGAGTCGCAGTGGCGGCAACCGCCACGCCTTGGCCATCGTCGCCGGAATCAAATGCGCCGACGGCCACTAGAATCACGATTATTATCGCCAGGGCTCCAGCGCCCAGGAAACTGCCCACTATCGGTAGTACGGGCAATCCGGATTTATCCTGTATGGGTTGGCGGAGAACCCTTCGGGATTCGACCACTCCATCTTTGCCGATGGATATCTCTTCCAGACCCGCAGACCCCCCGAATTCGCCCTCGGGCTGGAATCGGATGGTTATTAGGAAATGGGTCTCGTTTTCCTCTTCATACTCGATAGCGAATACTAGGGGAGAACGGCGATAGGCGCGACTGATGGTGCTTCGGTCCACATCGGCGGTATGGAGTGCCAAGACCCGAGCTTGGTCTAGGGTAATATCGGGCGCGGAAGGCCCGGAAGGTGTGGAACTAGGATCGACGTTCTGGTTGTTCCCCGCATCCTCTGCCATACATCACCACCCGCAGGGGCAATGTCAAACAACGAAGCTTTATATGGGGAACCGTTAGCGTCCTTGGAATCGGGGACCGCGTTTCTCGGTGAAGGCTTTAATACCCTCTTGGAAGTCGGCGGTCAGGGTAATACCGCTGATAAAAGCGGTTTCTGAGTCAAGCTGGGTTGCCATACTGGCGTCCCAAGAATCGTCGAACATGGCCTTCACTCTGCCATAGGCTACGGTGGGACCTTGCGCCAGCCGGGAGGCCAGTTCCAAAGTAGATCGGTCGAGGTCTGCTGCGGGAATCACCTGGTTTACCAGACCCAACTCCAAGGCCCGTTGGGCGGTGGTTGGCTGATCCGCAAGGTAAAGCTCCATGGCTCTAGCAGAGCCTACTATGCGGGGAAGCAGGTAGGTGGAACCGCCATCGGCAGTGGCCCCGATACCCGCATAGGCCATCAGAAAGCGAGCGTTATCGGAGGCGACCCGAAGATCGCAGGCAAGGGCAAGGCTGAACCCTCCACCGGCGGCGATTCCGTTGACGCTGGCGATGACCGGTTTGTCGAGCCGCCTGATCGCCAGGACGACATCCCGATGAAACGTGTTGGCGAGGACCCTTAAATGCTCCTGCAGACCTTCGGGCCCTCCGGTTTCTAGTTCGTTGACGAAGTCCTTAACGTCAGCCCCGGCGCAGAAGGAGCCGCCTGACCCGGTGATTATCACGGCCCGCACGTCGGTGCTTTGACACTCAAGGACCGCTTGGCCAAGTTCGGCAAACATGGCGGGAGACAAAGCGTTACGCGCCTCTGGCCGGTTCAAGGTTATGATGCCAACGTTATCTTGATGGGCGAACTTTACGAATTCAGAGTCCATTTGTAATCTCCGGTTCGAGTGAATCAGACTTGGCCGCCGGAATCAGGCCGCGCTTCTTGATGAGGTCTCTTCCGTAAGACTTTCTATCCGGTCAAACTCATCCCGTAATTTGCCGTAGGCTTGGTCTAAATCATCTGCTTTCCCGCTGGCCCGTTTTAGGTGAGTCCCGTACAGGACTCGCCACTCTTCATCCACCTTTTTGAAACTCTGCGCCAGCCTGGCCAAATCATCTCGAACCTTGTTGGCCTGCTCGGAAAGCTTTAGGGCGTGCACTCCAGTTTTGATGAGTTCAACTTTGTGAGACAGGGTCAGCGGTGATACTACTTGTACCCCTTTCTTCGTGTAGTCGCTGAGCATGCCGTAGGCGTCCCTATCTGTTAGCAAGAAGTAATAAACTCCTTCGGATGGTATGTAGGCGAAGGAGAACTCGGCAGAGCCTTTTTCCGGGCACACGTAATCTTCTTGAATCTTGTTGAGATGTCCGCGAACGTCGCGTATGAATAGCCGTTTGATACCGTCAGTTTCGGATCCTTCCGGCGCTTCCACCAGGGCCCGATAGTTGTCCAAGGGGAACTTGGAATCGATGCATATTAATCCCACGGTGGACTTGATGTGCGCGTCAGGTATTTTCCCGTCTAAGATCCTTTCCCTTATGCCGAACATTTCCGGGGGAAGTTGGTCCGTGAGAATCGTCTCCAAGCTAATCTCTCCCATCGATGCCCGTTCCTTAGGCACGCGGAGCATCTGCTCCACTGACCGATGGGTTTCCTGAATATCCTTGGCGTAGGTGGCAAGCTGGCCGACGCTTTGGTTCAACCCAGACTCCATCCAAGCCTTGGTGACCGCCGGCTCTATATCTTTTGGTTCTATCTTGCCTCTCCGCAACATCAGCACAGTCAATCCCAATAGAAGGACGATGACCACTAGGAGCAAGCCGAAAATCGCCGTGTCCATCTGATCCCTCCGGTTTAGAGATTATCTCGGCTATCTGGCGTCGCCGCGCCCATTAGAGTGAGACCATCTTGGCCTAGGGCCTACCCTGTGCTTGGCTTTGAGTTTACGCAGTCCGGCGGTGGTTCAAGACAATTTGGTTCTCACCATGTAGGTGCGGGCAATCTTATCATGGAGCCCTTGGTTTCTATCGTTGAATCCAACCATCAGGGAGCCGATTAAAAAGACGAGAGTTGAGGCGATGTAACCGCTATATCGCACGATGGCTCTGCCGATGCCGATCGGACGTGCTTCGACTCCTATGATTCGTATTCTAAGGGCCATTTTCCCCGGTGTTTGCCCTCGCCAAACCCAAACCCCCACGGTGTACAGAACCAGGAGACTGATCCCGCCGCCTATCTGCATGCCCCTTAGTTTTTGAGCCCCGGTGTCTTTACCGAGTTCCTCTCGCAGATCTCGCAAGTCAGACGCGGAGATTGGGGAGTCTCGGGAATCCGCTCCATGGAGTATGACAACGGATTCGGCTGGTGATGCAGGGAAGACGGCCAAGGCGACACCGGCCCAAAGGAAGAAGATAACGAACTGAATAACTGCGTCGATGAAGAGCGCCGCCAACCTTTGCACCAAACTCGCGTACTCGAATGGATCAGCTTCCATTCTTTCCTTCTCTAGGGTGCTACCCCGGTTGTGGACAGGAAGATTTCAGTTCTCCAACCCCAGGGCGAAGTGGATAGCAGAATCCACTGCCTGCATCTTCGAAAATCCTAGATCGGTGATGTATCGCTGTAGCAAGTTTTTGGGAATCGTGGTCATGCTATCGAGATTCGCCGCGCAATTCCTGGGCAGGCCGTCCTCTGGTCCCAAGGGCACTTCCGCCGGTATAGCCCTGACGCGTCTTGAAACAGGCGCAACCGTAACGAAATCACGGTGGATATAGGCTTCGTCCCGAGAGATCAGGACGACTGGGCGGTGTCCAGTTGGGAGAGGAAGGTCAGCCCACCAAATCTCTCCCCGCTTCATTTTCTAGAACCCTCTTGCCAATCGTCTTCCCAAGATTCACCGTCGAATGCGTAGTGATGTGTAGCCTCTGCCAGGGCGATCTCCTCTTTGGTTTCCGGGTACTTCAGATAGCCTTGTATGTACTGCTCGACGTCTTCCCGCTCTTTTACCCGGCGCAGGTGTTCTTCCACCGCTCGGCGGAAAAACTCGCTGCGGCTCAGGCCGTTGGCCAGACGTTCTTTCTCAACTGCTTCAAGGGTTTCTTCGGGGAGGCTTATCGCTATTTTAGCCATGATGCCGCCTTGTTGTCATACTAAACTCATACCATAGTATGATAAATCTCCGGGGAAGATTCAAGGCGTTGATGTCATCCGCCACGTTTTGGGCAGTCGGCTTATAAAAAAGGCAGCCCCCATGATTGGGGGCTGCTCTATTAACCTAGTCTTGTAAAACGAGTTAGGCGGGATTCTCAGCGGTCCAAGCGGCCGCAGTGGCCTGGGACACCGCTTGGCTAACGTTGCGGTCCAGGGAGTAGGGAAGGACGCACTCGGAGGTGGGTTCCGTTATCAGGGCGGCCAGAGCCTTGGCGGCGGACAATTTCATGGAGGTGGTTATGCGGGTAGCTTTGATGTCCAATGCGCCCCTGAATATGCCGGGGAAGACCAGGCTGTTGTTGATTTGATTCGGGAAGTCGCTGCGACCGGTGCCAACCACCGCCGCTCCGGCCGCGAGGGCTAGGTCGGGCATAATCTCTGGAATCGGGTTGGCCATGGCGAAAACGATGGAGTCCTTGGCCATGGAACTGACCATCTGAGGCGTCACTGTGTCGGCAACCGCGAGCCCGACGAAAACGTCGGCGCCCCGCATCGCGTCGGCAAGACTGCCTTTGAGATTGTCAGGATTGGTTGTGTCCAGCATGGATGTTTTGACCGGCGTTAGGTCGGTTCGGCTTCGATCGATTATCCCGGTGCTGTCAACCAGGATAACGTTCTTTGCTCCGTGGTCCAGTAGTAGCTTCGTGCTGGCGATGCCGCCTGCGCCAGCTCCGCAAAATACAAACTTGGCGTCGGCGATCTTTTTGCCGGTCAATTCGATGGCGTTGATGATGGCAGCCAGCACGGCGATGGATGTGCCGTGTTGGTCGTCGTGAAACACGGGGATGCCCAGGTCCTGTAGGCTGTCTTCAATCTCGAAGCAGCGGGGCGCGGCGATGTCTTCCAAGTTGATGCCGCCGAAGGTGGGAGCCAGGTACCGGACCGTCTGTATGATTTCCGCAGCGTCCTGAGTGCCCAGGCATATGGGGATGGCGTCGATGTCGGCCAATCCTTTGAACAGGATTGATTTGCCTTCCATCACTGGCATGGCCGCTTCGGGCCCCACGTTGCCCAAGCCCAGCACTGCTGAACCGTCGCTAACCACCGCCACCATATTGGCCCGGTTGGTCAGGTTGTAGGATTCCGACTTGTCGTTGAATATGGCCATGCTAACTGCGGCGACGCCCGGAGTATAGGCGACGGACAGGTCATCCGCCGTTTCCACCGTCATCTTTGAGGCGATGCTGATTTTCCCCCGGCTCTCCCGGTGACGCCTGATTGCTTCAGAGTTGTAGTCCATTTTTCCTCACTTTGGCCGGCGGAGTTTTTACGGGAACCCTTTGGGGCGCCTCACTTTGCCGGGGATAATCTTGAGCTCTATGAGATTACTGGAAACTAACTTGTAACAGCGCCTTCGGAGGCGGAAGAAACCAGCTTAGCGTATTTGGCAAGTACGCCGGTCGTGTAGTTCGGGGGAATCGGCTGGAATTTCGCCCGCCGGTCGGAGAATTCCTCCTCGGTGAGCTTTACGTTCAGTTGCCGGGCCGGGATGTCTAGAGTGACAATGTCCCCTTCTTCCAGCAAGCCGATGGGTCCGCCGACAGCCGCTTCAGGAGTAACATGACCCACCATGGGCCCGTGGGAAGCTCCGGAGAACCGCCCGTCGGTCACGAGAGCCACGTCGTCGCCAAGGCCCTGGCCGATCAGCGCGCCGGTAACGCCCAGCATCTCCTGCATACCCGGACCGCCTTTGGGTCCTTCGTAGCGGATTATTACGATGTCTCCGGGTTTTATTTCCTTCCGCTGGATGGCTTGGAAGGCGGCTTGCTCTTGGTTAAAGACCCGGGCAGGCCCCTGATAGACCTTTTCCTGGTGTCCGGCCACCTTGATGACCGCTCCGTCTGGGGCCAGGTTGCCGTAGAGAATCGCCAGACCTCCGGTGGGGCTTCTGGGTTGTTCTATAGGCACCACTATGGATTGGTCGTCGACGGTCTCAAATGCCTCTACGTTCTGTCGTAGAGTTTTGCCGGTGATGGTCATCGCGTCGCCGTGCAGCAGGCCGGCTTGAAGCAACCGTTTCACTACCAACGGCACTCCACCGACCCGGTCCAAGTCGGCCATGACGAACTGGCCGGCCGGGCGCATGTCCGTGATGTAGGGCGTGCTGCGGCTGATGCGATCGAAGTCCTGGAGGCTCAGTTCGACCTGGGCCTCTTTGGCGATGGCCATCAGGTGCAATACGGCGTTGGTGGAGCCGCCCATGGCGACAACCACGGTGATGGCGTTCTCGAAGGCCTGGCGGGTGAGTATGTCCCTGGGCCTTAGGTCTTCTTCCAACAGGCGCATCAGCGTTCGCCCCGCCAAGAGGGTTTCCTCGTCTTTACGAGGGTCTATGGCCGGGATGGAGGCGTCACCGGGTAGAGACATGCCCATGACCTCGATGGCGGTGGACATGGTGTTGGCGGTGAAGAGACCGGCGCAGGAGCCTTCTCCGGGGCAAGCGACGCATTCCAAGTCGTGGAGTTGCTCCCGGGTCATATCGCCGTTGGCGTAGGAACCCACGGCCTCAAAGACGTCCTGGATGTTAACGTCCTTGCCCAGGTAGTTACCCGGCATGATGGAGCCGCCATAGATGAAGAGGGCAGGCACGTTGAGACGAGCTATGGCCATCATGCAGCCGGGCATGTTCTTGTCGCATCCGGCCACGGTGATGAGCCCATCCATGCGCTCGCCGAAGGTGACGACTTCGATGGAATCGGCGATGACTTCCCGGCTGACCAGGGAGGCTTTCATGCCTTCAGTCCCCATGGAGATGCCATCGCTTATGGTGATAGTGCCGAACTTGAAGGGCACGCCGTCGGCTTGGCGGACACCTTCCTTGGCGGTATCGGCCAACCGGTCTAGATGAACGTTACATGGAGTTACATCGCTGGCCAGGTTGGCGATGGCGATGAAGGGCTTGTCCATGTCGTCCGAGGTTAGGCCCATGGCCCTTAGCATGGCGCGGGCCGGCGCCCGGTCCGGGCCTTCTGTTATCTCTTTACTGCGGTGCTTTAGTCTTAATTGGCTGGTGGTGGCCATCCGAGTCCTCCTGAGAATACCTTCCCATACGAAGGTTGGCCCCTCCGCATGGGAAGGCACCATTATAAGCGTCGATAATGATGGGTTACAAGCTTCACCAAAACGGGGGTTAGGGAGTATGGATAACGGCAGCCTTCCAAGGTCCCTAGCTAGGCGCACCGGGGGTTGCGGAGCCCCTCGTTTTCTTGTACTCTGTGGCCTGATTCCAAATCGAGCATGAGGTAATGCGATATGTTTAACCCGCTTACATTGTTAAAGGTACCGAGGGCTCAAGCCCATTGCGATATCCCCTGTGGGATTTACGATCCGGTATCCGCGAAGATAGCCGCTCAGACGGTGCAGAAAATGGTGTTGCGGATCCAGGCCTTGGAAGCGCCGGGACCCAGTGGGGAGACCGCCGCCCGCCAAGACTATGTCAACAAGATTGCCCGCTACGTCACGGTCAAAGAAGAGCACGCCGAGATCTGCAAGAAGGAACTGAGCATCCTTTGGGCAGACTACGCTTGGCCGAACCTTCCCGCTGGCTTCGACCTCCACGGAAGCTTCAACGCTGCGCTGAAGCTGGCTGGACGCTGCAAGCAGAACGTTGACATGGCTGCCTGCGAAGAACTGGTCGCTGCGGTCGACGCCGTAGCCACGGCTTTCTGGGCCACCAAGAACGTGGAATACAGCGACCCCAACGCCGCTGCCCGCTACGGCGCTTAAAGCTTCGTTCAGTTTCTAGGACTTTATAAGGGCGCCCCGATCGCATCGGGGCGCCCTTACGCTTTCATGGCACAGCGGTGATGATTCGACTCCGTCCGATCGACCGAATCGATCCAATCGTGGAGAGATATGAAGGCAGCAGTAACGACAAGTCTTTGCATCTCGGCCTTGTTGTTGATCGCTGCTTGCTCTGTGACATCCACGGGTCTGGCTGACAACAAAACCGAAGCTACCGTTGCTGCGGATATCCAGCCTGACGAAGATGCGATAGCCATGGCAGTGTTGGCAGATAAGGTGGTTGTCCGGGCACGCGAGACCTTTACGGATGCTGTGCTCAAGCAGGTGGGTGTCAACACGAATGATGGGCGACGGGTCTTCCGTTTCACCGATGAGGCTGCCACCCAGGTAATCTCGATAACCGTTGCTAGCGACTCCAGCGCAGCGGACCAATGGCAAATCCACGTTGGGGTCTCGCCCTGACTGGACACCCAAGGCCGGGAATGATACTTCATGACCTGAAGATTGGTCCTAGTTCGGTCGTCGAGACTGCGACGAAGTATTGGGAAGGGTGTAGTGTTACGGGGTTGGGCCTGTCCGGTGAAGGCAGCGAGTTGTTTTGGCACATGTTTTGCGGGCTACCCCAGGGAGTATTTTCTGGCGTCGTGGACGGCCGGAACGGAGCTTTTACTCCATCTAACGCGCTAACGCGCCACCAGCGCGGATGCCACCTACCGAAGAATCCGAGCCGCCGAAAAAGCAGTAGCCTAAAGGCCGCTACGCCAGCGCTGCTTCCGCCGCCTTGATCGTGCGGTCGATGTCCTCGTCGGTGTGGGCCAAGGAGACGAATCCGGCCTCGAACTGGGATGGGGCCATGTATACACCATTCTCCAGCATGGCATGGAAGAACCGGCCATGGCCTGGAACGTCAGATTTCTCCACTTGGGCCAGGCTATCTACCGGACCGCCGTTGAAGAACCCGGTGAACATGGAGCCGACGCGGTTGATGGTCGAGGGTACTTCTTTGCGGGCGAACACATCAGTTAGACCCTTGGTCAACCGGACGGCCATGGCATCTAACTTGTCGTAGACGCCGGGCCGGCTCACCTCTCGTAGCGTCGCCAGTCCGGCGGCTACGGCCAACGGGTTTCCGGAGAGTGTGCCTGCCTGGTACATGGGACCGAGGGGCGCTACCAACTCCATGATTTCCTTCCTGCCGCCGTAAGCCCCCACCGGCAGTCCACCGCCGATGATTTTGCCGAGAGTTGTTAGGTCGGGCGTTATGCCGAACCGGCCTTGAGCGCCGCCGACTCCCAGTCGGAAACCGGTAATCACTTCATCAAATATCAGCAACGAACCGTGTTTCTCAGTGATACTGCGCAAGCTTTCAAGAAATCCCGGTGCGGGCGGGACCACGCCCATGTTGCCTGCCACCGGCTCAACGATGATTGCGGCGATGCCTTCCGGGAACGCGGCGAAGGCCTCTTCGACTGAAGACAGGTCGTTGTAGTCGGCAACCAGGGTTTCGCTGGCGTAGGACTCGGGAACACCGGCGCTGGTGGGCACTCCGTGGGTCATTGCTCCGGATCCCGCCTTAACCAGCAGACCGTCGGCGTGGCCGTGGTAGCAACCGGCGAACTTGATTATCTTGTCCCGTCCGGTATGGGCTCGAGCCAGCCGGATGGCGCTCATGCAGGCTTCCGTTCCGGAGTTGACCAGACGAATCATGCCTATGGACGGGATGGCCTCGCAAACGAGTTGTGCTAACTCAACTTCTTGAGCCACCGGCGCGCCGAAGCTGGTGCCTCCCGCAGCGGCTGTTTTCAGGGCATCAACAACCGCCGGATGGGCGTGGCCCAAGACCAGAGGTCCCCAGGATCCGAGATAGTCGATGTATTCGTTGCCATCCTCGTCCCATATATGGGCACCGCTGCCCTTGGCGATGAACGGGGGTGTGCCGCCGACGGCGCGGAATGATCTAACCGGAGAGTTGACCCCGCCGGGGATGTACTGCTGAGCCTGGGCAAAAAGCTTTTCCGACTTGGATAGTTGCATCATCCGTCCTGCTTTAATTGTCTGCTAGGAAGCCGATAGATCAAGCGGTCTGTCTAAGTGCGCCTAGGACGCATCCCTCAGCCACTGAGAAACCTCTTTGGCGTGGTAGCTGAGGATAAAGTCCGCGCCGGCTCTCCTGATGGAGGTTAGAATCTCCAGGGTGATTCGCTTTTCGTCGATCCAGCCTTGGGCTCCGGCGGCCTTGACCATGGAGTACTCGCCGCTGACGTTGTAGGCGGCCAGGGGATGGTCGAAGCGTTCCCGCGCTCTTCGTATAACGTCCATGTAGGACATGGCGGGTTTGACCATGACGATATCGGCGCCCTCGGCGATGTCGCTTTCTATCTCACGCATCGCTTCCCGGGCGTTGGCCGGGTCCATCTGGTAACTTCGGCGGTCGCCGAATTGGGGCGTCGAACCGGCGGCTACGCGGAAGGGACCGTAAAAGGCCGAAGCGTATTTGGCGGCGTAGCCCATGACCGGAACATCTTCATAACCGTGGTCGTTCAGGGAGTCGCGGATCGTTTTGACTTGGCCGTCCATCATCGCTGATGGGGCGACCATGTCGGCCCCGGCCTGTACATGGCTGACGGCTGTTCTGGCAAGTAACTCTAGAGAAGCGTCGTTGTCCACCTTCCCGTTCTCTATCACGCCGCAGTGGCCGTGGTCGGTGTATTCACACATGCACACGTCGGTGATGACCATCATGTTCGGGACTTCTTTCTTGATGGCTCGGACGGCTTCTTGGACGATTCCTTCCGGGTCGTATCCCTCGGTGCCCAAGGGGTCCTTCTCTGCAGGTAGACCGAATAGCAATACGCCGGGGATTCCCAGGGCTGCCGCCTCGGCCACATCTTGGGTCAGTTGGTCAATGGAGAAGTTGAAGCAGCCGGGCATGGGTTCGATGGGCTGACGCAATCCCTGACCGTGGGTCACGAACATGGGATATATGAAGTTAGAAGGAGCCAGTGTGGTTTCACGAATCATCTTTCGAAGAGGCTCGTGCTCGCGGACCCGGCGCAGGCGTAAATCTGGGAAACTAACCATGAGTAAGGCTTCCTTTCTCAACGATTTTGGATTCGGCAAAGTGGGCTACTAGGGCATCGGCAAGACCTTCGACAGTGTGTTCGTCGGCGACCAGATCGACGCGCAAGCCCAGTTCCCTGGCGGTGGCTGCGGTGGTGGGGCCGATGCAGGCGATGCTGCTTGCCTCTAGGGCGGCCCGGTCTCCGTTCAGCATGTTCACTAGATTGGTCACGGTGGACGAACTGGTGAAAGTTACAGCATCAATTCCTTGGGAAAGGGCTTCACGAGCTTGGGCGTCCACTCCTTCAGTCGGGACGGTGCGATAGGCGTTGACTCGGTCCACTAGAGCGCCGGCTTCGGTGAGTCCCGTAGCGAGGGCGTCCCGGCCGATATCCGCCACGGGTAGCAAGACCGGCACTCCGGTCCAGTCGCGTTGGGATAGCTCTTGAACAACGACTTCGGAGACGGGCCGGGTTGGAACGAAATCGGCGGTGATACCCCTCTGTGCCAGGGCATCGGCGGTGGCGGGGCCTATCGCCCCAACCTTCACGCCGCCCAAGGCTCTTGAATCCAACCCTAGGTGGGCTAGACGGTCGAACACGGCTTCAACGGCGTTGCTGCTGGCGAAGATTACCCATCGGTAATCCTTGAGACCGGCAACGGCTTTGTCCAGTTCGGCGTAGTCTTCCAGGGGTTTCGTTTGGATGGATGGAATCTCAAAGGTTTGGGCACCCAATCCTTCCAAGAGCCGACGGAACTTGGAAGCTTGGGTTCGTGATCGGGTGATGAGCACTTTCTTGCCAAAGAGCGGGCGGCGGTCGAACCAAGCAAGCTCCTCCCGTAGGGCCACCACTGGGCCGATGACGGTGACGACCGGCGCTTTAATCCCAGCTGCTCGGCCTCGTTCCAGGATGTCATCCAGGCGTCCCGTGACGGCGGCTTGGGCAGGCCAAGTCCCCCACTGGACCAGAGCTACCGGCGTGTCGACGGGCACGCCTTCTTTTTTTAGGGTGTTCAGGATGGATTCCAGAGCCGACCAGCCCATCAATACCACCAGGGTGCCGCCGGTGCGGGCCAGAGCTTGCCAGTTGACCGACGTTTCTTCTTTGGCGGGATCCTCGCTGCCGCTGACCACGGTGAAACACGTGGCTATTCCCCGATGAGTGACGGGGATACCGGCATAGGCGGCTGCGGCGATGGATGAGGTGATTCCGGGCACCACCTCAAAGGGGATGTCTTTCTCGGTCAAGGCAAGGGCTTCTTCCCCACCCCGGCCAAAGACGAAGGGGTCGCCGCCCTTGAGGCGTACCACGACCTTGCCTGCTAATCCACGGTCGACCAATAGTTCATTGATTTGGTCTTGGGTTAGTTCCCGGCGGCCCCGTTCCTTGCCCACGAATATTCGCTCGGCGGACGGAGGGGCCGAATCGATAAGAGACGGGTCCATCAACCGGTCGTAAATCACTACCTGGGCTTGCTCCAAACAGCGCAAACCTTTCAGCGTGATTAGACCAGGGTCGCCGGGACCCGCGCCTACCAAATACACTTTTCCAGGTGAATTATTCAAAGAGACTCCGTTTTAATAAACACGGTCGTTAGTACTAGGGTTCAACCTCGGACCATTCAATCTCCAGAAGCGGTCCGCCGCCGCGCTCAACTACTGCCAGATAGGCATCGGCGGCGAGTTGCAGCGGATCCATGGTTAGGCCGTCTATCTTGGCGCGAAAGGCCTTTTTGCCATCGGCCGAACTGAGGAAGATAGTCAGGTAGAGAATCTCCCCCTCTTCCCGGGCGTAAGCGCCCATGGGCAGTTGGCAACCACCTCCCAGCTTTTCCAGAAAGGCCCTCTCGGCGGAGACTGCCAGACGGGTGCTGGTGTGTTCGATAATCCTCAGCATATCTTGCATGCGGTAATCGTCGCCCCGTATCTCCACCGCCAGGACTCCCTGTCCCGGAGGTGGCACGAATCGCTGGGGCGACAGATATTCGGCGATGTGCTCGGTCAGGCCCAACCGGATAAGTCCGGCTGCGGCGAGAACGACGCCGTCGTAGTCCTCTCCTTGGCCCTTGCGCAGCCTCGTGTCCACGTTACCCCGTATGGGCAGCACGGTGGCCTGGGGGCACAGGGTGTTCATCAATACGCGGCGGCGGGGACTGCCCGTGCCGATCCGGGCACCGTCCGGCAATTGGGTCAGTGGGCTGTTCCAACGGTTCACCAGAACGTCCCGGGGGTCCTCCCGTTTCAACATAGCCCCTAGGACCAGGCCATCGGGAAGGGTGGTCGGCAGATCTTTGAGGCTATGGACCGCCATATCAATCTCGCCGTCCAGCAGCAGTCTTTCGATCTCGTTGACGAAGACGCCCAGGCCCATCCCCTCCAGGGCGGACTCCGTATTGATGTCCCCCTGGGTTCGGACCGTGACGACCTCGAATTCGCGATCGGGATATATCTGACGAAGCCGGCCGATAACATGATTCGTCTGATATAGGGCCAGGTTGCTTCCCCGGCTCCCGACTTTTATGACTTTGCTGGAGACCAACTAAGCTCGCCCAGTGGAAAGAACGCCGGAGGTAACCGCCGGGCGTCCGCCGCACTTCGCCGGGCTGCATTTTTCGAGGGTACTGCATAGGCCAGGCGCGTTGGTGTCGGTCAGGCGGGCGAGAAGGCTGGACAGGGCTAGTTCTTCTTGGCCGGATTGAGCCAACTCCAGCAGTTCGTTGGTGATACAGCACTGCCATCGCTGGGAGTCTATCGTCAGACCACGTGCTTTTACTTCTTTTCTGGCCGAGGCAAGTACGCCGGCTAGGTCAGCCCAGTCTAGGGCGGAGTCTTTGGTTAGGGTTTCCCTTAGTTTTCGGGCGAGGGCCGGGCTGGCTCCGCCGGTGGAGATGGCCAGAGTAACCTGCCCGCGCTGCACGATGGCGGGAGCGATAAAGGTGCACTGGTCCGGGTCGTCCACCACATTCATCAAGATGGCCAAACGCTCTGCTTCCTGGAATATCTCTTGGTTCACTTCCCGGTTGTTGGTGGAGGCGATTCCCAGGAACGCGCCGTCCAAGTCACCATGTTGGTATTCTCGTTGCTGCCACTCGAAGTCGCCCGCTTGGGCCCAGGCCTGTAGGGCTGGGGTGACTGTTGGGCTGATAAGGATGACTTCCGCCTTTGCGTCCTGCAATTTGGCGACTTTATCTTCAGCGATGGGACCGCCGCCAATCACCACGCATTTCTTGCCGGTTAGGTTCAGGTAAACGGGATAGTACGCTGTCATGTATTAGCTCCTTTGAGCCGTTGGAGTGGGATTGGACACGCCGGAATATTGGTACTGGTCATATTCGGGGACGAAGTAGCGCACGCGGGTCTTCTTGTATTCGCGGCTGCTATAGAGAAGCATCCGCTCGGTGATTCCGGTGGCCTCGCTTATTTCCCGTTCAATCTCCTCGCAACCATCCGTCGAGGTGGCGTGGACCATGGTGAAATGGGTGTAGGGCCAGTCGGGGAAAGTTGGTCTTTCGTAGCAATGGGTAACTGCCTTGTTTGCCGCCATTGTCATACCAACTTCTTCGGAACGCTCCCCAGGCACTTTCCACACAATCATGGCGTTGGCCTTGAAGCCGGAGCGGCGATGGTGCAGGACCGCGCTGAAGCGGCGCATGAACCGGCGGTCCTGAAAGTCCTGGGCGGTGGCGAAGAGCGCTTCGGTGGTCTTGCCCAACCGTTGAGCCATGTCGTCAAAGGGTCTGGAAACCAAGGGCAGGTCTTCCTGAAGTTCCCGGATCGCGTCTTTGTCATCCTCAGTGAGAGGAACAGCTTCGTTCCAGCCCTTGGCGGCGTCTTTGGCATAGCCGTCGGGACTGTAGTCAACGGACGATCCCTTTTCCTTGACCATGTCGAAGTTGACACCAATCTTGAAGAAGCGGATCGTGGGCATCATGCGATAGCTGAGGGCTTTGGTGTCGCGCCCCATCACTTCCACGGTGGTTTCCAGGTCGTGGTCACCGGGAACTGCCAGGGTGAACCAAAGGTTGAAGTAGGAACCTTCACGGGCGTAATTGTGGCTGACGCCGGGATGCTTGTTGATGCGGAGGGCACCCTTATGCAATTTGTCAGGCTCGAAAGCCATGGCCACCAGAGTTGTTTTGTAACCCAAGCGGCGGGTGTCGAAGATGGCGCTTAGCTGGCGTAATACGTTCTTTCGCTTGAGGTCGGCTAGCCTATCGATAACCTCGCTTTCGTCGATGCCAAGCTCTTCTCCCAAATGTTGGTAGGGACGGTCGACGAGGGGGAACTTGCTCTGTATCACGTTTAACAGCTTCCGGTCTGTTAGATCCATGACTGTGGTTAAGACCTCCTTGAAATATGGAGAACCATAAAGGCGCCCCGCCTGTTTGATGCTATTGTTTCTCGTATGATTCCGCTACGCCCACCATGACCCGGTCGGCGAGTTCTAGGATGTGATTCCAGGATTTGGAGTCTGCCGAGTCCAGCACCATGGAACGAAAGAACACCAGGGCTTCCAGAGTGTCCTTTAAGGAAACCCCTTTTTCCGACATCTCGGTGCCGTACTCCCGTCCCAACACGTGGGACTCTGCCAGGGCTTCCTGGCGTTGCCGGCGAACCTGAGGCTCATGAACCAACAGGGTGAGCATTCGGCGCCCGAATAGACGCATCCGGTCCCGGCCATCCTCCTGCACGCTCTGGTACCAGGGTTGTTTGGTTACCGACTCACCTTGCAAACGCCGGCGGATGCGCCGGAGGGCCGAACCTTCGAGTTCCTCTTCCGAATCGCTGCCTGCATCTGGAGGACCGCCATTGGTCAGGGACATCACGTCGTCGCTCCAGAAGCGGCGATGACCCCCGGGTGTTCGGTAAACTCTTAGGTACTCTTTATCGGCCCACTGGCGTAGAGTCGCCTCGTTCACGTCCAAGAGGCGGCAAGCTTCACGCAGGGGAAGCCATTTGGATTGTTCAGGTGGGGTTTCAAGCATTAAAATCTATAGAAACCTGTAGAAACTTGCGCATCGAAAGCGCTGCTTTTTGAGACTAACATAGGCATTCATCAACGTCAATCGGCGGTTTCGCGCGATGCATCAGGACTTGGCAACCACGCCTAAATTGTTGGTAAAGTAGTCTCATGCTATAGTTGATATATCATGAGATTTTTCCGTATGGATAGAAATCAGATCGATGGGAAGCGTGAGCTTTTCCGTAAATTGTCTCGTGAAATTGCTTCAGAATCGGTAGTCAACGCCATGGAAAAGGTTCCCCGGGAATCGTTCGTGCCTTCCGATAGCCGCCACATGGCCTACTTGGATATCCCCCTGAGCATCGGCGAGGGGCAGACTATCTCCCAACCCTACATCGTCGCCTTGATGACCCAAGCCCTGGAACTCTCACCCAGTGACAGGGTGCTGGAGATTGGAACCGGCAGCGGCTACCAAACCGCGATTCTTTCCATGCTGACGCCCAAGGGCCGAGTTGTCACTATGGAGCGAGTCCCGGCCCTGGCCCACAAGGCCCGCGGACTACTCCAAGAGTTGGGATACTACAATGTCGTCGTGAAACAGGCTGGAACCTCGCTGGGTTGCCCCTCCGAAGGTCCATACGACGCCATCATAGTCACTGCGGCCGCTCCCAGACTTCCCGAATCCCTACTCTCCCAACTTGCGGTAGGCGGGCGCTTGGTAGCCCCCGTAGGAACCCTGTCCCAGCAGGAGTTGGTTCAGGTCCGCCGCACCGATGAAGGACTTTCCTTCCGGATGCTAAGCCCTTGCCGGTTCGTCCCCCTATTAGGGAGAGAGGCCTTTCCCCATCCCTAGGCGCCGGTACTGGTTGTTCAGCCGTCAAGTACTAACATCAACTGTTCCACACTTTCGCAACCCCTTTTTCCTTCGTGTCTCGGTCTTTGGGCATACACGCACGGTGATTTTCCAATCCTTAATCTCTTTGTCAGTGTGTGATGTCTTCCCCAAAATGAGGCTAATTGGTCGATGTTTAAGCCTGGAGCACAAGGGTCCCGGTGCTATAATTTCAGATGTGAATAGGTACCTGAGCGTGCCTGATTCTGCCGAATATCGTTACGGAATGGAGTAGCATCAGACCATGTACCCCCTTCTGGACCGCTTAGGACTGGAATACCAGTTATGGTTGCCCCCGGCTGCCTTCGGAGTGATTCTCCTGGTTTCGTTGCTGGCGGCTTGGATCTTCCACAAGCTGATTTTCCGCTTGGTTCTCCATCTGTCCCAATGGACCCCGTCTGACCTGGACTCAAGAATGATGCTGGCCACCCGTTGGCCTCTCACATTGGGAATCTTGGTATTGGGTGCCTATCTGGCGGTGACCATGGCCCTTGGCGTTCCAAGAGTCATAGCGGTTAGGGTATTTGGCTTTCTGGGAATCGTCTTGGGCGTTGTCGCGACGGTTGGTGTGCTATCCAACGTAATCGATTGGTACTTGGAGAATCTGGCGACACGTACCCAGCACGTGATTGACGTCAAGTTCATTCCTCTACTGCGCCGGGGCGTCGTGGCCTTGGTCTACGGTATCGGCGGTCTTCTTATAGTGGACCTTCTGGGATTCAGCATCAGTCCTTTGATAGCCGGTCTGGGGTTGGGAGGTTTGGCGGTGGCTCTGGCCATTCAGCCCACGTTGGCCAACCTGGTTGCCGGGACCTACGTTATGACTGATGGCGTCGTCGGTCCGGGGGATTATGTTGAGCTTGAAGGTAGCATCGCCGGCTATGTAGTTGAGGTCGGTTGGCGCAGCACCCGTATCCGCACCTGGGGAAACAACTTGGTGGTGGTGCCCAACAGCAAGTTCGCCGAGACTATCATCACCAACTACCAACGGCCCATACCGGCGGTAAACGTATATCTGCCATGCGGTGTGAGCTACGATACCGACCTTTACCGTGTGGAAGAGATCTGCCGTGAAGTGATGGACCAAATTCTGGAGAACGAGCCCTCAGCTGTAAAGGAATATGGCGGTTGGTTCGGGTTTGACAACTTTGGGGATTCTAACGTGAATTTCTGGCTGTTCGTTCAGGCCAGGGACCGTTTGGCAGGATTTGAACTACAGACGGCCCTGATACAGCGGTTGCACCAGCGTTTCAAGATGGAAGGCATCGTAATCAATTATCCGATGCGTACTCTTGAATTTCCGCGTGGCTGGGGTGGTGATCAAATGCCGCCGCAGCTACCGAACTTCCGGCCGGCGTCGCGGCCCAATGGCAAAGCTACCCTGCGCCGGGGCCGGCGGCAACGGATGGCCCGTGACGTGTACGTTCCCCAAGACGGCGGGAATGCCGAAGGCGGAGTGGGGTCTGACCCTGGTCCTGGCTAGGCGTCTTGCTACCTGAGGGGCCAGTAGCTATAATTCATTTGGTATCGCCCCTGACTGGGCCTGTAGCTCAGGCGGCTAGAGCGCGGTCCTGATAAGACCGAGGTCGATGGTTCGAGTCCATCCAGGCCCACCACTGTTATATTCCATCACCTCACTTGCCCCTGTTTTCCGGCGCGGAACCCTCTAGCACGATAAACTAACTACCAGTTTTTATTGACCAGTTAGATATGTAATATATATAATCGCCTCATCCTGTAGGACGTCGTCCAAGTCAGGTGCAATGGACCGCAGGGTATCGCTAAGCGCAACCGCATCTTCAGCTCGAATGATTAAATCCAGTATTCCTGCGGCAACGTATAACTTGAATAGCCTTAGTTGGCTAAACTAGCGAGCTGAGAACTTGAATGTCCTGGACTGAATGTTCCGGATCGAAATATTTGGAGGTGTCGATTTGTCGTACCCAAGGTTCCATGTGACTAAAGCAATGATTTGGATTCCCTTGATATTGATTCTCGCTATAGCCGCCGCATGCGGTGGCACCGCTGCCACGCCCGTCGTGGTTGAGAAAGAGGTAATCAAGGAAATCGAAAAAGAAGTTATAGTCGAAAAAGAGGTAATCAAGGAAGTAGAAAAACAAGTCATCGTAGAAAAGGAAGTCATCAAGGAAGTAGAGAAAGAGATAGTGGTAGTTGCTACCCCGATCCCGTCGGGAGCGACTTCCGGTGCGATGCAACCTGCGGGCGAGCTTAACATCGGGCAATCGTCCTTGGGTACCTTCATCTACCACCCGTCTATCGCTGGCAACCCAGCAATATACGTGGTCAGCACAACCATGGGAGAGGGCTTGGTCCGCTTCGACAAGAACCGGAAGGCGGCTCCCCAACTGGCCGAGTCCTGGAGCATCGCCGACGACACGCTCACCTGGACCTTCAACATCCGGCCAGGGGTCCAGCTCCACAAAGGGTATGGTGAATTGACTGCGGACGACATAATTTATTCTTACCAGCAATGGGGAGGTGAAGATGCTGTCCACGCCCGGTCCTCCTTCATCAAGGATTTCTGGGTAAACCCCGAAGGCAGCGTGGAGGCAACTGACTCCCACACCGTTGTGGTGAGAACCGCCAAACCCTGGATCAGTACACGCGCCCTTGAGTTCATGCGCCACGTGGGCGGAACCAGTGGTAACGTGGTGAGTAAGAAGCAGAGCGAAGAGCTTGGGGTCGAAGACGCCAAGCTGGACACCGCAATGACCGGACCTTGGGAACTGGTTGAGACCAAGACCGGCGAATTCTGGAAGATGAAAGCGTTCCAGGACCACTGGAACAAGGTTCCAGCTTTCGCCGAGTTGACGCTATGGGAGCTTCCCGAGGAGTCGGCCCGCTTGGCCGGGTTCCAGACCGGACAACTTGACACTTTTATCATGTCTTTTGACAACATTACTCAGGTGGAGAAGGTCGAAGGAGCCCTGTTAAACTCCGTGGGCCTTATCAGTCAAGCGGGTATGAATGTCTACGGCCAGCTTTACACTGGCATCGGCGACCCCGATCAGAAGGGCGACTTCGATGGTGACCGGGCCTGGGTGTCGGCCAACGCTGATATAAATTCCACTGAGTGGGCTAATGCCCGGTTAGTGCGCGAGGCTATGACTATAGCCATCGATCGGCAGACCCTGGTCGACACGCTGCTGGGTGGGTTCGGCGCCCCCCTGTGCATTCGCGATTGGGGTGGCTTCGAACACTTGATGCCGGCTGACTGGACTTGTGACTACGACCCGGACAGGGCAAAGAGTCTTCTGGCCGAGGCCGGATACCCCAACGGTTTCACTATCGACCTGACGACGGCGATCCGAGGCGTTGCCGCCGAGGTGGAAGCTTGTGAGGCTATCGGCGCCATGTGGGGCGAAGTCGGGATCGATGTCAAACTCCATAGGATCCCATACCAGACCTTACGGCCTCAGTTGGTGGGACGCACTTGGCCCGGCGCGACCTGCCACGCTATCTCAATAAGGTTGGAGCCGATGCTGGGCTTGAACAACTACCTGGATAAATCGACCTTTAACTACGGTACATTCCACCCCTACCTGAACGAGAATATAGGCGGTGTCATGGGTGAGTTGGAGGACGCCGCGCGGATGGAAAAGACGCTCGAGATGTACGACTGGATGGCCCACGAGCAAAAGCTCGGGTTCGGTCTCTACACTATCGAAGGTGTAGTACCAGTGGGTCCCAGGATCCAGCCGTGGGAATATACCAGCTTCAGCGACATCAGACTCCCCAACGGCTACGAGAACATCGTTCCTCGCTAGGAGGGGATAAGTCAATTCGTATTTCCCGCTGGTGCGGAGATTTGTAACATTTCCGGACCGGGCCGTAAGGCCCGGTCCGGATTCGATTGTCCTACCGGGTATAAAAAATATCTGAGATGACTACTCTACTGGGTAGCTCATTAATGTTGGAAGTAAGCCAAAGAGGTGTCTAAGACGGGACCTCTGCCGACGACGGAGGTCATCATGGAGAGATTGAGGCCGTTACTTGTCTTGTCGGCGCGCACCCTTTTCGGGGTGCTTATCGGCGGGACATTCGGCTTCTTTGGAGTTGGGATCGGTTGGGTCTCGTTCGTGTTTTTCGGCGCCAGATCCGGAGACACACTACTGCTCTTATTTATCGCGGGGGCAGCGCTGGGAACCACTATAGGTGTGTTCCTGGCGTGGATGAATCTCGACGGTAATTCGGCAGTTCGGGTTATTGCGACCAGTGCGTTGTTTCTGCTGGTGGCGGTTGGTGGATCATGGGGAGGATATCAATACGGTTCGGTGCAAGATGTGCCCTGCTGCGCTACTGCGGATGTGACCCCTATTACCTACATCGTCATGGGAGCTGTTTTGGCGACCAGTGTTGTTGCTTTGATATTAAACGTTAGCCGCCGGGCGTTGCCCTTCCTGAATCGATAATCTGGTACCCGGCAAACCGAGGAATGGCAAGTGTAACTGGGAGAACAGGCCGGTAATTGGGAACAAATCCGGAGAGTAGAAGATGCAACGATTTCTAGTCCGCAGGTTCTTCATATCCATAGTCACGCTATTAGTGGTGTCCGTGGTGATTTTCGCCATGAGCCGCGCGTCGGGCGACCCCAGGCACATCTTCCTAGATGACTATTCCACTCAGGAAGACTGGGACCGGTTGACGGTTTCCTTGGGCCTGGATAAACCCTACTACCAGCAGTACGGCATCTTCCTTAGCGATGCGATGCAAGGGAACTTTGGCGTATCGATCAAAGAGAAGCGGCCGGTGGTGGATATCATCGGAGAACGGGTAGCGGCTACCGTTCAGCTTGGAGGGGCGGCCTTCTTGTTCTCCATAGTGTTGGGACTCCCACTGGGTGTGCTGTCCGCAGTGAAGCGTGGTTCGCCCTTTGACTCAGGTGGAAAAGTTCTTGCGCTGATTGGCCAGTCAGCCCCCAACTTCTGGCTTGGCATCATGATGATGTTCTTCTTCGCGGTTCATCTGGGCTGGCTACCCCCCTACGGAAGGCAGGAGAAATTGAGCATCGTCCTCCCTGCCATAACCCTGGGCTGGTATTACGTGGCCGCAAACCTGCGTCTGATTCGTTCGGCAATGCTGGATGCTTTGGACTCTGAGTACATCAAACTGGCCCGAGCAAAAGGGGTAACACCCGCCGTCGTTATTTGGAAACATGCTCTGCGTAACGCCCTGGTGCCTGCGCTGACTTTTGCTGGCGTAACCCTAGGTGCTCTGGTCACTGGTTCATTGGTTGTGGAAACGGTGTTCGCCTGGCCCGGTTTGGGACAGTTGGCGGTTCAGGCCCTGTTCGGAGCTGATTATCCGCTATTACAGGGCGTGGTCATGGTATTTACGATGCTGTACGTGGCAGCCGCTTTGGCGGTGGACGTACTTTACGCTTATATCGACCCCAGGATACGTTACGCCTAATGTACCGGTACCGGTCGATGGACCGTGGTAAATCAGGTAGTAGGTAGAGGAAGTAGTAAAGATGGCCGAACAAACTTCCGGAAGTATCGTTATTGCCCCAAGGGCATCCCGAGCAAGGGCTGCCCGATGGTTCGCGCAATTCCGGAGGATGCCTCTGATACCCGCAATCATGCTGGGGGTTTTCATTTTTGTGGGTATAACGGCGCCATGGATATCTCCCCACGATCCCTTGAAAAGTGACCTGAAGGACAGGAACGCTCCTCCCGTTTGGGCTAGCTCCGAGATGGCAACCAAGACAGTTGTCCAACGTCTATCGATCAACGAAAGAGCGACGCAAATCACTCTACAGAAAGCCGCACTGGACAACCCAGGCGTTGCGATTGGGGACAAGATTGAGGTTGTAAGCAAGGTTGGGGGTAGCTCGAAATACATCCTGGGCACTGATCACCTAGGCCGGGACGTATTGAGCCGGGTATTGCACGGAGCCCGTGTTTCTCTGATAGTGGTGTCTCTGGTTATCGTGGTGGGCATAACCATCGGCGTGACCGTTGGGATGCTGGCAGGCTGGTATGGAGGCTGGGTAGACGAGATTTGTATGCGCCTAGTGGACATCAAGCTGGCGATACCCACCATTCTTTTGGCCTTGGTGATGGTTCTAGCTTTGGGACAGTCCTTCGTTCTGATTGTGGCTGTCCTTGCTCTAACCATATGGCCCCGTATAGCCAGGAATGTAAGGGGCGAAGTGCTGAGTCTGAAGACCGCTGATTACGTTGGTCTTGCCAAGGTGGCTGGCGCTTCTACTCCCCGCATAATGATTGTTCATATATTCCCCGGCCTCATCAACACCCTGATTGTGCTGACCACTCTGGAGATTGGCATCGTCATCCTGCTGGAGGCTACACTCAGCTTCTTGGGCGCCGGTGTTCCGCCGCCAACTCCGGCCTGGGGTTCAATGGTGGCTGACGGAAGAGACCGGCTGGCGGTGGCCTGGTGGATCTCCACCCTACCGGGTCTGGCCATCGTAGCCGTCGTGATGGCGGCCAACATATTCGGCGACTGGCTTCGTGACACTCTGGATCCCCGTCTGCGCCAATTGAAATAGAGGGTCGTCTGGCTAGTTGATGCCTGAGGCTATATCAGCCTAGGGCTGGAACAGGAAAAAATTAAGCAGAGGCAATCTTGCCTCTGCTTTTCTGTTGGCTAACTGGGAGAGTTTCGCTAAAACAGTGCTATGGGGTTGACCGGGGAGCCGGTGCCTCCTACTACCCGGAGGGGGTTGACCGTGAGCATGAACTCGTAGCGGCCCTCTTCGGCGCAGGCCTCGGCTAGTGGCTGCAAAAGGGCGTTGTCCAGCAGCCCGATACCGTAGGCGAAGATCGCGGCATGTACCGACCAAGGGATGTCGTATCCATTGGGTTCGAAGTCCATCATGTCCCAGACCAGCAATGAGCAGTCCGACTCACGAATGAATTTGAGGCATGATGCGTGCAGGCCGGGACGTTGGCGGACCGGATGGGATTGGGACCCCCATTGTGGATTGGTCTCGTTCCAAGCATCCCGGCCACCGTAGACAATCAGCGCGTCACCCGGTTCCATTGTCACCCCTTGGGACTTGGCGACGTCCTCCAGGTCCCAACCGTGGATCGGCTCGTCCATCTTGACGAAGGGTTGTCCCCGGAACTTGGGTACGTCCAGGAGCACTCCCCGAGTGATTATGCCTTCCTTCCAGTGCTCCACCGAACCCCAGGTCGCGCCGTCGAAAGTTATGACATCGTCGGGGTTGCGGCCGTTCCACATGCCGTTGTGGTCCCAAACGTGGCACAGAGCATCCAGGTGGGTGGTTGCCTGGCCGTGGTAGGCGATGCCGTAAAAGTCCGTGGCCAGACCTCCGCCGTCGCCTCTGACCCCTCGCTTCATGTAGTGCATGGCCGGCGTGGGGTTGTTTCCCGCTGGAGTTTTAGGAAACTCCCGGCTTAGCGACACGGCGCGGCCGGTTTTGACCAACCGGGCGGCTGCGGCACGCTTTTCTGGCGTGACCATGTTGACCGCGCCGATCTGGTCGTCGTCGCCCCAACGCCCCCAATTCCGGTCCTTTGTCAGATATTCCAGAACCTCTTCCTTGGTGGGTATTCTACGCTCCATTATCGCTGCTCCTGATGGTGGATTTCCGTCGTGCTAGGTTGGTTGAATCTCTTCGGGATTCGGTCCTTTTCCGAAACCAGTGCGTCTAGTCTTCCTAGAGCGGTGATCGATATGCTATGAAGGTTGGTCTTCGGTATCTGCCGGTTTTCGATAGCCTTCGCTGCGATACTTCCGGGTCCGTTGAATATCTCAGAAAATGTTCCATCACGGTGAATTTGTATCCCCAGATAGTAATCTGGCACATGGTCACCAGGGAAGGTAAGGGCTCTTTGCATGGTAGCCTTGATTTGCACGAGGCGTCCGTCGCTGGATTTTCCATCGTGATGTTTTTCGAGCCCCTCGAAAATCTCAACGTCTTATGCGCCTTCGACGTGGGTTTCGCCCAAATCTCCTATCAGCCTTCCGTCCAGCGTGAACCGCTTCTTTGGATACGTGGCCTGGAGTTGGGCCACGATGCGCAACAAGTCCTTTACGGCGTCTTGAATAGCGATAGACATCGCATCTCCCGGTTACCTACTCTATGTGACTGACGAAGCAGAGCGGCTTGTTGAGACGACGGATTTAGTACTGCCCCTGGGGTTCCATTCCCAGCAAGAACTGGCCTGCGGTTTCCAGGTGGATCATGCGGCCTTGGGCGTGTTGGGTAATGACATGGATGTCTTGGAATAGACGGTGGATGGTATTAGGAGTGAATATGGCGTCGGAACCACTTAGACGATAGCAGATATCAACAGCTTCAGCCGATCGTTGTATGGCGTAGGTGGTGGCCAGGCGCGCCTGGATCCGTTCCTCAGTCGGCACTACTCCGTTCTTGGAGGCGCTTTCCCATACCGCAGCCGATGTTTCTCGTAGATATGCTCCGGCCGAGCGCCAGATCGCTTCTGCTTCACCAATGAGCCGGTGAGTAGTAGGCAGGTCGTGCAACTCTGTCGTGGTTCTGACGGGAGTCTTGTTCATCGTCAGATCAATCACTGCACTCAGACTGGCTCGGGCGACTCCGACGGCGACCGTGGCGAATCCCATGGCGAAGAGCAGCGTTCTGGATATTGAGTAAACGGGGCTATTCGAGCGAACCGGATCAGCTGCGGAGTAGGTTCTGCGCTCGGGAACAAAGACCTCATCCAACTCGAAGCTGAAGCTCGCGGTACCTCGCATCCCGTTAACGTGCCATTGGTCCACGAAATTCACTTCATTCTTCGGCATTAGCATCAACCGTAAGTTTTCTCTGCCGGTAGGGGCGGTTTGACCTTGGGTCCAAACCGGGACAAGGGCAGCGATCCAAGTGGCGTGGTCACAACCGCTACTGAAACTCCATAGTCCGCTGAGTTTATATCCACCGTCAACAGAAACAGCCTTGGCGGTCTTGCTGGGAGGACCGTTGGTTACAACGGCACGTCTCTCGTCCCAAATCTCATGGGCAACCTCTTCGGGCATCTTCATAACGTCGGTGGCGAAAACGTTATTCTGGTTAATAGCCCAAGCCGTGCTGGCATCAACCTCGGCGAAAATCTCCAGAATCTTGCGAAACGTCGGGTGGTCCAGTTCCTCTCCGCCCATGGATCTGGGAATCAGGAGGCGGAAGAAGCCTTGGTCGGCGATCGCTTCGGACAGTTCCGAGGGGAACTGGCGGTCGGCTTCGATCTGTCTGACATGAGGCGCTACTTTGGCGGCCAGATCACGGGCAGTCTTGAGGTAATGTTCGGTGTCGTGTTGTGCTGTCGTCATCGTTCTTCTGATTCCTTTCATGTGGCGCGGCCATGGACGTAGCCATTAGGTCAACGCGCCCCGATTCGGCGGTGGCCGTCTGGAAACGGTAAGGCTGCCGCCATTCTTGTCTAGCCAAACGCTGGTTGGCTCTCTGATGTCGCGGCGTCCGGTCCACACCACAAGAACGAGATACTTTTTGTCCCACTGCATCTTACATCCGTAGGGGTATAGAGAAAAGTACCTTCTGCGGCAGGGGAGAATGCTTGAAACAATGTGGAAACTGCTGGCGGCTGCGCATTCATTCTTGGGGCTCGGATCTGGCCTTCCGCAAGTCTGAGAACTATTGAACATGGGAATACGATAAACGTAATCAGTTGCTTGGGTGGTAGTCTGGTACTAAAATACCGTCTATATAGTCAGCCCAGCCATTGAAAGGAACGGAGCAGAATCGCAGATGCGTGTAATAGACGCACAAGAGAGGCATCATGACTAGCAGTCCTGAAAAGACGACGATACGGATTTCCATGATGAACGCGGTTCACGATCTGTCCGTGCTGGTGGCCCGTGACGAGGGCCTTTTCAGCGATGAGGGGCTGGACGTGGAAGTCATAGATACAGTCGGCACCGCACGGGCCAACCCGGTCGGTGAGGCTCTTCATGGGAAGATATTCGACCGCAGCCTGGAGACTTTGTACAACTCCGGAGGCTTAGATCAATACCGCATGTGTGAATGGGGAGTGATGAAGCGCACGGTAGAGGCGATTCAGTCGGGCCAACGCCCCGCGAGAATCGTGGCTTTGGGCGCAGCCATGACCAAAATGGCTATCGTCACCTTTCCGGATAGCGGGATCTATGAGCCTGAACAGCTCAAGGATAAACCCATCGCGGTGAGCCCATACAACGGATCTCACTTCACCACCCTAAAGATGCTGGAAGGATTTGTTGAGAAAAGCCACATCAACGCCATGCACGCCGGCACGATGCTCGAAAGGATCGAGGCGGTTCGCCGTGGTGACGTCGCAGCGGCAAATCTGATGGAGCCATGGATCAGCGTGGTGGAGAAGCAAGGATTTCGAGTGATTATGGAGAGCCACACTACTCGGGCTGAGGCGGCCAGCGATGAACTGGATGGACCCACCCTGGCAGCCATGTTTCGGGCGCAGGCAAGGGCCGCCGAAATGATTAATAATGACCCTTCAAAATACGTTCACTACTTTGTGAATGAAGCGAAAGGTCTCCTGGATCCCCAGGATCTGAACACGACCCGACTGCTTTATGCCCCCCCGGCGCCGTATACAGTGGAGCGTTTTGAGGATACATACCGGTGGATGCAGGGTTATCCCGACTTGGTCGCCACCGGCGCTAGGTATGAAGAAGTCGTAGATAATCGGGCCTGGGATTAGCCATATCTTCGGTAATATTGATGACATTCGCGCCATTGATTAACGACCCGGTCAGGTAGGCTGGAAAATCGTACAATGTTCCTTGGAGGCGGCTTATGGCTACTCAAACAGAACTGAAGAAAGTCCGATTGTCTGTGAGCAACGCGGTCCATTCACTGACGGTCTTGGTCGCTCATGAGGAAGGATTGTTCCGCGAGCAAGGTCTAGACGTAGAAATTTTGAAGACTCCGGGCTCTGCTAATGTAAATACACCCATTCGTCCGGAAAAAATCTTCGATAGACCCCTGGAAATCCTCTATAACAGCGGTGGCATGGACCAATTCCGGTTGTGTGAATGGGGCGTAATGAAACGCGCGGTAGACGGAGAGGGGTCTGACCAACGTCCGGCCAAAATCGTCGCACTGGGTGCGGCCATGTCCAAATTCGCCATCGTTACCAGCCCTGACAGCAGCATCGTGGAGCCGGAGCAACTGGCTAACACCGAGATTGCGGTAACAGTTTTCAACGGTTCCCACTTCACCACATTGAAGATGCTGGAGGGCTTTCTTCGAAAGGACGAGATCAAAGTCACTAATTTCGGAACGATGCCGCAGCGGCTGGAAGCCGTACGGAGGGGCGAACTGGCGGCCTGTACCTTCAACGAGCCCTGGATCAGCGTGGCGCAGAAACAAGGGTTCCGCATCATCATGGAGAGTCACTCCACCCGTAGCGAGGCTGCTGGCGACGAGATGGATGGACCGACTCTGGCAGCAAATTTTAAAGCCCAAGCCAAGGCCGCGGAGATGATTCACGCCAACCCAAGTAAATACGCCCATTATTTGACCGAAGAAACCGGCGGGGCCCTTGAACCCCACGAGTTGCAAACCTGGAGGTTCCTCTATGCTCCGCCGGTTCGCTACACTCGAGAGCGTTTCCAACGGACATACGATTGGATGCAGAGCTATCCAGATTTAATCACCGGTGGTGTTACTTTTGAGGCGATTGTTGATAATCGGGCTTGGTCGTAGTAGGTAGTTGCTGCATCAAGCCGAACCGAACGACGTGTTCCAGTCATATAATGCCGGTAGTAGATCAATAACCATTGACATAGATTAACTATAATATTAGATTCGAATAAATTCTGAGATGTGGAGACGTTATGGTTACTGCTATAAACGATGAGATGTTTAGCGGTGAGGCCATCGCCGACCCCTACTCCTACTATGGCCGAATCAGGGACGAGGACCCAGTCCATTGGAACGAGCTTTACGAACTCTGGGTAATAACTCGTCACGACGACTTGGTCTGGATGACTAGGCATCACGAGTTATTCTCTTCGGAGTTCTGGGCAAGGGATAAAAAACCGCCATACCCGGCGATCGATGAATCGGACCTGGGTCTGTACCAGTTCATGAGGGAATTTTTCATGAAATGGTTCATCCAGCACGACAGGCCGGTACATACGGATCAACGGAAGGTAGTGCACAAGTGGTTCAATCCCACATCGATGGAGATGTGGCGCCCCATGGTCAAGTCAGTGGTCAAAGACATGCTGGATGAGGCAGATCAGAACGGGCGGATGGATGTGATGAAAGACTTCGCCACTCCTTTGCCCCTCTTCGTCATCGCCCAGATGATGGGCATGCCCTTCGAGGACCGGAAATTCATCAGATCGATGGCAGAGAAGTTGCTTTTCATCGGACGGGGCGAAGCAGACCGGATGCAGCCTCTAACCGACGGCATCAAAGAGTTGATGGAATATCTGTCTCCCTTGGTGGCGCAGAAGGTTGACCTGCCGGTGGACGAGAACGACCTTCTTTCTGTCCTGGCCAGCGGGGAGAAATCCGGTGCATTGACTAGGGATGAGGTGGTGGCCGACGCTATCCTGCTACTGCTGGCAGGGCATGAGACCACGATCAATCTGATTTGCAATGGGACACTAGCCTTCACACAACATCCGGACCAGTGGAAGCTGCTGAAAGAAGCGCCGCACCAGGAGCCCGATACCCTTGTAAGAGCGACGGAAGAGTGCTTGCGCTACGATCCGCCGGTGAAATCGATACAGCGTATAGCGTCGGAAGACGTGGAGCTGGGCGGGAAGCTGATTAAAGAGGGCGACCGCATCCGCTGGTTCATGTCCAGCGCTAACCGCGACCCGAGTAAGCACGAGAATCCAGACACTTTCGACATCAGCCGATGGCCCAACACCCACGTTGCTTTCGGGTCCGGTATCCACCACTGCCTTGGCGCGACGCTGGCGAGATTGGAGGCCCAAGAAGCCTTCAAAGCCCTATCGGAAAGGTATGAGTCAATCACCCTGGAGACCGGCGATTTCGAATATCAACCCAGCGTAACCTTCCGTTCCCTCAAGTCTCTTCCGGTTTCGCTGAAGTAGAGAGTAACAATGGCCCGTAAACTCAGAGTGTCCGTGGACCTGGACAAATGCGTGGGGAATGCCATGTGCGAGACCTACGCCCCCAAAGTGTTTGTTCTGAACGCCGACCGGCAGTCGACGGTAGCGGACTCGAATGCTGACCCGGAAGATGCCGTCATGGAGGCGGCGCAGGACTGCCCGGTTAGCGCTATAACCGTGATTGACGACGAGACTGGGGAGACACTTTTCCCTTAGGGTTCTGGGTTCTAGGCAGGCGCTAGGCCCGGACGAATACTCCGTGCATATCGACGATGCGCCCTTCGATGCGATTGAGGGCGCTTGCTTTACCGATCGCGTCAACGGAGTCGCCCATCACTATGTCCGAAATCCCAATCGTTGGGCTTGCGGCAGTGGGCGTAGCGGGCTGTTGGGGGGCAGGCTGGGGCGTCACGTCATTCCAAGCCCGCATCTCGAATCCTGTGGCCTCTATCAGGGCCCGCATCTCTGTAGGCGTACGCAAGAAGCTCGTCGCTGCGTCTACTGCCCACATCAACGGGAAGATGGTTGGTTGCACGGGCCCAGACATAGGTTCTCCCAGCGCCAGCAGTCCACCGGACCGCAGAACGCGGTGAAAGCTCGCATACAACAATTCCTTGTTCTGGATGTTCATGCCGCTATTCTGTGTCCACACCACGTCGAAGTGACCGTCGTCGAAGGGTAGCTCCAAAGCGTTGCCAACTTGATGGGTGACTTGGCCGGTTAGCCCCAAGCGGGTGGTGAGTTCCCGGGCTGCTTGCACGTAGGATTCGGTCAGATCAATCACGGTGACGTGGCAGCCGAACTCAACCGCCAGCGTACGCGCCGGTCCTCCGAGGCCGCCTCCCACGTCCAATACGCGGAGATCCGGCGTCAAACCGGCGAGTTGGGCGAGTCGAGTGGTGGATGGCTTGCCGCCTCCGTGAAAATGATCCATGGGAGCCAGGTCGTCTATGGTCAGTGCGTCCAGGTCTTTACCTGCTGCGGCGAGGGCATCAAGAATCGATTGTCCTAGGCCGTCGCGGCCCCAGTAGTCGCCGCCCGCGCCGGCGTTGTTCTCATTGCTCATGGGCACCTCGGATTTGATTTGAGCCCTGTCTCCAGATCGATATGGCGCATCACCACTCTATTCGATGGACTCCCGAAGACACTTGAAGAAGTTATCCATAATCATCTTGGCCACGCTGTCCATCAGTCTTTGGCCCACTCGAGCCACGGGGCCGCCTACTTGGGCGTCACTGTCTACGCCGATGGTGGTTTGACCGTCATTCTCTTCCAGGGTGATGGTGGCTTCACCATTCACGAATCCGGTGTTTCCGCTACCCTCCACCACCAGCCGGAAGGACGTAAATGGCTTCTGGTCAAGCATGGATATCTTGGCGTTGTATTTGCCTTTAACGGGACCAACTCCAACCGTCATGACCGCTTTGTACTCGTCTTGTCCGGTTGGCTCCAAGCCGTCGCAACCGGGGATGCATCCGGACAGTGATTCGGGGTCGGTTAAGGCATGCCATACTTTCTCGGCGGGAGCGGAAACCTGGTAACTTCCGGCGACTTTCATAAATCTCCTATCTGGAAACCGTTACAGTCTTTCGTCGGCCAGCGTAAGCAGATTGAGCAAGGTTTGTGCTCCGTTGGCACAGTCTTCCGGGGCGGTATATTCCTCGGGTGCATGGCTGATGCCGTTGACACTGGGCACAAAAATCATTGCCATCTCGTCGGCGATCTGAGCGATGGCTTGGGCATCGTGGCCAGCACCGCTGGGAAGGCGTATAGACTCGAGACCGGCCCGGCCCGCAGCTTCTTCCACCAAGGTTTGCATACTCTCCCCTATCGGAACGGACGAGGTAAACCTTTGGCGGTGTACCTGCATGGTTACCCCATCTGCTGAGGACACCCGCTCGACGGCGCGGCGTAATTCAGTTTCGGCGGCGGAGAGAGCGTCCATGGAAACGTCTCGGAATTCCACGCTGATTCGCGCTTTGCCAGGGATGACGTTGGCCGCGTTGGGATGGGCGCTTATGGCCCCGGTGGTTGCGACCCGGCAAATCTCATCTTCAGCAGCCATCCGCTGGACCGCCAGAACCAGGCTGGCGGCGCTGACCAGAGCATCGTGGCGTCCGGACATGGGAGTGGTGCCGGCGTGGTTGGCCATGCCGTCGACCTCCACCTCAAACAATGCCCGCCCGGTGATGCCGTTCACCACTCCGATGGGTGTGCCGATTTGGTACAGGTTCGGTCCCTGCTCTATATGGAGTTCGAAGAAAGCGGCCAAGGCTCCCGCTCCCCGGTTGGCTTCATCCGCCCGGGAAAGGTTACCGCCGATGTCGGACATCCGGCTGGCCAAGGTGACCCCAATATCATCGACGGCGGCGAGGTCTTCAGGCAGCAATAACCCCGACATGGCCCGGCTCCCCAGCAGCCAACGGTGGAACCCGGTACCTTCCTCGTTGGTGAAGACCATCACTTCTACTGGGTGCCGTAGAGTTTGGTGATTGTCGGTTAGTGTCTGAGCGCACTCCAAGGCGGCCATCACGCCCAATGCGCCGTCGTATTTGCCACCGCTGGGGACGGTATCGGTGTGAGATCCCAGGCCGATGGCGCGTAGGCCGGGCACTGAGCCTGGCAGGCGGCCGATGATGTTACCACCCTCGTCTATGCGGACTTCCAGCCCCGCTTGACCCATCAAAGACATCACGTATTGGCGGCCCGCGATGTCTTCCGGGGAGAAGGCGACTCTCTGCATCCCCAGAGGAGAGTCGCCGAACTTGCCCAATTCTTGCAGGGTACGGTTTAACCGGGAGCCATCGATAGCAGGTTGCGTCATTTTTATCAGTCCTTTAGGTTCGCGTGGGGTGGCGACTCAGCTGAGAGCCTATCTTGCCAGCTTTGACCGTTCCAGCCTGATTGCCCGCTCCACCAGTGTCCGGTCCAACCCCTTCTCCGAGGCTTGTCCGATATCTATGCGGGAGGCGGATTCTCTGCCTAACATTGCGTTGGCAACCCCTCGCACAGCGTACACCCCGCCAATCCACGGCACAATAAGGATCGCCTCGTCGAAGTCTTCCCTGGGAGGGCGATACTGCTCCCAGCCATCGTAGGCAAGACCCCACCGGCGATATGCCGTAAAGTCTTGGGTGATTGATTCCACGGCCTGGTCGAAATCTTGGACCGCCTCGTCGTAGCGCCCCAACCGGTGGTAAGCGAAGCCCCGGTTCGTGTAGGCCGGTCCCGCAATAGGGTCCAAGGCGATAGCGGTATTCAGAAGATTGATTGCTTGTTGGGGTTGTCCCAGATTCAGGGCGATGTAGGCCCGGTTGTTGTGAGTCTGGGCGTGCTTAGGGTCCAGCCGAATGGCTTCATCCAGGTCGGCGGTTGCCGATTGGAACTCACCTAATTGAGCGTAGGTTGCGCCACGGCTAGCAAGAATCGCGGCATCCTCCGGTTTTAGACGGAGGGCGTGGTTCAGGCTTCCCAGTGCGCGACGGAGATGGGCCGCCGCGCGGTAGGCTTCGCCCAAACGGTAAAAGGCCGGGGCGAGTTGGTTGTCGGCCTGGGTAGCATTCTCCCAGTCATCTATGGCCCGATGCGCCTGGCCCAGAGACGCGTAAGCGTTGCCTCTGCTGTAATAAGCTCTGGCGTATCCGGGATCCTGTCTAATGGCTTCACCATAGTTCTCTAAGGCTTGAGGAATCTGGTTAAGCGCAGCGTGGGATTCGCCTCTACCTAGATAAGCCTCTGCTACATCAGGGTCTAGCAAGATCGCCTGGTTAAAGTCTTCTATGGCCCGTAGGGGCCGCTCCAACCGGTTGAACACGAACCCCCTGGAGTAGTAAGCCTTCACGTATCTGGGGTCCAACCGAATAGCTTCGTCGTAGTCTTTGATGGCCTGTAGGAGGCTATCCTGAGCCGCGTGAATCGTGCCCGTTTCCTGGTAAGGGATGGCCGCAACCGGGTCCCGGTTAACCGGCTGGTCCGGTAAAACCAGATCCTGCCGCTGTCCCGCGACTCGTTCAGCCTGACAACCAGTCAGGATAAGTGCGCAGATAGAAAGCAGGACCGCCGCTGTCTTGATTGGATTTTTGTTTCGTCCCATGGCGTCGTTCCAGAGGAACAATGAATCTGGGCGTTAGATCCAGTTCTCCACCTGCAGCCCAGGAATCCTGGCGAAGTGGCGGACATTGCCGGCAACTACTGTGAGGTTGTTGGTTAGAGCTATGGCGCCGATACTCAGATCCGGCTCTGCCAGGGGTGCCCCGGCTCGCTCCAGTTCGGCGCGAATGCCACCGAAGGCTTCAGCAGCGGAACTATCGAAGGGCAGGATGTGGACCATAGGCCACAATCGTTCTTCAAACTGTCGTAGAAGATATTCCTTTCGATTGCTCCGATGAACTCCGTACACCAATTCGCCAATGGTGATAAAGGTCGTAAACTGATCTTCAGAACGCATAGTTGCCAATTTGGCAAGCAGACCGGGGGAGGGAGTTCGCTTTAAGATTTCGCTCAAGGTATCGGTGTCGAAGAGGAACATTATTGCTCCAAGTCGACTGGCCTGTCTTGAGCTTGCTCACGTTGGCGGTAAATCTCCTCAACCATGCTTTCCAGTTCCTCAAATTCTGCCAATGCCCCCACTGCCGCCAACAAGCCTTTGGGGGCAACAGGTTCCTTCTCGAGCCGGGCCAGGTCTTCGATGGAGACTAACGCCGCCATGGGTTTGCCTCGGCGCTGAATCAAGAACCGCTCGTTGTTATAAGCCGCCCTGCTCATCAGCTCAGACAGGTTTTTCTTGGCATCGGCGACGCTTTTGATGTTAGCCACGAAAAGCCCTCCAATATGTCAATATGTCATCTTGACCTGTTCTATCATGTGCACTGATCGAGCCAGATCGGCATCACTAACGCCGGTCTTTGATCTGCTGAAGGGTATCTTCAAGAAAGGATTGAGTATAGCCAAGGGCAACCGCCCGCTCCAAATCCTGCTGGGCAGCGTCGTCGTTCCCAACATGGGCGTTGCCCACTGATCGGAGCGCGAAAGCCTCTCGATTATCAGCGTCCAAGCGGATCGCTTCGGTAAAGTCGTCTAGCGCCTGTTGGTGTTGGTTCCGGTTGCCGTTATATTTGCCTCGGTCGATAAATACCGCAGCGATACTTGGGTCGAGGCGGATCGCCTCGGCGTAGTCTTGTAGGGCGAGGTCCTTTTGACCTAGCCTCGCGTAAACGTTAGCCCGGCGGTGGTAGTATTCCGGGTTCTGGGGTGCGATACGGATTGCTTGACTGTAGTCTCCAAGGGCCAGATCAGGCTCACCGAGACCGGCGTGGAGATTGCCGCGATTGGAATATGCTTTTTCGTTCGCAGGGTTCAGCTGGATGGCCTGGTCATAATCCTGGATGGCCTTCTGATATTTCCCCAGATCGGTATAGACCGCGCCTCGGTTCGTGTAAGCATCGACGAATACGGGGTCTAACTCCAGAACCTTGCCGTATTCGTCGATGGCTTCTAGTAGCTTCCCTTGTTCTTGGAATTCGACCGCCGCTTTGTAGCTCTTCTCCTCGTTTGTAAGACTGCTGCACGCCGTTAACGTTACCAAGGCGGCTAACATAAGCGAAGTCGTCAGCATTAGGATCCTCACATCTACACCTCTCATACCAGCACTTTGAACCCGTAGCTGGGACTATTTAGGTCTCCTTCCCGGAATCTGGACATTCGTAGGGGGGATATGTCTATGGTGGTGGCCTGGCCGTCAAGCATCAATTCAGCCATCAACACCCCCACCATTGGAGACAGCTTGAACCCATGTCCACTGAACCCGGTGCATATGTACAGACCGTCGATGCCCTCGACCTTGTCAATCACCGGGTGGGAGTCGGGGGTGGAGGTGTATAGGCCGGCATAGCCGGTGCTAAATTCGGCCTCCTCCATCGTAGGGATCCTACGGACCAACCGGCTCCATACTTCCTGGATGAAGCTCTGGCTGGGCCGGGCGGCGTAAATCTCCGGGTCTTCCACCACTTGCTCGATGTTGCCGTTGCCCACCAACGTCAAATCAGAGCCCTCCGGGCGGAAGTAAATCAGATTGGCGATGTCGCCACCACCGGGATGGTTGGGAAGCTTGTCCAGGGGACGTTTCAGGTGCACGACCTCGTGGCGGGTGGCTTCAAGGGGCAGGTCTATCCCGTGCTGTAGTAGGAAGCGGCGGCTCCAGGGGCCGGTGGCGATCACGGCGGCGGGTGTCTCGATGCGTTCCTGGGCCGTGATAACCGCAGTTACCTTTCCCGAAGAAACCTCCACGGTTGTGGCCGGGTTCTGTAACTTTATCTGGGCGCCCATCTCTCTGGCCCGGGTCGCGTAAGCGGCGGCGGTGCCAGAGGGGTCGGCATGGCCCGACCGGGGCTCGTAGGCGATGGCGGGGCAGTCGTCCAACTTGAACCCCGGAGCAATCTCGGCGGCGTCTTCTTGGCTGATGATGCTGGTTTGGATCCCCACCCTTTGATGCATGGCCACGTTGGTATTAAAGATAGCCACATCGTCGTTGCCGGAGAATATCAAGTAGCCCGTTTCTACAAAGGCGGCCTGGTTCTTTACGCTGCCACCCACGACCTCATCGAAGTTACGGAATACTTCCAGGCTTTGCCAGGCCATGCGGGCGTGGACCTCGTTGGAGTAGTGCATGCGGACGCAGCCGGATGAGCGGCCGGTGGATCCGGAGCCCAGCACGTCCCGCTCCAACAACACCGTGTTGGTCAGCCCCCGAGAAGCGAGGTTGAACAGGATGCTGGAGCCCATCACCCCGCCGCCGATTATTACAGCGTCAGCTGTTGTAGACATACAATCCGTCCAATCAAGTTACATTCACGATTTTCTGAGACATAATTATATGTCTTTCAACACTGGACGAGTAGAGATATCGAGTCCGTGTTCTTATTGCAAACATGTCCCTTGTTCTGCCACTACCCAGGTAAATAATAGGCGTAATCGGCCATCGGGGCCATGGATAAATCTGACCCAGCGGAGGCTAACTCATGGGCGCGACAGATACCATCGCTAACTGGATCGTTAACACAACTTACGAAGACATCCCGCCCGAAGCCATCCGAGTGGCCAATGAGTCCTGTTTCGACGTGATAGGGGTCATCCTGGCTGGCTCGGCCCAGCCGGCGGGCGAAATCATCAAGAAGTATGTTGCCGATCAAGGCGCGGCCCCCCAAGCTACCGTGCTGTCCACCGGAGAACAAAGCTCGGTCGCCAATGCCGCTTTTGCCAACGGCACCATGGGACATGCCCTGGACTTCGACGACTTCGGAGGCTTCGGTCATCCCACCGTCGCTATCTTCCCCGCCCTGCTGGCCATCGGCGAACACTCCGGAGCCACGGGCCGGGACCTTTTGGAAGCTTACGTGGTCGGATGTGAGGTCGGACTGGCGCTGCAACACGCCACCAAGTACAAGCAGATGGACAAGGGCTTTCGCAGCACTGCGGTCATCGGCCGGTTGGCTTGCACTGCCGCTTGCGCCAAGCTGATGAAGCTGGATCATGACCAGACTGTCATGGCCTTGGGCATGGCCGGGTCCATGGCCAGCGACTGATTCACAACTTCGACACCATGACCAAGCCTTTGCATGCCGGCATGACCTGCCGAGACGGCGTTACGGCCACCCAACTGGCTCAGATGGGATTCACCGCTGGGGAACAGGTCATCGAACACCCCTTCGGTTTTGCGACTACGGTGCTGGGCGAAGGAATCTACGATCTGGACGAGATGGCTGACAATCTGGGCAAGCCTTACCGGGTCCAGGACGCCTTGATGATTAAGAAGTACCCCTGCTGCGGCGGCAACCACGCCATGCTGGATAGCTTGTTCAGCTTGATGCGGGACAACGATTTCACCTACGAGGACGTGGCCGACGCGGAAGTCGACCAGTCCTATTACTCGGTGGTGATGCTTTACCAGGACCCGGACGACGAGCTCAAAGGTAAATTCAGCGCCAAGTACAACGTCGCCGCGGCGTTGGTTGACGGGGAAGTTGCCGTAGACACCTTTACCAAAGACAAGATTGCCGACCCCACCATCAACGAGACTATGGGCAAGGTCCGCACGAGGGTCATGGCCAAGTCCGAAGAGATGTTGACCCGGTCCGAGGACGGGCACAAGGTCAAGATTACGTTGAAGGATGGCCGGGTATTTGAGCACGTTACGGCCCGAGCCGACATATTAGGTAGCCAGAAGAACCCCTGGGGCTTCGACAACATCAAGGCAAAGTTCCAGGAAAATGTTGCGCTGGTGCTGTCTGAACAAGGCGTGGAAGACGCGGTAAATGCCTGGTCGGATATCCTTCAGGTATCCGATGTGTCTGGGACCATTTCCAAGACGCTGAGCAATTAGTTGGCTCGGAGATAAACAACGAGAATCCCGGAACATTTACTGATAATCCGCCGCCGGCGGTATCGGAGGAGGAAACTCATGGCTCAACAAGCCCGAACCCTGCAGGCACTGCCAAGGTCTTGGAGTTGCTAAAAACCGGAGACATAGACAGGGTGATGGAGACTCCATTCGGCACTATGCCTCTGTCCAGTTTCATCATGTTCCCGACGTTGGATATCGTTATCCACCAGTGGGACCTGTCCAAGGGAATCGGCGGTAACGCCGCTATAGATGCCGGTCTGGCCGAAGCCTGTTACGGGGCCCTGCAGATGGGCGCCGAAGGCGGGCGGGCCCAACGCGCATTCGCCGCCGAGGTCACCGTGCCCATTGCAGCTACGATTCAAGATAAGTTATTGGCGCTTTCGGGCCGCACGCCCTAAATCAACATGGGGCTAGATACCTTTCTTCAGAAGAGGAATAAAAAAAGGCGGGAGACCATCGGTCTCCCGCCTTTTACGTTATAGGTCTAATATATAGGACGCGCCCCGAGATCTAGGAGTCCATGCGGATGGAGTCGCCTACCTTCAGGGTGCCGCTGTTGATTACCATAGCCAGCATGCCCCGGCGTCCGTTCAGTTTGTCCCAGAGACCCGGGCGAATCTCTTCCATCTTGCCGCAGGCTTCGCAATCCCCGACGATTTCCATCTTCACCTCGTCGCCGATGGAGAAAACTTGGCCGGGTTGGGCCTGGGACATGTCCACGCCGGAAGTAGTGATGTTCTCTTTGATCTGACCCGGAGTTAGCTCTAGGTCGTCCAGTGTCTCTTTGTCCATGAACAGCACCTGGCGGATATTGCCTTCGTAGCAACTGCGGTCGCCCTCGATTCCCATACCGGCGATAGCAGTGGCTTCCGGCACCGGGTCCGAGGGTGTGCCCTTGACCCTGGCGATGTGAATGTTGGCGATACTTCCTTGCGGAATACCGGTTGCCTCCTCAGTTGTCTGGTCTCCGCTCTTGTGCTAACCTTTGGCCCCGAACGGCTACCCAAATCAAGTCTCGATTACGTTGCTAGGTTCTCAAATTATAGCGACTTATATATAAGTATATGGCCTGCCATAACAACATATATCCATATACGGACATATATTGCTTGATGCCGGCAGAGGGGATTGAATAAGCCTTATGCGATTAGTGGCGGCACCCCTCGGGTTATTGTTGGCCCTGGTCATAGCCGTGCTGGCGGAGCCCCAGGTGGTAGACATGGAATCGACGTTGTGGCCCTGGTGGGCATCGGGCTAATGGTGGCGGCTATATCTGCCATCAGGGGGCGGTAGGGCCGTCTACTTTAATTCTCGGAGGTCAAAAATGACCACTATGGAATATCGGAGACTCGGAGAATCTACCATTGAACTGGCGTCAATCTTCGACTTACTTGTAAGCTTCCGCCTGGGGAATTGGGATCAAGACTCGGGCTTTAGTCTGATTGACATTAGACACCATCAATAATATAGGGAGCGGACCGGAATTCCGGCCCAGGTACGAATAGCGAGGGTGCTCGGTTACTTGAACAGTTGCCGCATGGCCTTGCCAGTGGCCCAGCGCCCCTACGCGCTAGTCGGGCAGCAGCATTAAAGCGGAAACGTGGTCAGTGACATACCGAGTGGTGTGGCCGTGACCTGTCACATCCTCGATTAGGCGGACGTCACCGGGGCCAAACTTGTGCACAGTGCCATCGCCAAGCCCTATCTCCAGTTCCCCCGAGAGAGTAATCAACCACCTCTTGTTAGGTGCTTGGTGAAAATCCATGAACCGGCCGCCCTGGTTCTGCTGTATCTGAAGGCCCTTTACGGTCTGCAGCTCTCCCAACTCGGGGTGGGCTGACAGAGGCAACTCCTCGATGTGGGTCTCGTTGTCCGCTCCGGTGTACATTCTATAGATGCCCATGTCTTAGCGTCCTCCACTGATGAATTCATTGAGGCCATTAGATTATTCGCATAATTCGCTTATTTCGCAGTTTGATACGGAAATCACCGAGTCAGATTATCTCATGAATCTGCCCTCGCTTTTGAAGTCAACATGGTATTGAGGGTAATGAGAGTTCTAAGAGGAGATCAGAGATAGACGGGCAGGCCAATGCTTTGCTGGACGAAACGCCGGTAATATCCATTGGGCCTTCGATGTATCTGGCGCTATTTAGGCGGGAGGTATTAGGGGCCTAAACAGACCCCGGCGGAGCAGGTATGCATCGCCACACCGGGGCTAGGACAGCACCTTCTCGGCAATCGCCTCCAGCTCCGTTAGCACCTTGTCGCCCATGTCCCGGGGCAGGGACAGGGTT
>CAXEOX010000010.1:0-46690 GCA_963997925.1 uncultured bacterium
CCGTCCTCTATCTGTCGATGCCCCTAAGATAACCCACTGCGGTTGTCTTGGGAACCGGGGTAAGTCAACGGTTAAGGAGCTCAAGTGTAGACGGGCCACTCCAGCCGAAGCTGAACGAATCCGGCCAAATTTGACCTCTTCGGGATTCGTCACTATAGTTCGAAGCACTACTAAGTCTCGTGTGCTCCATGGAATCGGCTTGATTCGCGATATCACGGCTCAGCGAGTGGCTGATTCAACCAGATATACTTCGGCCATAGCCAGCAGGCTACTTCTATCAAACTTAAGGATTCAGACATGAACTCAAACCGCAAACCCGTCGCCGTCGTTGTGGGGGCGACTTCCAAATGGCAATCGGACGGACGCAATACCCAACTGGCCCACGGGAGGGTGCTGGACGATAGCGACATCGCCGTCGGCGCGCGCTGGGGAATCGGCGGAGCCATAGCCCAAAAATTCGCGGCAGAAGGCTTCTTCGTTGTGCTGACTACCCGTACCGCCGCCAATGCGGCTGCGCTGAATAGCGCGATCGGCGAGCAGGGCGGCGAAAGCATGATTGTCGAGCTGGACTTGGTGTCGGAAGACTCCATATCAAACGCCTTCACTCAGATCCGAGAGCAAGCCGGAGACCCGGATGTCTTGGTCTACAACGCGGGTTACCTGGAAGGGCGTGACCTCCCGCCAGAGATGGAGCTGCTGGAGCACATGCCGGTGGAGATGTTCGAAACCGCGCAGCACATCGCCAGCCGTGGACCGTTCTTGGTCGCCAAGGAAGTGTTGCCCTACATGAGGAAGAAAGGCGAAGGCTCTTTCCTCATCTCCAACAACCCGGCGTCTCTGCGCGGACGAAAGCGGCAGACCGGACAGTCGCTGTATTATCCAAGAGTCATGATGCGGGCGCTGTCCCAAGTGCTAACAGAGGAATACTCCGAATACGGCGTACACGTAGCCAATGTCGTGATAGACGGCACCATCGACTCCCCAGGCACTCGAGCCACGCAGAAAGGCCAGGAGCAGCCTGACATGATAATAAATCCTGTTAAGATTGCGGAGGCATTCTATTACCTCCACACCCAAGACAGATCCTGTTGGACCCACGAGCTTCAATTGACTCCGTTCCCGACCAAGCCGGCCTACTAACGGAACCAACTGAAGACCATTACCGAATCGAACCGTCAAGCAGCCTGAGGAGGGACCCTCATGGATTTTGGACTTTTCGATACTTGGAACGCCGTGTACGACGGTGGCAAGATGCCTTGGGACTCCGAATACAGCGGAGGGAAACTTCTCGAGTCCGAGGCTTATGCCAAGAATTTCGAACAGGTAGATGCGGTTGAATCGATGGGCTGGGACTACATCTGGCTCGGTGGGAGTCACTTCTCAAAACAGGCCAGCATGGACCCTCAGGTTCTCTTGCTAGCCGGTATCATCGCCGCCCGCACCACCAACATCAAGATCGGATCGTCCATCCACCGACCGTTGATGAAACTTGAAGGTGAGGCACTGTCCGAAAGAGCACTGCCCCACGAAAGGTACGCGTTCGACAATCTGATGTTAGATGACCCTTTCCAAACCGCGGAACAGATATCCATAGTCGATCAGGTCAGCCAAGGCCGGTTCATCTACGGCGCGGGAGCACGGTCTCGCGGTTCCGACGAACGGCGGGATTACTTCTTTGAGTTCCTAGAAGTAATGAAACAGCTATGGACAGAGGAACATTTCTCGGGATTCGAGGGAAAGTACTACAATTACCCGGCATTCTACGAAGGGTATCTATCCGTTCCCTCTCCCTATCAGAAGCCATATCCTCCCATGTTGCTGCCGTGCGATAGCCAACAGAGCTTTATTCCCATGGGCAAGTTGGGCTATCGGATCGCCATCGGGGCGGGAAGCTCTCCACACAACCTGAGAGGCACAGAAGTTCTACGGGAAGACGTCAAAAGCTACCGGAAGGCTTGGAAAGAAGCAGGCCACCCCGGCGACCCAACTACCGTGGTCCGCATACCCACCCTATTGGCTGACACCAAGGAAGAAGCCGACCGCCATAGCGAGTCGCTGATGAATCTCGCCAGGCGGTATTACTCCGGGCGGACAGGCATCGGCAGCACCGACGCCGGCGCCGCCAGTCCCGATGCGACTGCCGAAGTAAACCTGTTCGGGACGGCGGAAGAAGTAGTAGATAAGATTGAGATGCTTCGCGAGGCCTACACAACCGATGAATTGATGTTTGAGGTCAACTGGACATCATCGGTTCCCCGGGACGTCGTCATGAATACGATACGTATCTTAACCGACAAGGTGATTCCCCAGTTTAAGTAAGGAATGACAATGCCCCACCAAGAAGAAATCCGATTGATGGCCCACCTGATGCGGCGCGCCGGCTTCGGCGAAGCCCGTGAGGACTTAGAGAAGCGCGCCTCCCAGGGTTACGAATCGGTAGTCGAAGAACTTCTGCATCCAGACCGGCAGCCCGCCATCGACGACGAACTGCTGTACCGGATGTTTCCAGGCTATGAGGGGGCCGCAGCGCCGCCGATCAATCAGGCCGAATGGGTGTACCGGATGATTAACACCAAGCGGCCTTTGGAAGAGAAGATAGCCCTCTTCTGGCACCAGTTGTTCGCCACAAGTAACTCCAAGGTGGACAATCCCCCGGAGTTGACTCGCCAAATCGCCATGTTCCGCGAACAAGGATTGGGCACTTTCCGTGACATTCTGGTGGAGCTTGCCAAGTCACCAGCAATGATTTTTTGGCTGGATAACCATGGCAACCATGACGGCGCGATAAACGAGAACTGGGGCCGGGAGCTATTGGAGCTTTTCTCCCTGGGCGTCGGCAACTACTCGGAGGATGACATCAGGGATGCGGCCAGGGCTTTCACCGGATGGACCATCGCGCCCAAGATTCCCCGTAACCCCTTGGGCCGCTTTTACTGGGAATTCGAGTACAAACCCGAGGATCACGATGGCCGGGAGAAGACCTTCCTAGGTCATACCGGGAACTTCGATGGCGAAGACATCGTGGACATCATCGTGAACCAGCCGGCTACCGCCCAGTTCCTAGCCCGCCACCTCTACAGATTCTTCGTCGCCGACGAGCCTCACGTGTCCAGTTGGCATGTCACCCCACCTTGCGACCCTGAAGCTATCCAGGTGTTGGTGGATGCCTACCATGAATCCAGCGGTGACATCCGGTCGATCTTACGAGTATTGTTCAACTCGGATTTCTTCAAGAATGCCCTATTTGCCCGGGTGAAGTGCCCGGCGGAATTGATTGTCGGCACGGTGCGCATGGTGGGCAACTACAACGGCTTCATGCCGGGATTCAACAATCTGGCGTTGGAGTGCGGTTGGCAGGGACAGGAGCTTCTCAATCCTCCCAGCGTGGAAGGTTGGCATACCGGCTCCGAATGGATCGACCCCGGCGTTTTGATGCGCCGGGTGAATTTTGCCGCCAGAATATTAGGAGACACCTCGATACCCGGTGTGCGAGCAATCATCCAGCGGGTGCTGAAGCAGGGACTAGTGCAGGGGAGCCTTTCCGCCCAGTCGGTAGTGGCAGCCTGCCTTGATGCTCTGGGGCCGTTGGAAGTCAGTGAGGAGACTCACGCTGAATTGATGGCCCATGCCGAAAGAGATGGCGAGTTGGCTTGGAGCACCAATGAGGAACTCCGGGCCACGGTAGCGAAGATAAGTAAGATACTAACCCTGGTCGCCGCCTCCCGGGAATACCAGTTCGCCTAGAAACGGGCCTATAACCAGACCTGAAGGATATTGAGCATGGCATCAACCCATAAGGACCCCGTGCTGGTCGTTTTAGAGCTTACCGGGGCCAACGATTACCTCAATACAATCGTTCCTTATAGCGATCCTCTTTATTGGGATAACCGGAAAAGGGTTAATATCGGCGAAGACCAATTGCTGATTATCGACGATGAACTGGCCTTCCGGTCCGATACCGAGCCGTTGAAAGAGATTTACGACAACGGGAACATGGCAATCATTCACGGTATCGGATTTGGAAACTCCCCGCGCTCGCATTTTCGCGCCATGGACATCTGGCATACCTGCGAACCGGACTCCATCGGAATAAACGGTTGGCTGGGCAAGGTCATCCGACACTTGGACCCCAGCGGAGAAAACGTGCTGAAGGGAGTGAATCTTGGCCAGGGATTGCCCCGTGCGATGACGATGCGGGGGGTGCCGGTTACTTCCGTCAACCACCTTCCTACCTACGGCGTACTCTCATCAAATCCGGGAATCGAGTCCGATCAGGACCGGGTTCAGATGTTGGAAAGCTTCGCCCGTATGTACGCTCCCGCAATCGGCACCGGACCGACTATGGATTATCTGGGACAGGCGGGACGGGATGCGTTGAGAGGAGCCGACATCATCCGGGTCGCTCCCGAAACCTACTCCTCAACCGTCGAATACGCCAACAATCCCATCGCCAGACGTCTGAGAGACGTTGCACAGGTGCATCTGGCTGGCCTGGGCACCCAAGTCTTTTACACGGCACATGGACCCTTCGACACTCACTTCGACCAGTTGGGCTCCCATACCAAGATTTGGCAGGAAGTTTCCGGCGCCATCAGCAACTTCTTCGACGACCTGCGTGAGCACAACGCAGGGGATGAGGTGGTCTTGATGGTGTTCAGCGAGTTCGGACGCCGCGTCCGCGACAATGGCACCGGCACCGACCACGGAGCGGGCGGGGTGGCGTTCGCCATCGGCAATCGGGTGAATGGCGGGATGTACGGGACCTATCCGTCATTGAAACCGGAGAATCTCTCTCAGGGAGACCTGGCGCCCAACTACGATTTCCGTGGATTCTACTCCACTTTGGCGGACAAGTGGTTGGGCTTGGACCCGGTGCCGATCGTCGGCGGCAACTTCGAGCAAATGTCATTCGTGTAACCTTGCCGAATCTTAATCACCTCACCGGAGATCGGATATGCTGACCACCGTCGCCGCCGGCCGGGTCTATGACTATAGCTACTGCATCGGCATGTACAGTCAGTCCGGACGGGGGTTTTGGGCCCCCCAAGATTTCGTCCTGGGAACTAACGGCCGCATCTTTGTTCTGAGCCGCGGCGTGGAGCAGTTGGGACAGCGGGTCAGCAAGATTACCTTCGACCATCATTTTCAGGGCCAGTTCGGCTCCGTCGGCGCCGAAGAAGGGCGCTTCGTTTGGCCCCGGTCCATCGATCTGGACAATCACGGCCGAGTGTACGTTTCGGATGAACATGTCAACCGGATAACCGTATTCGATGAACAGGGCGCCTACCGGTATTATTGGGGCACGCCGGGCGGCGAAGACGGCCAGCTGAACGGACCGTCAGGACTCGCTTTCGATTCCCACGGAACGGTCTGGGTGGTGGACAGCATGAACCACCGGGTACAGAGCTTCAGCCAACTCGGCGAGTTTCAGTCCAACTTCGGGAAGCAAGGCGGTGGTGACGGAGAACTCGAAATGCCGTGGGGCATCTGCACCGACCGTCACGACAACATCTACGTCGCGGATTGGGGAAACAACCGTGTCCAGAAATTCTCTCCCAGTGGGGAGTTGCTGGTTAAGTTCGAAGCCTCCAGCACCGGGGTTGGCTCTCTCAAAGGTCCATCCGGTGTGGCTGTGGACTCGGACGGGGATGTATACGTAACCGACTGGGGCAACCACCGTGTCCAGATATACGCCGCCGATGGCAAATACATCACTGCACTGTGCGGCGACGCCCAAGAGCCTTCGGAATGGACTCAGACGTACATCGACGCCAATCCGGACGTAATCAAAGCCAGGCGGCGGGTAGACTTGGAGCCGGAATGGCGGTTCCGGCGGCCAGTGGCTGTCAACGTTGACGCCGACGACCGAATCATAGTTCTAGAGTCCTACCGGCACCGGCTCCAGATATATAACAAGCTGAAGGACTACGAAGAACACTCCATAAACTTGTAACCCCAGGCTGGCAACGAAGCGCTGCAGGCCCTTATAAGCCGCCACCTGCCTTGCGACTAACCTAGGACTGTTCTCCGGTCAGATTCACGCCTGAAAACCGCTTTTGGCATAGCCTACCCATTCTCCCAGCCCTGATTCCAGCGTAGGCTTCCCATCTCGACGAACTGCTCTACAATATCAAAGCTTGTTTAGGGAGAAGGAGAATTTCTATGAAAGAATTTTTGGCGTATGCCGAAAGCCATGCTGAGGATATCCTGGCCACTCTGCGTCACATGGTGGATATGGAGTCGTTTACTGCGGACAAGGCGTCAACCGACGCTTTGGGCGGCTATATCAAGGGCCAGTTAGAGGGATTGGGAGCCCAAGTTCGTGTGGTGCCTCAGTCGGAAGTTGGCGACCATCTGGTGGCGGACATCGGCGAGGGCAACCAGCAGATTCTGCTCCTTTGCCACATGGACACAGTATGGCCCACGGGCACCATTCAGGAGCGTCCCTTTCGCGTAGAGGACGGTATAGGCTATGGGCCTGGGATTCTAGATATGAAGGCCGGTATCGCCATAGCGCTACACGCCCTCGAAACGCTGAACGCCCACAACATAGCGCCCCAACAAAGAATCAGAATCATCATCAACTCCGACGAAGAGGTCGGGAGTACCACTTCCCGCCAATTGATCGAAGACGAAGCCAGGAAAAGCGTCCAAGTATTTTGCCTCGAACCCGGAGCAGGCACGGAAGGGGCGTTAAAAACGGGGCGCAAGGGTGTCGGTATTTTTGAAGTCAAAGTGACCGGGCGGGCCGCCCACGCCGGTAACGAGCCGGAAAAGGGCATCAGCGCCATAGAGGAAATGGCCCACCAGGTTCTGCGTTTGCATAGCCTATCCGACCTGTCCAGGGGCTCTACGGTCAACGTTGGAGTGATTCAGGGCGGCGCAGTCAGAAACCAGATAGCCGCCTTTGCCGAAGCGAAAATTGATCTTCGGGTCACCAGCATGCAAGAGGCGGAAAGGGTCGAAAGGGAGATTCTAAACAGCAAAGCGGTGCTGTCGGGGGCCAACGTCGAAGTAGTGGGCGGGCTGAACCGGCCTCCCATGGAAAGGACCGAATCCACCGCCATGTTGGTCAATGCGGTGCAGCAGTTAGCCGATCCTCTGGGCATCAGCCTTACAGAGGCTCAAGTCGGCGGCGGCTCGGACGCCCAGTTCGCCGCAGCGGTAGGTACGCCGGTTCTGGACGGGTTGGGAGGAGTCGGAGAAGGACCCCACGCCGATCATGAATATATCGTGGTGGCGGAATTGCCCCGGCGGGTAGCGTTGCTGGCTTCCATCCTGGCAGGCAAGTAGCGGTCCCTTATTCCAACCAGGCGCGAGGAAACGTCATGACCACGAAGAAAAAGTCGTTCACTTATCATTGGGGTAGCGGCTATGTGGCCGAAGAAGCCAGGGTAGAAGGGGAGCATCACGTCCCCACGCTGCAACTACTGAAATACACCGAAGGTGAAGCCGCCGGTAACGTGAGCGTCAGGTTCTGCCACTACAGCCACCGCGGCAGCTTCAGCCGGTCGCCCCTGATGATGTCCCCCGGCGAGATAGACATGATGCGGGCAGCGTTGCGAGAGACGCCGGAACTGCGGGAGTTACTGATTCGGTTGGTTGGGGAATAGGCGGGAACCAACGCTATCTCAGCGGTCTGGCTCCCCGTGCAGTTTCCCGGCTAGGCCACTTATACGGACAACACCGACCTGGGCACTGCAGCCCGCATCGTGAACGGCGCGTGCCCGGCGATGCCGGTACGCACGTCAGCGGAGCAGGCAATCAACATTGCGGCGTCGGTGTAGTCTATGGACAAGCGGTCCACCATCAGGTCGGCCATGGCGTTCAAGGCCACTTTGGCGGCCTCCTCCATCGTCTCGCCCTCTCCGGTGGTCATTACTTCAGTCTCGGTCTCGACCATAGGTCGGGTTACCTGTAGGTCTTCCGAGATGGTTACCCGGAAAGTAGCATCGAGAGCGCATTCCACCGCTGAAGCTGTGGCTTCGCCATCACCCATGGCGGCGTGGCAGTCGCCGATGGTGAGCAATCCGCCTTCGTGGAAAACGGGCAGGTAGACGGTGGATCCCGTGGCTATCTGGGTGTTGCCCATCCCTCCACCGAACGCTCCCTTGGCGCCGCTGGGCAGAGGCCCGTCTTCAGGAGCCAGACCGATGCGGCCAATCATGGGACGGAGAGGCATGGTGACTTTGTCCTTGAACACGACCCCTTGGCTGGTTATCTTCACCTTGGCCTTGCGGAACTCGGGGATCCGGTCCCCCAGTGGCCCCCGGCCCGGCGTTGCCCCGATCCAGCCGTAGTCCAAGGGCAGAGTGATGTCCAGTACCTCAATCTTCAAGGTATCGCCGGGTTTTGCCCCTTCGATATACACCGGACCAGCCATGGTCTTGAGGATATCCAAGGCCTCGGTTGAAGAGCCTGGGCCATCGTACGTGGCGAACCGGTCGTTGGTCTCCATGATGAAGGTCTCGCCCGGTTGGACGCGCAGCGACGGGGCGTTGTCGGCACTGAACGACGTGCAGAGTTGGTCTTTAGTTGCTGTCTGCATGATTCCTACTCCTTACTGAACGAAGATTCCGAGTCAGTAGGCCATAACTTGATCCTAGCTATCCGTCGACGCTGGCAGCTGGTAGTCCGGGTCTATGTAGGCTTCTTCGGGCATGGCACTAATCTTACCCTTCTTGGCCAACTCTTCCTCGAATTTCTGTCTGATCCAGGGGTCTTCGTCGGGAAATTCGATCTGGTCTTTGACTCGATCTTCAACCTTTTCGGCCCAACCCTCGAACTGGACCGGCGGATGAAACGCCAGGTACCGGGCCGATCCCTCACCGACATTGAAGTGTTGGTGGAACCACCGGTTCGGTGGCACGAACAGACTGGCCTCCTGCCAGGGAAAGACAATCTTTTCCTTCCCTTCTTCCCACATGATGGAATATCCGTCCCCGTCCGGGATAACGATGACGAAGGCCGGCCCGTGCCGATGCGCCTTCTTGTAGGTACGCTCGCCGAAGACGGACATGTGGGCGGCCATCTCCGAACCGGGGAATTGAACGTAGACCGCCCTTGTGCCGATGCCTCTCATGGTATGGGCGGCGAGCTTGTCCCAGGCCCGCATATCCGGGAAGAAGTTGCCGAACCAGATGTCCCTGACGCCCCACGTGAGTTTTGCGTCGGGTATCTGAGCGGCGATGGCGGCGGAGTAGAACTCGTCCTTTCCCGTGCTGAGACGGTCCACCACCTCATCGCTTTTGAAGAAAAACTCCGGGTCGGCCAGCGTGGCCATGACCAGCGGAAGGCAGTTGTAGTGCAGGAGCCGCACCGGCCTATCTCCCTGCATGTTGGTGAACTGATGCGTGTGTCCTCTAGGAATGAGGAACATGCTGTGCTTCTGCCATTCGAAGGTCTTCTTTGGGCCGCTTCCTGCGATGGTCGTAAGCCCTCTCCCTTCGATAACGTATACGACCTCGTCCAGAGCAAAGGTCATCGGCGGGAGAGTTTTTCCCGGCGGAATCTCGGTGACGCGAATCTCCGACATACCTTCCGACCCCATCATCTCCAGGAAGGCCGCGTTACATTCGCGCTCCGGCCACCAACCCAACTCAATGGTCCGCAAGTCCTCGACGAAATACCCTTTGTGAATCGGAATCCCGATGGATGACATCCAGCGCCGGTAGGGCCATGGCCTGGACCTAACGTAGCTGGATGCGATATCTGATACAGTCGTCTGAATCGCCCCGCTTATTTCTACCATCAGATTTGTTCCTCTCTCCGGTCTATACACCGTTTTACGGCATCGCTGCAGACGGCGATCAGGTTCTCGCGGGAGTGTATCCAGCGGCTCGAACCATGTCAAGAATCTACGAAGTTACTAGGTGACGGGGTTACTGCCCGATGATGTTCAACAAGGCCTGCCGTTTTTCAACTTGGACCGCATGCAACGCCCGCTGAATCGCATCGGGTATTTGCCCCGGGTCATCAACCCGCTCGGCGTATCCCCCGGCGGCCTGGCAGATAAGCTCGTACTGGAAGGACTGGGACAGGGTGCTTACTGCAAAGTCGTTGTTCCGCACCGCATACCCATCGGCGTAACTCACTTTGGTGGCGTTCTGCACGGCGTTCCAGATGCCGTTGTTCCATACGATATTCAGCACCGGTAAGCCCTGCGCCTGGGATACGATATGGGTTGCGGTGCCCGACCCGAAGATGTAGGAGCCGTCTCCCACAACGCATATGACAGTTTTGTCCGGGGCAGCCAGCTTGGACCCCAGGGAAGCGCCCAAGGCCCAACCAAGACCGGAGGAGGCTGGTGACCCGAAGAATGTCCCAGGATGATTGAATTCCATCTGGGAAGGGTCAACGCCCAATTCGCTGAGCACGATTGTGTTTTCATCTAATACATCGGACAGGCATCGGGAGAACCAAGCCTTGCTGATCGGCGTTTCGTTCTTGCCACTCTCAGCTCGCTTCAGCGCAGCGTCGCGCCGGCTCTGGCTGGAGGCAGCCAATTTATCTTTCCGGGCCTGAACCGCCTCAGAGTCCACGCCGATGTCTTCGACGGCATCGGCCAAAGCACTCAGGGTAAGTCTAGGACTCCCGGACAGGTTGTGGTCGACGTGGAATCCCCGCACCGGGTAATTGGAGAACAGCGGGTCTTCACCGATACCGATGATGCGGGCATCGGATGAAGGAGCGGACCCTGGCGTGGCCCACGGGACATCGGCCTCCAGAACCACCACCACATCTGCGTCCTTGAGGTTGGACCCTACGTCGCCCCCCGCATAGAGGGAGTTGCCCTTGGGAAAGTTGGTGTACAAAGCCCCTGCGTCAATCACGCCCATGCCCAGAAGCTCGGCCAATTCCACCAACGGCTGGACCGCACGAGTATCTTTTCCGACGGCCCTGGTCACCACGATGGGGTTCTTGGCCTTGGCCAACAGAGCGGCCACTTGAGCGATGGCTTCCGGACTTGGAACCCTATCCTCCGATTTATTCAATCTTGGTTGGGCTTCATAGGAGAAACTTTCCAATCCTTCGGCCAGAATCTCTCTTGGGAGACTGAGGTAGACCGGACCGGCGGGTTCGGACTGGGAGATAGCCAGCGCCCGGTCAACCACGCCTTCAAGGTCAGCGCCGTGGCGAAGCTCATAGTCCCACTTTACCCACTCTCGCACCATTGACCCTTGGTCGAAGGATTCCTGGGCCCAGTGGATATTGAGGTTGCGGGCACCCGAGGCGTCACCTTCGGTGATGGGCGTGCGGCCAGCGGTGAAAAGCATGGGTATATTGGACCGGAATGCGTTGATTACCCCGGATGTGGCGTTGGCGGTACCGGGAGTCGTATGCACCATCACCACCTGCGGCCGGCCGGTAATCATAGCGTAACCGTGGGCCATCGCCACCGCCGTCACCTCATGAGGCACGGTGATGGGGCGCGGGAGGGGTTGTTCTTGAGAAACGCGCTTGGCATAGGCTTCAATGATGGGAGCAAAATCTGTCCCGCCGTTGCCAAAGAAATATTCGATGTTCCGGGACGCCAGCAGTTCAAGATAAGCTTCGGCAACGCTTCCAACTTCAACGTTTCTATTCATCGATCTCTATCGTTCCTTGGTTAGGATGTAGGTTCGTTATTACTGGATGTCTACCGGGTTGACCGGAAATATTCACGCCTTGTCCAATCACAGACTTGCCCGGCGAACCTAGGGGTGATTGTACACCGTTGAGTAACGCCGGTGTCCTGCGCAATCCGTGCTCTTGAGTCTCGGATATCTCTCCCGTTTGCACAGCAATTAGATACGTCAAAGAACTGCGATTGTCGAGACCACCCGTAGGGGATGCAAACGGAATCTGGTGAACGATCGAGCGCATCGGCAGGTAGCCGCGACTCTATTACTCTTGCTGCCTGTACGGTGCGAATAGATACAGGATGACCAGCACGAGAACCGTGCCGCTGGCCGCTGCAATGTACAACCCGGAGCCTACGGCCATGCCGATCGCCGCCGTGGCCCAGATGGTCGCAGCGGTTGTTAGCCCCGATATGGTTACGCCGCTGCGCAGAATCGTACCCGCACCTAAGAAGCCGACGCCCGTTACTATCTGGGCGGCAACCCTGGATTGGTCAGCCGTATCGGATCCAAAGGCAGAGATTATGGTGAACAAAGCAGAACCCAGAGCCACCAACGACAAAGTCCTCAGACCCGCCGGTTTGTCGGCGCTACGCCTCTCATAGCCCACCGCAGACCCGAACAAGGCGGCTAGGGAACAGTCTGGCCGCAATCTCGATTTCTTGGCCCGTGGTGAGTTTGAAGATATCGTCCAACGGGACAAAGTTCATGATTGCCTAAAATCCTCAGGCAGGGATTCTTGCCATGCCCAGAGATGCCCACGGTTTGAGAGTGACCAAGTGCCGCTTTCTGGAGCAGCTAGACGGGTCAGAAAGCCGGTGCGCCTCTAAATTGAATCTGCCGGTCAGGAACCAAATTGCGCCGGGTCAGAAATTGGGTGGCCGTATCCGGCGAATCCAGATGTTCTTCCCTAAACTTCCAAAGAACCTTGCCCAGCACGGTTTCGTTCCACAGCCAGTTTTCCACCGCCAGGCTCGACGACATGCCGGGTTGCGCCGATGCCGCTTCGGAATAAAAGGCCTTTAAATCTTCACAGGTGCATTTCAACATCGGCCCGACCTCGAATTCAGGACGGGGACTGGGGGATGAAGGGTCTTCGATGAAATCGATCAAGAAACGTCCCGCATCCAGGATATCGAGTTTGCTTACCCCAACCGTCGTGCGGCTGCGTTGATTGACGGCCAGGTCGTACCAGGGAGCGATCTGTCCGATCTCTTGGAGCAAAGACTGGGTTAACTCGCTGTCGTTGGACGGCAGCGACGGTAGGTCGATGGGGCAGGACATCCCGGTGAAATCAACGGGAGTGGCATCGACAGGAATGTCCTCCGGGTAGTCTTCCAGCACGGGACCCGAGTCAGCATCAAGCAAACCCAAGCAAGCCCGCAAAACTCGCTTCTGAAATTCTTCATCGTTGGGCTGACCCAGAGGCCTCCCAAGCTCAAAGGGAACCCAGAGCGCCCGCGGCGGCTTGATGGATTCGGTGTGCAGGTGAATCAGGCTGATCTGGGTGGTGCTGAGTCCTTCTTGTTCGAAGTAATGGGCCAGCCCGCCAACGGCGCGCGTGCATGCCGGTCAAATCGGAATCAAGAGGACAGAGTCCACGCCCTCACGTTTCATCAGGCCGGCGATCTGGCGTGCAGTGTCTTCGTTTTGATCCGGCGGCACGCTTCCCAGGACGGTGTAATGATAATCGGCAACCGAGCCGATGAATCCCTCATCCGCCAGTCCATGCAGCCGTTGCAAGGGGAAGCAAACGTTGAGATCTTGTTGAAATCCGGAGCGGTCAAAGTTGACCGAGTTGTGGGACATTAATAGGTCTTCCTGAGCAGTGTCGTCCGGAATGATTCGGTAGCTGGCTTCCCCTCTCAAAAAGACTTTGTCGTCGCGTTTTTGCAGCGCAGCGGTCGACAGGATGGAAACCCGGCGCTCGGGCAGCGGTTTGCCTTTCACGAAGGGTGTCGCGCCGAAGACCGGCATGACCATCCTTTTCAGCATCTCCCGTTCGCCTTCGGGAATGTCGCCTAATCTGGCCATGCATCTCTCCTTGATTCAACCGCTACTTGGACAATCTCGAAGACACCAGCTAGGGCAGATTCGGCACGATGGGTAGATTCCGAACCGGGGATTTCGTAACGTCGGAAACGGCGTTGCCGATGGCGGCGGCGATGGGTACTATGCCCGGCTCGCCAGCTCCGGTGGACTGGGTTGTGGGATCACCGGACATCACAATCTCTATCTGGGGGGCATCGTTGATTCGCGGCACACGATATTTGCTAAAGACCGAATTCAGAAGACGCCCGGAACCGAATTCCACCGTCTCCCGCAGCGCAGTGCCCATGCCCATGATGATGGATCCCTCCATCTGGTTGCGCACACCTTCCGGGTTGACCACCATCCCGCAGTCGATCCCCGCGACTACTCGCTGCACCCTAACATTCCGTCTTTGAACCGTGACTTCCGCGCATTCAGCCACGAAGCTACCGGCGTCGTAGCCTATGGCAACACCGATACCGATGGACGAATCGTCACGTTTAGTCTCCCAGCCAAATCGTTCAGCGGTCTGCTGTAGGACTCTGCTCAGACGCGGATGGGACAGATTCAATAGCCGAAACTCCACCGGGTCCATCTTGAGAGCGGCCGCAATCTCGTCCATGTGAATCTCCCGGGCGAAGTGGTTCGAAGCGCACCCCAAGGACCGATAGGAACCTGTCCTCAGGGGTGAAGCCGAATCCGCCACGGCGATACGTACGTTGGGGGTGTTGTAAGGTGTATCCGCCCCCCGCTGGCCTCGCTGCGGGCGGTCGCCGGTGTGATAGCCGGTGTACTCCCATGCTACGATCTTTCCATCGTTGTTGAACCCACTGCGAATCTCATAGAACGCCGCTGGCCGCACCGTGCCCCACATGAATTCTTCCGCTCGACTGTGAACGACGCGAACCGGACGGCCCGCCGCCTTGGCAAGGACAGCCGCTTCATGGGCTACCTCAACGGTGCCCTTAGTGCCAAAGGAACCACCAACCTCAGGAGCTATGACCCTGATGTTGTCTTGACTCATGTTCAAAGCACTGGCCAGTTCGTCCCGCACGCCAAAGGGGCTGCGGTCACCGGACCAGACAATCAAGTTCCCACCATCCCATGAAGCGACGGCGGCGCTGGTCTCCATAGGAGCATTGGCGACGTGGGGAACGAAATAATTTCCCTCCAAGACATGGTCCGCCTGAGCGAAGCCGTCCGCCGGGGAACCCGATTCTCGCAAGACAATCATCTCCTTGGCTTTCTCTTTTAGTAGACCGGGAAAGTCCGAGTCAGACGGGAGTTCCTGCACCTCTTGCCAACGAACGCGGATCGCGTCAACAGCTTGTTCGGCGGCGTCTTCACGCTCGCACACCACTCCGACCAAGTCACCCTCTTGCACCACCATGACAAATCCGGGTATGCGTTCGGATCCTGATGTGTCGATCTGCTGAGGACGGGCTCCGTAAGAAGGCGGATGTAGAATCTTGCCGTGGAGCATGCCGTCGACAACGATATCGTGGGAGTACTTGGCTTGGCCCGTGACCCTGGCCAAAGCGTCGGTGCGAGTTGCGTCCTTCCCCATGTAGACGAAGTCCGCGGCTTGCTTGGTGGTCGTGTCATCAGGGATAGAAAGTTGAAGGTTTTTGCCTTCCAGAAGGTCGGCGTAGGAGACTCTCTGGTTTGTATCGCTGGTTTGGAAGACGTGGCCCTCGCTGGTTGCCAAGCCGGACTCGTCAACCAACCATCGCTCGGCAGCGAGAGTAACGAGCGCGCCCCTAGCCGTTGCGGCAGCGCGGCGTAACTGCATCCCCAGGGTCATGGTCGACAAGCTGCCAACCGTCCCTCGGTCAAAAGGCACCATAGCGGTATCGCCCAAGATGACGCTGACCGAACCAAGGGGTAGGTCCAACTCGTCGGCGATGGCGAGAGAGAAGCCGCTGCGGATACCTTGGCCGTACTCCACTTTGCCTGAAAAGGCTGTGGCGCCGCCTTGGTGGTCCATCATCAGTATGGTGGCGTCGGGACCGGCTGGCTCACGAAGTTCCAGTTCGCCGGCCCATTGGGGAGGCGCAATAACTACCAGGGCCGCACTTTGACGAATATCGCTGGCTGCCGTCATTACTTTCCTCCTTGTTGGCCTGACTGCTCGGCGGCTGACTTGGCCGCCTGCATGATGCGCACATAGGTGCCGCAGCGGCAGATGTTGCCCGTAAGCGCCGCTCGGATCTGCCGATCGTCGGGTTCCGGGTTGCGTAACAGCAAAGCTACCGTGCTCATGATGAAACCCGGCGTGCAGAATGCGCACTGGAAGGCCGTGTGTTCGATGAATGCCTCTTGAACCGGATGGAGGTTGTCTCCATCTGCCAGGCCTTCGATGGTGGTAATCTCGCTTCCGACGGCCGAATCCACCGGCGTGATGCAGGAGTTCTTCGCTTCTCCATCGACCAATACCGTGCAGGCTCCGCAATCTCCGTCGCCGCACCCGTATTTGGTCCCGGTCAATCCCAGGTCATGGCGCAGGACGGAGAGAAGCATCGTCTCCTCGTCCACGTCAACCTCGTAAGTTTTTCCATTTACCAGTAGTTGCATCGATCGCTACTCCTTAAAAACTAGGAACGAAAGAATCACTAGCTTAATGTTGGCTAGCTAATCAGTTGGGGTAGTATAGCGGGTTCCGACACAATCGGCGATGTGAAGCCAACAGGATTCTAGAATTATTCCATCCCCTCTAGGCATCGCCGAAAAAGCGCCGGGGGTTTTCCACCATGATGGTGTTGATGTCTTGATCGGTGGCGCCAAGCTCTTTCAGTCGAGGCAACACCCGCCTGGTGATGAACAGGTACCCGTCGGGATTGAAGTCCTTCCTTTCCTCCGCCATTTCCTTGGAGGGGTTGGTGCTGGGCACCGAGTTATCGTGGGAGAGCATCAACCGCTGAACGAATCCGGCGTCGATCAGTTGCTTGACTACCTCGGTCCGCCGCTCCCAGTTGGGCGTTTCAGAAGTGCGTCCACCGGGATAGCGGTCCAACCCCAACCAAACGCCCTTGTTCAGCAGTCCCAACAGGTAGTCCAAGTCGGTGTCGTCGTTGCTATGGCCCACGTAGACCCGGTTCAGGTCCACGCCTTCTTCCTCCAGGATACGCACCTGAGCATCGCCCACCCGGTCCGGGGACCATGTGTGGGTTGAGATACGCGCGCCGGTCTCCTTCTGAGCGATGGCGGCGGCCCTCAGGACGATTTCCTGGGGTGGAGTGATGCCGCCTCGGTCGCTGGCCACTTTGATTATCCCGGCTTTGATTCCGCTGCCTTCGATGCCATCTTGAATCTCCCGGATGAAATGGGGCGCGATCGCGCTGGGAGTGGAAAAAGTAAAGTCCCTAGGAACGGCCAGATGGTTGCCGGTGCAGGCGATGATATGAACGCCACTTCCCCGTGAGACCTCTTCCAACAAGGCGATATCCCGGCCCAAGTCGAAGGTTGTCACGTCCACGATGGTCCGCACGCCTTCGTCATAAGCCGCCTTGAGCTCCACGATACCTTCGGCAGTAACCGCCTGGTGATCTATGAATCCCGGGTAAGTCTGAGCAACCCCAGCGGCGCTGAGCAGCACGTGTTCGTGACTCAATGTAAATCCAAGCTCCGATGCCTCGACCGGTCCTAAAACCGTGTTAACCGTTGCCATGTTATGTACTCCTATCTCGTTACTGCCAAATCTTTTTTACTGCTCTTCCAACTCCAACAAACGCATACCCTTGTCTACTTGCTGGCCCAGCCCCACTGGGATCTGCTTAACGACGCCGTCACGATGGGCCGCGACGGACAGTTCCATCTTCATGGACTCCATAATGATTACTGTTTGACCGCGCTCCACGGGGTCTCCCGGTTGCACCAATATCTGTTCCACAGTTCCCGGCATGAGCGCCACTATATCCGCGCCACCAACCGACGACTCCCTTTCTCCTTGCCTTCTACGTTCCACTCTTTCAAAGACGAAAACGGTGCCATCCAGCCACAACTCCAAGGAGCTTCCCACCCAGGTCCACACGAAGGAGTGCAGGCTGCCATCGGCGGTGCGGAACCATCCTTCCTGGTCACCCTGTGCCGTTACAGCCAGCTCAATCTCATTCCCGCCCAGGTTCACGCGGACGGTTTCACCCTGAGATTCCACCCGGTAATCGAAAACCTGGTCCGAAGGCGGAGACTTCTGCCGCAACTGTCCCTGGCTCACGGTAGCCTCAGTTTGCCACCGGTGTGCCAGGGGTTATTCTGGGCAGCCCCCGGGCCAGCCTGAATCCTTGTCTGCTGGCTGGGCACTTGGTCCATAGCCCATGCCGCCAGAGCCTGGGCCAGGTTGAGGTCTTCTTCCGACGAATCCGGCCGGCCTAGCTCCGAATTTACGCTCAAGAAACCTGTGTCGTAATCTCCCTCCATGAACTTCGGATGGCGTATGACTTGGCGCAAGAACTGGATATTGGTCACCACTCCCAAGACGGGAAACTGGGACAAGGCCAGGTCCATCCGGTGCAAGCTCGATGCCCGGTCCGGCCCCCAGGCAATCAGCTTGGCCAGCATGGGGTCGTAGTAAGTGGAGACCGTCTGCCCTTGGGCAACCCCGCTGTCCAGCCGCAACCCTGGACCGGTGGGAGGGAGCCATCGCTCCAGTGTGCCCACTGACGGAGCGAAGTCGTTGTAGGGGTCTTCAGCATAGATGCGGCACTCCACTGCATGACCTCTAGCTTGAATGTCGTCCTGATTCAAGGTCAGCTTCTCACCGGAAGCGATGCGAACCTGCCACTCGACCAGGTCGATACCCAGCACCTCATCGGTGATGGGATGCTCCACCTGCAACCGGGTGTTCATCTCCAAAAAGTAGAATTCTCCGGTTTCCGAGTCCACCAAGAATTCCACGGTCCCCGCGTTGACGTACCCAGCGGACCGCGTCACCGCCACGGCGGCCTCCCCCATCCGGCGGCGCAATTCCGGCGTTAGGAAGGGCGACGGTGTTTCTTCGATGATTTTTTGGTAACGGCGCTGGATGCTGCAGTCCCGTTCCAGCAGATGAAGGGTATTACCCATGCCGTCGGCCAGCACCTGAATCTCCACGTGACGGGGCCGGGGGATGTACCGCTCTAGAAAAACCCGGCGATCGCCAAAGGCAGCCTGGGCTTCCCGCCCCGCCGACTCCAAAGCCGGAGCCAGTCCTTCCAGGCTGTTAACCAGCCTCATTCCCCGCCCACCCCCCCCGGCGGCAGCCTTGACCAGCAATGGGAATCCCCACGTGGCGAGAAATCGATCAACGGCTTCGTCTACCCGGTCGCATGGCGGGGAATTGGGCACCACCGGCGCTCCTGCTTGCTGGGCCAATTCCTTGGAACTAATCTTATCGCCCAGCGCCTCCATGCTTTCCGGAGAGGGGCCGATAAATACGATTCCAGCCTCGGCGCAGGTCCGGGCGAACCGAGGGTTTTCCGACAAGAAGCCGTAACCCGGATGAATCGCCTCAACCCCGCACCGGAGGGCGATGGTGATGATTTTCTCCATATCCAGGTAGGTTTCGGCGGCAGACTCCCCACCCAAAGGCCAAGCTTCGTCGGCCATCAAGACGTGGGGCGCGGTGGCATCCGGGTCAGAATATACGGCAACCGTAGCTATGCCCAGTGTTTTCAGCGTCTGCTGCACCCTGACGGCAATCTCACCCCGGTTGGCTACCAATATCTTGGAGAAAATCGGACTGCATCCTCCGGGTTAAATCTGATGACCCACTAACGTTGAACGCTTGCAACCGGGACCAGCGCCGGAGCGGCTACATGCGAAAAACGCCATGGCTCGGTTCGGGGAATGGGGCGTTCAGAGACGCGGCGATGCCCAATCCCACCACCGTCCGAGTATCCACGGGATCGATGATGCCGTCGTCCCACAATCTGGCGGTGCTGTAATAGGGGTTCCCCTCTTCCTCGTACTTGTCCAATATCGGGCGGCGCAGTTCTTCCTGCTCTTCCTCGCTCAGTGACCCGCCTTGCCGTTGCAACTGCTGCTGCCGGACCGTCAGCAAGACCGAGGCCGCCTGAGGTCCACCCATGACGGAGATTCGAGCGTTGGGCCACATCCACAGGAACCGGGGATCGTATGCCCTCCCGCACATCCCGTAGTTCCCTGCACCGAAAGAGCCACCAATCACCACGGTGAACTTGGGCACACCGGCGTTGGAGACGGCCATCACCATCTTGGCACCATCTTTGGCGATCCCGCCGTTCTCGTACTGGCGGCCCACCATGAACCCGGTGATGTTCTGCAAGAAAAGCAGCGGGATGCCTCGTTGGGAACATAGCTCTACGAAGTGAGTCCCCTTCAATGCGCTCTCCGAGAATAGTACCCCGTTGTTAGCGACCACGCCCACTGGATACCCCCATATGCGGGCAAAGCCGCACACCAGAGTCTCCCCGTAGTTAGCTTTGAATTCGTGGAAGCGGCTGCCGTCGACGATGCGGGCGATGACTTCGCGGACATCGTATTGACGTCGGTTGTCGGCGGATATTATCCCGTAGATATCTTCAGCCGGGTAGGCTGGCGGTTCCGGAGTCGTGACCTCGAAGGGGAGGTCGCGGCGCTTCACGAAGTTTTCCGCGATGTTGCGAGTTATCGCCAAAGCATCTTCATCGTCGGCGGCGATATGGTCGGCAACTCCCGAGATTCGGGTGTGCACGTCGGCCCCACCCAGAGACTCGGCACCCACCTCCTCGCCGGTGGCGGCCAGCACTAAGGGCGGTCCAGCCAGGAAGATGGTCCCCTGCTCCCGAACAATCACTACCTCATCGCTCATGGCCGGTATATACGCTCCACCAGCGGTGCAGGAGCCCATGACTACCGCCACTTGGGGGATGCCCAGGGCCGACATCTTGGCTTGATTGAAGAAAATACGCCCGAAGTGCTCCCGGTCGGGGAAGACCTCGGCTTGTAGAGGCAAGAAGGCCCCACCGGAGTCCACCAGATAGATACAGGGCAGGTGATTCTCCAAGGCAATCTCCTGGGCCCGCAGGTGCTTCTTCACGGTGATGGGGTAGTAGGTACCTCCCTTAATGGTGGCGTCGTTGGCTACCACCACAGCTTCCCTTCCATGTACGACGCCGATACCGGTAACTATTCCAGCCGAGTTCTCGTCACCGTCATACATCTCCCAAGCGGCCAATGGACTGAATTCCAGAAAGGGCGAGTCCCGGTCCAGCAGAGCTTCGATGCGGTCTCGCACCATCATCTTGCCCCGGCTGCGGTGCAGTTCCACCCGCTCCGACCCGCCCCCTTCCCTCACCGATGCCAGCCGGGTTTTCAGTTCCATCACCAGGGCTGATATGCGTTCACGGTTCTCCGCAAACTGCGGGCTTTGGGTTTGTATCTTGGACTCAATCACATCCATATAAGCCTTCCACCGCTCGTGCCGGCGCGATAGATTCCCTCGTCACCGCTATGTTACCAAACCTTGTTGACACAGTCCGCCAAGCACCGAAGTAAAACCACATCCATCAATACCGGTGTATGTGTTATTATTTCGATTGAGGGATGCTATCACTTTATTCATGACTTGGGAGGTCTTTTGAATGGCTACTATGATTGACGGCGAGTCTTATTTGGGAAAGGTAATGGTCCGGCCGGTATCCGAATCGGGCGACATCACCATATATCTTTGGCCCATGCGGTGCTTGAAGAGCAAGATGGGCGGGCCGACCTTTGGCGTGGACGTAAGGGGAGTCGAAATGATTCGCTTCGACCCTCATGGCCCTCGCGGTCATTGGCACAGGGGTGGCTATGACAAGTTGGGAGCCGGTGGGTCCCACGTGGAATTCCCCGACGGCCTGGTAGACACCGACGCTCAAATCACCTGGGCTCTTGAGCAGATACGAGACGAAGGACAGCAAATGCTTGAGGCCGCCGGATACCCGGAAGACGCTGGCAAGCTTGACCCTGAGATGCTCAAGTCCGCGTCAGCAGACATCTTGGCTCACCTAGAAAGCGAGGGCGATGTAAGGTCGAGGGCCATCGAGCTAGACCTAGTCAACGCATAGATTCTCGATCTCCGGTCCAATTCGGTCGGAATCCTATCGAACCCATTGAAGAACGGCTGACTCTGGTCAGCCGTTCTTCTTTTATCCAGTCGAGCGCGATCTATCACCACTGCCGTGCCGGGCATTCGCTTCGCTTTAAACGAAATGTCCCAGGTTGGCTATATCAGTATCCAGTGGATTGATTCTCCAAGGGAATGGCGATGGTGATTCTGGGTTCCGTGCTGGTGACTCGGGTGGTATGACCTTTCCCGGTCAAGTCCTCCACCAACATCACCTGCCCGGGCCCGAAGCGGCGCGTCGTCCCGTCACCGATACCCAGTTCCCCTTCTCCCGATAGGGTGATTATGTAATTCCGCTGGGACTCCTGGTGCCAATCACTGAAGTTGCCCGGCTCCCCTATCCGGAATCTGATACTGGTGACCTTGCTCAACGAATCGATAGCTGGATGATTGTCTGTCTCCAGATCCTGAAAATGTGTTTGTCCGTCATGACCGGTGTAAACCCTGGTAATCAGCATGGGCTGGCTCCTGATTGTCTAAAAGTTAGGTTGATTGGCTGATACGCTGGACCGCCGGTTACCGCCGTTTCGGCAGAACTGGTGTGCCTTCAGCCGGCCTCATGTCGGTGGCGATCAAGGTGCAACTAATCATCAGATAGTAGCCCATCAGCGCTCCCAGGACGATGGTCTTCGCCTCACCGAAACTGCTCAACACTGCGTCGAACGCTTCCTGAGACACCTTGTGGTCGCTCATCAATTCCCGTCCGTAACGAACAATCAGGGCTTCATCCTCGGTCAGCCCGTCTAGGCTTTCTTCGTTAGCGACGATATCTATGGCTTCTTTCCTAACGCCTGCCCTCAAAGCCGCCGACGCATGGGACGCCCAGACATATTCGCAATCCATAACTCTAGCAGCGACGCATACGGCAAGCTCAGTGTCGTGATCAGATAACACCGCATCGAAGCGCAAGGCGTCGTTCAAAGCGGTCGACCAGCGAGCCACGCCAGGCGCATACATCTGCATGGACTGGGGCCCGTTGATGCTGCCTCTGGATTCGATGATAGCGTCGAACGCTTCTAAAGCAGCTCCGCTTACTTGTTCACGCTTGGTGATGGGTGTCAGACGGGGCATGAATGTCTCTCCTTACCAATGTTTTTAGCTTGCTGGGAGTATAGCACCACCTATCCGAGCCACGGGCACATTAGCCACAAAAGGTGTAAAATCAGGGCCGCTGATTCATCCCGGTTAGATCTAGCGCAACCAAGGCGCTTCCCCGGGAATCTAGGCGCCCGGTAAATTCACATTTGATAGGAGGCCCACCCATGGCCAGATTTGCTCCAGCCACCAGAGAATCGGTACCCGAAGCCCAGAGAGTTGTGTTCGACGAGATTGTAGGATCAGGCGCGCCCCCGATGAATGGTCCCGGCTCCATCACGATCAATGTACCGGAAGCAGGCAAACGGGTTTCGGCTCTCAACCAATACCTGCGGGAAGAATCGTCCCTACCCAAGAAGGTTCAAGAGTTGGCCATGCTGGTCACGGCCCGCGAAATGGACTGCCAGTACGTTTGGAACGCCCATGCCGCGTCTGCCAAAGCCGAAGGCGTGCCTGCAGCGGTAGTTGATGCTATAAGAGAAGGCGATGAGATGCCGCCCCTGGCGCCGGATGAGCAAGCGGTGATTAGTTACGGTCAGGAATTCTATCGTACCCACCGCGTGAGCAGCGGTGCTTTCCAGGCTGCATTGGAACTGCTAGGCAAACAGGGTCTGGTTGAGTTGACCATGATTATGGGCAACTACGCACTGTTGGCTTTCCTAGTAAATTCCTTTGACTCTTCGTTACCTGCGACACGGACTGAAAAGATTCTCCCTATAGCGTAAGCATTCGAGGGATCTCAGCAGATCCGGTCTATTGGTCTCACTGCGCTAACGTAACGACGAGGTAGAAACCATGCTAGTGCACAGGACTACTTCGTCGTCGAAAACACGATTATCATTGGCCGATTCAGCGGGATGACGGTTTGATTTAGGGAATCCCCTCTAAAGAAGCCTATTTCCCGGAATATTTACCCACGCGCTCATCTCATGCGATGGAGTAGGGGCTTCCGCTGGGCAGATGCTAGACTCGTTAAGCTGTCCCACGGAAGTGATTCCCATCAGCCCCATGGCGACGCGCATCTCCTCCGCAAGTATCTCCAGAACCCTTACGACTCCATCCGCACCGTCAGCGGCCAATCCCCACCCTTGCAATTTGCCTATGCCGACGGCTTTTGCTCCCAGCGCCAAGGCTTTTAGTACGTCACTGCCTCGCAAGACGCCGCCGTCCACAACGATGTCGGCCTTGTCTCCAACCACCTCTGTTATCTCGGCCATCATATCCAAGGTCCCCAGGCCGTGGTCCAGCTGGCGTCCGCCGTGGTTGGACACCCATACGACATCTACGCCGTGCTCCACGGCCAATTTTGCGTCCTCGGCGGTGGCGATGCCCTTCAGCATGAACGGCTGATTGCCGTATTCCTTCATCTTTACGATATCATCCCAAGTGGTCTTGGCTTGCCATTCTCGATTCTGCGGGTCTCGGGTAGCATCGATCGACCATCGGCTTATCAAGGGACGCTCCCTACGGCTGTAGATAGCCGAATCGACCGTGATGCACAATCCTTTGTACCCGGCCGATTTCGCCCGGTCAATCATGTCCTTGGTCCATTCCCAATCGCCTCGGATATAGAGTTGATATATCTTGGACCTTTCAGACGCGGCGGAAGTCTCTTCCAGAGTTGGCAGGGTAGCAGAGCTTACGACATGCAACGTCCCAAACTCGCCAGCGGCTCTTGCGACGGCGACCCCACCTTCAGGGTGGAAATTCTGCAACCCGCCTATCGGAGCCAGCAATACCGGGATGCGCAGGTCGTGGCCGAGTAAGGTGGTCGATGTATCGACGCTGGAAACGTCGGCCAGTATACGAGGACGAAAAGCCAACCGGTCGAAGGCCAATCGATTGCGCCGCATGGTAGTTTCGGACTCGGTAGCGCCGGTCAGGTAATCCCATGGGCCTTGGGAAAGACGTCGCCGCGCGGCCTGGACGATTTCTTCATTAGTAACAAAGTCAGAACTCAAGTTAGTCTCCTTATCAGTTGAACGGTTGAGCAACCGAAACCGTTGGAGGGTGTTGCAGAGGGTAGTATAAGGGTTGAGGCTGTGGGGAAATAGTCCAGCCTTGAATTTAGCTGATTTTCGACCTACTCGATAGGGAAAACAATCTGATGGCCATAACCTCTACCCAGATGAACCATACGCCGATGAACAGACGCTGAAGCACGCCGTTCACGCTGCCAACCTCGGCGGCCTTGGCAACGCCGATCCAAAGGACTAGGCTCACCAACGCCGCGATGCCGAATATCCAAGAGAACCGGTAGAGCGCCTGCCAATAACTGTCTAGTATTATGCGTCTCGATATAACGAACATACCAGCGATAGCAGCAACGAATCCGGTGAGTCCCGCTACGTTGTGCAATGTCCCGGTAAGAGATTGAAATTCACAACCTGGATCGCAGGGAAAGAATGCGCCTCCGATGCACGCCGAGACTCCGGATATGGCAACCAGTAGCGGCCCGACCCTTGACCCCTGCCCGCTCCGATACCTCTATGAAGCCCAAGGGCAAACGGGACGAAGAGTGCGCCAACCACGAAGAAGTTAGTGGTCTGGACCCACGGGTGTTGAGCCTCAACTCCGGAAAGCTCACTCACCGCCTGAGTAACATGGCTATAGCCTTCGTAGATGAACCCACCAACAGTGACCAGGACGGCGAAGACGATTGGAATGGCGACGCCGCACAAGGCTAGGCCTTTAAGCAAGTTGTCCCGGGTAGCACGATTTTCAGACATCGTCCTCCCGCCCGCGCCTCGGACACCGGAGCGGCCCGGCCCAACGTTGGCAAGGCTTGATTGCTCGATTCGTCACTATAGTACCCGATTTCTTGACGCCTCCGGTGCGGCTTCTCCAGCGCCAGCCGGTTGGGCGCGGTTGGGCGATTGGGTTTCCCGTTCTCCCCTTATGAAAGCAATCACCGCCCCCACCGCCAGCAAGCACCCCATCAGCAGGAATGCCCGGTTCAGGCCGGAGACGAAGGCGTCTGCTACCGCTGGCGTCACGGCATCCAGGCTGGGGGCCACTCCTTGAGAACCCATAGTTACCACCACCACCGTGGTAGCGATGGCCACGCTGGTAACATTGGCTGAATTCCGTATGAGCTGGGTGAGCGATGAGACAACGCCATAACTCGTTCGCTCCACTGCGCCGAGTATGGAGCTATTGTTGGGAGTATTGAATAGACCCATGCCGGCGCTCTGAAGCATCAACATCCCGATGATGAATAATAGGGACGAGCTGTCGGTCAGCCTCATGGCAAAGGCCATCCAAGCAACGGCCGACAAACCGAGACCACCAACCGTGAGCGCCCGCCAGCCAAACTTATCGGTTAAGCGTCCACTCACCGGGCCCGTCGCAACCAAGGCCAAGGCCGGAAGAATCATGATTAGTCCCACGTCCTTCGGGCTGTATTCCAGCACCCGTTGCAGGTAGAAAGGCATCAGGAAGCGAGAGGAGGAACTGCCCAGGAAAGAGATAAACCCCAACCCAGCTCCCATGGCAACCAGTTTGCGCCGGAACAATCTAAGCTCCAGCATCGGTGAATCCACCCGAAGCTCCCACCAAATGAAAACCAACAAAAGAGCAACCGCAGTTATTGCGGCCCCCGTGATGATAGGGGAAGTCCAACCTAACCGGTCCCCATTACCCATCGCCAGCAGGAACAGTAATAAGGCAACGCCGGACAATATCGCTCCGAGCCAATCGAACGTGGGGCGGGCAGTCCTTGCCGCCCCTTGGACCCTTTGATCACTGGACAGGACAAGAACCGAGACTACTATCGTGACGATGCCGATCGGCACGTTGATGAAAAACACCCAACGCCAATCCAGTGCGCTAATCAGGAACCCGCCCACTGCCGGACCGGCGATCGCGCCGCTGGCCACTACGCTCAGATGGTAGCCCAGCGCTCTGCCTCTTTCGCTGTCGGGAAACGCCGAGATGATAGTGGCCATCCCGTTTCCCTGAATCATCGCGGAGCCGATTCCCTGAATCACCTTCGCCGTGATTAATGTCCCCAGGTTCGGAGACACTCCAGCCAGGGCGGCCGCCAAGACGAAGATAACAAAACCAAGCACATAGATGTGCTTGCGGGGAACTATGTCGCCCAAACGGCCCATGGGCAACATGAAGACGCTGATGGCCAGTGCGTAACCGACCACAAGCCACTGTACGGTCGGAAGGTCGCTGCTGAAGTGGGACTCAATCTGGGGGAGGGCCACCAAGACGCTACCGTGGTCAACCACCGATAGGAATGAGCCGATGGCGATGGTGCCGAACACCTGCCATTTGTTGCTGACCCGAGTTGCCCCGCCCTTGGCGCGAACCCGGCGCTTAATCTCGGGGATGCAGGCAAGGCTAAAGATGAGAAATCCGAAGCCGAGGAGTATCAGACCGGCAAACGTCATACCGAGGTCACGTCTTCCAGCTTTCCACCCCTCCGGTTAGGCTCCAGATAGACTTGGATGCCCGACACGCTAGCGAAATAGGCAATTTCGGACGACGCTTCGGCCGCTTTGAGGCAAGTGTTTACCATTCAGACCATCATCCATCTTACACCTAGGCACGGTCTGAAGCAGCATCGCTTCTGAAATATCCGTGTCGATGGACCTAGATTCATGACCGGGACATGCGCAAAAAGCTATACGTTTGCCCCTAAAGCCGGCCTAGCCGTTAATCGATCCGAGTCCTTACTTCGGCTCACATCGCGGGTTGCATAACACTCTCAGCTAACTGGGTTACACCTTCGAAAACCTCAGGCGGTGCTTCCGATTTTACGATGTTCAGAATCAGCGGAATCTCATCAAGGTTGTAATTCGCGCACATCTCGGTTTAACCGGTCGCCCATGCGTTCCGGAGGTATTTCTCTAGCGATCGCCCTATCCATGGCAATCAATTCTTCATCAGTAAAATTGTCCCATAGAGCCTGCTGAAGCTCCGTTTCCTCGCGGTACAGGTGGCCAAGGTATATCCCAACATACGAGTTGAAGCGCTCATGCGCCTCTATACCCAACGCTACCCTATGAGTCTCGTCGGCGCTCCTTATTCGGTCTCCAAGTTGCCCGATCTCCGTGGCTAGCCGGTCGTCCTCTTCATGGTCTTCGGCAAAGCTGGCCGTCAAACCAGGCAATCTGCTTTCCAAAGCGGGATGGACATGGGCATCCTCATGCCCCGGTGCTCCTGAAGAAAGCCGAGGGTCCGGTCCAGAATGGCTAAGGTTTCTTGGGTTACCTCGTCGTCGGAGAAGTCTGCCAATCCGATCTGACGAGCCGTCGAGAACAAAAGGTGGCGCATGGCTTTATGGATAGGCCGGTAGATAGAAAATCGAAGTTCAGTCAATGTATTCCCCAAGAGTTTATTTGAATAACCGCCGAATGTTGGGATAGTTTGCGCGTGGCATGGATCCAAGATGTCTTTGCCTATCCTTTGTTGGGAGACCAGTTGTAAATCTTCTCAAGGGCACCGCCCATAAGCACCGAGCGCTCTGCATCCGAGAGTTGGTCCGTCACCCGGAACGCCTCAACGCCCTGCTCGTAGTTCAGAAATTCCACGGCCCGGGTCCAGTCGGTGCCCCACATGCATCGGTTGAAGCCGAACGCAGCAAAGACTTTGCCCAGTGACTCCCAGATATCCGGGTATGGGAATGGCAGTAGGGACAGTGTGCATGCTCCGGAAATCTTGATGGCTACGTTGTCATAGGCCGCCAGCGAAATCACCCTGGCCAGATCGGCGAAGGGTTCCGTCAGAGCCGGTTTCACGAAGGGCTGAATCATACCCACATGATCGACCACCATCTGGGTGTTTGGATGGCGGCGCGCCAGTTCAGTAAAGAGGGGCAGACTTTCCCAACACATAAGATTCACTGGAATCCCAGCTTGGGAGCCCGCCGTGAGTATCCGATCGATACCCGGGTCGTCCGCTTCGTACGTCTGGCCTGTGAGCATGATCCGGGCCCCGACAACACCCGATGTTCCTGCCCATTCAGCAATCTCGTCAGCCACTGATTCCGACTGGGGATCGAATGGTTTAATCACGCCGAACCGGCCCGGATGCTTCGCATTTACCTCAAGCACGTAGCTGGGATCATAGCGATACATGCTGAACGGAGAAACCAGCAAAGCCCCATCGACGCCAACCGAGTCCATCGCTGCCACCATGTCGTCGCCGGTGACCTCATCCGGACCCTGCAGTGTTCCATGCCACGGCCGTTCGGGACTATTCTTCTCGTAGGCATGCACTTGTGAGTCGATCGTGGCATTTTGAGTTGCCATAGCACTTCACCCGTTCCTTACCGGAATCTCTGATTAATGCGGGATCCGCACACGGCCCGCCAAGAGTTAGCTGTATTGGAGGAATGTTACGTCGAGGACACGAGATTTGTCCACGACACCTGATCTCCAGTGTCTCCGGATTTCAGACCGGAAGGCGAACCATACTAGATGACACCAAACGCAGACACAAATAAGTAAGCCTGGTTCGTAAGATTGTTCTTGTGACTGAACTCATCGTCTTGACTGGGAAGCCTGCGGCCTGTAGCCTAACCACAACCAAATCCTAAGGCCTAATAAGAAAAAGGAGTTTTGAATGGCAACGAGTACGCAAACCTATGAAGTTAACATAGCGGACGTGGAATATATTCGTCACGGCGATGCGCCCCTATTGGCGCGTCTCTTCACGCCGAAGGGCGACGGACCGTTCCCAATAATGCTTGAACTGCATGGCGGTGCTTGGGTCCGGGGAGCTCGCGAGAACGGCGACGCAGCCAACGAAGCTCTGGCTAAGACCGGCGTAATTGTCGCGGCATTGGATTTCCGCACGCAAGAGCGGTATCCCGCCTCCGTAGCCGACATCCACTACGCAGTCCGTTGGGCTAAGACCCAGGCCAAGTCTTGGAACGGCAATCCGGGAAAAATCGGCGCCATGGGCACTTCCAGCGGCGCTCACCAGGCCATGCTCTTGGGCATGCGCCCCAACGACCCCCGATACGCTGCGCTGCCGTCCCCTGAGGGCGCCGGATCAGCGGACGGGACCCTTGCCTGCGTAATCATGGTTTCCCCCGTGATTGATCCCCTGGGCCGCTATCTCTATGCCAAGGGTCTGCGATCGGATCTCACGCCTCCCGAGGGGATGGGCGAACGAACGCCCCCGATGCATGAGCAGTACTGGGGTACGGAAGAGGCCATGGCCGAGGGCGCCCCGGCGCGTATCCTCGCCGGTGGCGAGAAGACCGCCCTACCTCCCACGCTAACCCTTCGCCGCAGCTACGAAGCCGCGCATCCCCGCCCGGATTTCGACGAGTTCGTCAATCAGTACCGCAAGGCTGGCGGCGCGATCGAAGTAACTATCTTCGATGGGGAAGGCGAAGGCCTACTGAGCGATATCTCTTCTCAGGTAGCGGAACAAACGCTAGATGAGATGAGCGCGTTCATCAACGAACACCTCAGCTAAATCAGACCGCCTAGTGCGCTGAAGATAAGAGGCGAGGACGGGAATCCGTCCTCGCCTCTTTGCGTACCGGAGATCTCAAGATCGCACAACGAGAGAGGCGGACCTACTAAGCAGTCTAAAGACTGTAGTTGTGGTCCGCCTCTTAGTTACGGTGCCCGCCACCTTAGCGATGCGGGATATCCAGCGGAACTAGATCAAGCTTTGGTGTCCGGTTGCCGCTGGGAGGGTGAACTTAACGGCTGGCTACTGCGGAAGCACTCAGTTCACGGATGGCATCCCGGATTTCCTCACTGGGCGCCTTGCCCATCTCGACATGCCGGGATACGTCATAGGACCGGTCCACGTCTGCCATAACCGCTTCGTCCGACTGGTCGATGTCGATGGGGATGCCGATCTGGGCCCAAGACGTATGACCGGTCAGCCAGAACACTTCCGTCGGGTTATTCTCGGGGTCGCGGAAGTAACAACCGATGGCGCTGGCATGGGTGACGATACGGTCCAGTTGGAATCCACGCTCGTTGATCCGGCGCTTGAAGTCACGAAGGTCGTCCAGGGAATCTACACGCATGGAGATCTGCTGGATCCAATGCGGGTCATCCATCGACGTCCGGCCGGTGATTAGCGCGATCTCATGATCTACGCCCTCCGGGTCGGCGCTGAAGAAAGCACCAAGCGGGCCGACTTTTGTTAGCGTCATGCCCATGAAATTCGCGTAGAAGTCCTTCATGACCTCCAGGTCCTGAACGTAGAATCCGATGTGTCCCAGGCCATTGACTCTAGCTGACATCTTTGTCTCCTCTCTTATTTTCTAGGATGCTGGCGCCGCCGGTCGTGCCCGTTCTCCGATTTCGATATCGGATCTTCCCACGACCTCAACCATGGTTCTTGATTACGAGAAATGATATCCAAACCCCTGATATCTGTCCACCATGGCCGGCTTTTCTAGGCTACAGGGCAGCTACGGTAATCATAGAAGCGATGTGTTCACTGTCCCGAACCACTTCGTATATCAATCCTGATGCCCGGTTACGTAACCATGGGAAGCCATTGAAGTAGAGACCGGGAATCGACGATGCGCCGTTGGTGTGGACCGGAGCGCCCCGGCTGGTCAGTTCCAATCCGTGTATCCAACTGAAATCCGCTGTGAAGCCGGTGCACCAGATGACGGTGCTGATTCCTTCCTGTTTCAGGTCCAGCGACTCCCGTAACGGCGCCGCCAATAGATCCGGGTTCGGGACATCAATCGGGTCGTCTACAGCAGGTGGGGCATCGATTCCATTTTTTCGATGAAAGCGTCGATCTGTATCTTTCGACGTTGGGAGACCCCGTCAGCGAAATCGCGGTTCTCGACGAGGTTTTCCCTCAGCGATAACTGATCTCCGGAAACCCCTTTCAGGCCGCCCAACAAGACTACGCCATCGCGGGCCAGTTGTTGTAGGCTTATGGTGTGGCCTCCCCTAGTACCTGAGACCTGCCCTTGAGCGGCGAACTGCATGTTGGGGTCTTCCAGGTCGGCGACGGTTTGGTACAGGTTCCCAGTGGCTATACCCCAGTAGAGCACATCTCTGCCCCGGTATTGCCTGATGGAACGGCCAACCTTGCTGGTGCAGAGGTAGACCGGCCGGCCGGCTTCGATAAGCTCCTCAGCGATCTGCACCCCTGACTGGGCGCTGCCGATTATCAGCACACCGCCGGGCTTCAGTTGATCCGGATTGCGGTAGGCAGCTGTATGCATCTGGTCTAGCCACGAAGGAAGTTCCTTGCTAACAGTAGGGGTATGAGGGGTCTGCATGGCGCCAGAGGCAACGACTACGTTAGCCGCCTGGTAAGAGCCGCCCTCGGCTTTAACCTCAAATCCCTTTCCGCCGGGGCCCGTGCTGATATCGGTTACGTTTACCCCCGTACGCACGGGCAAGTTCATGGCACTGGCATAAGATTCAAAATTCTGGAGTAATTCGTCCCGGTGCCAAAAGCCGTCGGGCTCGGACAGGGGGCTTTGGTCTCCCGGAAGCTGGTTGAGGCTGTTGGGGGAGTTCACCTTGAAGGAGTCCCAACGTTGGGAGCGCCAAGTCTCGCCAATCTCCCCGCGTTCTAATACCAGGTGGCCGTGGCCCGCCTTGTCCAGATGACAGCTTACGCTCAGACCGCCGTGTCCAGCACCCACGATAATGGTCTCCACTGTCTCAGGCATATGCGGTCCTCTCCAGGGAAAATGCTCGATGACTCAAGCTGGGCTAGTCACCGCATCGTGCCCCACGGATCGCCTACGTGGCCGTGGGTAGTCATAAGAAAGACCTTAAATGATTCCCTCTTCGGAGAGCCGTTTCATCTCGTCCTCGGATATCCCCAACCGTTCGGCAAATATCTCTTGGTTGTGTGTGCCCATCTTGGTCGGACCGGCGAAGCGAATCTTGCCCGGCGTCTCGCTCATTATCGGGAAGGTGTTCTGCATGCGTAAGGTCCCCAGATCCGGGTCTTCCACCAACGTGATTGAATCGCGGGCTATGACCTGAGGGTCCTCCATGAATTGGGAGGTGTCGTACACCGGGCCGATGGCCGTCTCCGCCTCCTCAAACCTTTCTAGGACTGTCTCCCTGGGGTATTGGAGAATCCAGTCCGCTACCAGTTTGTCCACTTCGTCGGCATTCTGGGCTCGGGCTGCGGGAGTGGCAAATTTAGGATCGTCGGCAAGCTCGTCTCCGCCGACTAGCTGCATGACTCTCCTGGCGATGGACGGCGTGGACGCCGATAGCGCGACCCAGTTGCCGTCGCTGCACATGTAGAGATTGCGAGGCCCACCGCCTCCGCTGCGGTTGCCACGGCGATTCTGAATAAAACCTAGTTGGTCATAGGTCAGCGGTTGCGCTCCCAGAACAAAGGACATCGGCTCATATAGTGATACGTCAATCTCCTGGCCGATACCGGTGCCAACCACGTCCCGGTAGTAAACCGCGAACATGGCGCTAAACACACCGAACAAGCCGGCGATGCCGTCAGCCAGGGCAAGAGGAGGTAGGGTAGGGGGGCCGTCCGGTTGGCCGGTGACGTGGGCGAATCCGCTCATGGCCTCGGCTAAGGTGCCGAAGCCCGGCCGGTTCTTGTAGGGACCGGTCTGGCCAAAGCCGCTGACCCTGACCATTATCAGTCGTGGGTTAACCGCTTTCAGGTCCTCGTAGCCGATCCCCCATCGTTCCATGGTGCCGGGGCGAAATCCCTCGATCAGAATATCCGTGTCTTTCACCAGACGTTTCAATATCTCCGCGCCCTCTGGGCTGCCCAGGTTCAGGGTGATGCACTTCTTGTTCCGGGAGTGAAACTTCCAAGACAGAGGTATCCCATCCTTCTGCGAGCCCATCGTCCGAAGACCGTCGCCGTTCTTGGGATGCTCAACCTTGATTACCTCGGCGCCAAAGTCCCCCATTAGTGTTGCTGGCATGGCGCCGGCGAAGAGCTGGCTGGTATCCAGTATCTTCAGTCCTTGCAGGGCCATGCCGTTGTTTTCCAGAGTCATTCCTCACCTCCTGATACTAATTAACCACGGTACTACGAAACTATGGGATGGGGAAGCGGTTGGAGCACTCCCAGCAACCATCCTAATGGCTCCAGCGGCGATTCGACTCTGCAAACGTTGACCCTAGCATCAGGTTTCTTTAAACTCGAACCAGTTGATGTGTCCCGCTAGTCCATCGTAAACGTATGACGGGTATAGAAATAATCTCCGATTCACAAAGGGAAATAGCCCTGGGCGCAATCGCCGGTGTATTCGCGCCGCCACCGTACTCTATTCCTGCTGCCCAAGAGCACGGTGCGTTTCTCCCAGTCCATCTAAACTCACCGGAACCTCCGCACGGTTACTTTAACCAGCCACGACTGCCACTCTTGATCCAGACCAGTAACGCAGATGGAGAGAACCATGTACGTTGATGCCAACGGCATCCGAATCAACTATCGATTGGACGGCTCGCAGGGCTCGCCTTGGGTTACCTTCATCACCGGCATCGCCAACGATACGACGATGTGGGACGGCCAGATACCGGCGCTGGAAGACGAATTCAACATCTTGAGGCTCGACACCCGCGGCCACGGCGGCACGCAAGCAACAGACGGCGACTACGCGTTCGACATGCTGATGAACGACGTTGTCGGCGTTTGGGATGCTCTGGATATCCCGCAAACCCATGTCGTTGGGCTTGGTCTCGGGGGATCTACGTCTATCGGCATCGCTATCAACCACTCTGACCGGGTTATCAGCCTAACTCCCTGCGCCTGCCGGGCGGTGATGGTTCCGGAACTCCAGGCGATATGGCCGAGTCTCGTAGAAATGGCAAAGACCGGCGGCATGGAAGCAGTCGCGGAAACAACGGTGCAACGTTGGTTCACCGATGAATTCAAAGCCGCCAATCCGGATGTCCTCTACTCGGTACGCCAGCAGATTCTAGGCACGGACCTGCAAGGGTATTTCGGGTGCATCGCCGCCTTTATGAGCTTGAACTTCATCGACAAGATCGGAGACATCACAGTTCCAACGCTGTTTATCAGCGGAGCAGACGATCAGCGGGGCGGTCCGGCCCCAGTGATGCAAAGCCTGGCCGATGGAGTTAATGGAGCACGTCACGTGTCTATCCCAGACGCGGCTCACATCTGCAACATCCAGAACCCTGCCGGATTCAACGATGTACTAGGGACGTTCTTGCGTTCGCATTAAGGAGCGGGCACTTCGGCCGCCGCGTCTCGTGCTGAATGGTTTCAACCTAGCGGCTTGATTACTGCCGCACTTAGACATGCGGGCCCATTACCTCCCAGCCTTGCAACATCGAAAATCTGGCAGGTATGCGCAGAAACTAAAGGGGCGTCCATGGTGGACGCCCCTTTCTCTAACCTGATTCTGGGAAGCAAAAGCCGCCGAAGGGTTCACCCCTTCGGGAGCCACGGACCCTGTTCCAGCGGCACTGCCATGGAAACCCTAGGCTCGTCGCCGATGCCTCGGGTGATGTGACCGTGCCCGGTGGTGTCCTGGGCGATGAGTACATCTCCGGCCTCAAGGCGCCGGACCGTCCCATCGGCTACTTCAATCTCGGAGATTCCCGCCAGGTGCGCAACGTACTGAACGCGGGAAGCGTTGTGATAGTCGTCTACCTTAGGGGATGGGCTTTGGTTGAGTCTTGTCGGACCCTCCCCGATATGGTTTACGATTTCAGCGAATTGATCGATCGTTACATCTATCAGACGGGACTCACCGTCAGCGCCAGGGTAGACCGTCACTATTTTTACCATCAGAGCCTCCTTCCAGATGTTAGATATGCCTCAATCATGTGGCAGCCATCCATCCAAGGTCTACTTACGGTCAGCCAGATAAGTATCGGTCGCCCGCCTCAGACCAGCCCTTCGGTTAGCTTGGAGCGACTCCTTCTGACTGGCGGATCTCCGCTGGGAATCTATGATTCCGGTGAGGCTGCCTTGGAACTGGGGCATGACGTAGCGAGCCATCAACTCGTAGCTTCGATGCAGCTTGTCGCGGGGTGCCCAGTCTTCCGCTCGCAGCAACAATCCGCCGAATCCGCCACTGGCTTCCTGAAGACGCTCGATGCCGGCGATACAATCTTCTGGAGTTCCCACGATCCACTGGTTATTCTCAACCATGTAGTCAACAATCTCATCGGCGGGCACATCGGGAATGGGATTGCCATTGGTGCCGCCGGTGTATTCGGTGACCACCCGGCCTGCCCCCACCCGGATATCTTCAAAGGCCTGTTCCCGGGTTTCAGCCAGGTGACACCCGACCGACAACCGCCAATCCTCGCGGCGGACGGTTTTCCCATGTTCGGCGGCCGCCTCTTCAGCAATATCCCACTGGACCCTCAAGCTAGTGCTCCTGATTGTGTCGCGGGGCACACTGAGCGATATCACATCGACCCCGTGCTTGCCAGCCAACAGAACACCGGCGGGCGATTGAACCGACGCCACGGCGACTGGAAGGGTCGGCTTCTGGTAGGGGCGTAGCTGGAGCGTTGCGTCTTTAAGCTTGAACCAGTCAGTCTCGCGAGTGACCGGCTCGCTGCCGTCCAGGAGTTCCATAATCACTCCCAACGACTCGTCCATCATCTCCCGCTGCCGCTCCGGGTCGATGCAGAACATGTTTGCATCGGACGCCAGAGCACCGGGCCCCACGCCGAGCATCACCCGACCCCGGGTCAAGTGGTCCAACAGGACCATGCGATTAGCAACCATGTAGGGATGGTGATAGGGCAGGCTGACGACGCCGGTGCCGAGGCGGATGTGACGGGTGCGGCCTGCGGCAGTGGCGATAAATACCTCGGGAGAGGCTATGGTCTCCCAGCCTCCGCTGTGATGCTCGCCGACCCAGGCTTCGTCGAACCCCAGGTCGTCCAGCCACTCGATCAACTCCAGATCTCGCTCCAGGGCCAATGTCGGGTTCTCACCCACCCGGTGAAAGGGGGCCATAAAAGTCCCGAAGGTCATGTTATCGGTTAGTGAAGACAATTGTTTTTCCTCCATCTCGCTTGGATCGCTGCGACAGGCCGCCCGGCCAGGACAGCCAGGGTCGCCGATGTCCATTCAATAAGGGAATAGTAGCCTTGGGACACGGGGTTTGTCCACCGTGCGTCCATTCGGTGACCTACCGCCTCAAGACCAGGGTGAAAGCCAGCGTGGGGAAGAGCTACCAGGGAGCCGTCAGATGTAGATTGCTATCTTGCCAAAGAGTTCTTGAAGCCGGCGTTTGTCATCTTCCGAAAGTGTAGGCTCCTCCATCGCTTTGAGGTTGTCCTCAAGGTGATGGACGCTGGACGTACCGGTGAGCACGGTGGAGATGCCCGGATGGTCGGCCGCGAATTTGTACCCGGCGCTTATGACCGAGTCCACGCCATCGTGAATCAGCCAGTCCAGAGGAGCGTCATCGGGCACAGCGTCCTGGGAAATCAGCCCTTGCTGCTTCCACTCGGCAACCTGTTCCCGCAACAATTTCGGGCTCACCAGCTTGATGCGTACCGCCGCCATGTTGACGATGCCCACGTTGTGCTCGACCGCCAACCGTAGGGCCTTGTCCGCTGCGGTTTGGTTGAGTATGCCGTACTTCAGTTGGATAACATCCCACAGTTCAGGGTGAGTTTCCAGAGCCAGCACGACGCCTTTGTGATCATGCTCAACCTTGAACTGCTCGCTGAATCCGATGAATCGAATCTTCCCCTGTTCTTGAAAACGCTTCAGCACTGGGTATTGCTGGTCCACGACATCGAAGTAATGCCTGGAATTGAATACGTGAAACTGGAAGACATCAACGCAGTAAACATTCAACCGCACAAGGCTGTTCTCGATGGACTTTGCGATATCTTCAGCAGATCGCATCGCTCCGCTGGGGTCCAGGTACCTGCACTTGGTGGCAATCACATAATCGTCCCTGGGGACGTCCTTCAAGCCGTGGGCTAGAATAGATTCGCTGTCTCCGTAAGCCTCCGATGTATCAAACATATTGATGCCTTCGTTGATGCATCTGTGAATCAGCGTGTCCTGATCGTTCGATGACAGCCCGGTGTTCTGCCCAAGCTTGCTCGGTCCTCCGGACCCATAACTCACCAGTGAGACTTTCAGTCCAGTTCTACCCAGGGTTCGATAAATCATTTACGTCCTTTGACTATGTACCTTATGTTTATTATGAAGCGTGGCTAGGATTGGTAGGCCATGACGCGCGAAGGTCCAACCTGTAATATCGAGGGTAAGGGCAAGGATTCTAGATGAATGGTATGGAAATCAGTGACTTAAGGATATAGCATCTGAAGGCTGACTCCAAGATTTATTCAGGGATGTTACGGGTACGATCCGATACTTGAGACCCGCATCAAGGAGGGCGATGGCCACTGAGCAGCAGATACAAAGGGTGATTACGAACTTGTCGCAGGTGCTCTCATGCGCCCATTGTGGAGCCAGGTTCCGCTTCGGAGACTGGGAATGCCCCCATTGTGGGACCGATCTGGAGGAATACCTGCGCCAGTGGGCTGTGGCGTTGATCGACGGATTGGAGTTGGGCGGTTGATCTATGAATCTCCTGCCTCCGCACTGAGGCTGGCTGGGTTTCACACCTGGCCAGAATCATTCCCTTCGAAAGCCTGAACCAGGGCTTGCCTAATGTCTTGGGAGAACTCGCGGCGCTGCCAGTCGCGCACCTCCTGGGCTCCTTCGTCGGGAGACTCGTCCGCGGATCCATTCCAACCAAGAGCCAAACGCTCAAGGCTGACGGCCGGCCATAACAGCGCCGGGTCCAATTCCAGAGAATCTCCTTGCCGGACTCGCCACGCTTTGAGCGACCGCAGCCTAGCTTGGGCTTCCGGAGTCCAGGGGTTGTTGTTGGTCCGCGGCGGCCGAAGCATTTCGGGTCCGTTCATCCCTCGGTGAATCGCTTCCCGAATCAGGTTTCCGGAACGTCTGGCAATCCCGCCTGGCAAGCCACGGACCTTATGAAGTTCCAGGCCCGGTGCGGCGGACAGGATGATTATCGCCTCGTTGGTTATCACCCGGAAAGGCGGACAGTCCATCCGCCGAGCCTCATCCTCCCGAAACAAGAAAAGCTCTCTAAGCACGGCCAGGTCCCGGGGCGCCAACCGGCTGCTCCCTTTGATGCGCATCATCATGACCTCCGGCGGGCTCGGAGGGGCTGGACGAACCTGTTCCAGCCTTTGACACTCCTCCATCACCCAGTCCAGGCGGCGGGCAGTTTCCAAGCGTCCCTGCAGATCCTTGGCCAGCTTGGGCAAGTACGTCACGTCGCCGGCGGCGTACTCCAGCGCCGTTTGGCTTAAAGGGCGGTGGCTCCAGTCCGAGGTCTGCAACGCCCGGCTCTTGGGGATGTCCACGCCTAGAAATCCCTCAAGCACCGAGGCCAGATTCGTCTTGGGTATGCCCAGAAATCTCGCCGCCAACTCGGTGTCGAAGAGGGAACTCATCGTGAACCCGTAATCCCGGTTCAGGCACCGCACGTCATAGTCGGAGCCGTGAGCTACTTTGGTGATTGAAGGGTTGGACAACAGACTTCCCAGGGCGGACAAGTCCGAGACGGCCAAGGGGTCCAGCAGAAAGGTCTCCTCGCCGGTCGCGATCTGAATCAAGCAAACGCGCTCTTGGTAGCAGTGGAGACTGTTGGACTCGGTGTCCAGCGCCAGCACCGATTCCGGCGTGAGTTTAGCCGCAACCCGTTCCCAGTCCTGCTGGTTGTCGATCAATCCGGATGGACTCATATGATTATACCGCTCAGTGGTCTGTGCAATAGATCGACTCTCTAGAAAACCCGCGCGGGCAAGATGCGGCGGTAGACGCCGGGCGACCCCGGAGCGTGTCCGTACCTGCCACCGATGTACTCATGCATACCGTCCGCGGCGCTGCGCTCCTTCCAGGCGATGCTCTCGGGCACGTTCTCGTGCTCAAACTCGTATACCGTCATATATTTGGGAGCGCCTTCCACGGCGTGGTACCGGCGAACACCGATGCATCCCGGCAGTTCCAGGTTGGCGGGGGTACGCACAGTATCGTAATACTCGTTGTATTTGGCCTCAATCTCCGCAGGAACGTCCATGCGGCCTACTTGGATGGCCGGAGCCATACCCCGGCCCAGCACATGGGAGTCGTTCTCCTTGGGGTAGATCTGGGTACAGACTAGGCGGGAGTAGTTGCGGCCCTTGGTTGAGATGGAGATTCGCTGGGTCCACTCCGACGGGTTGCGCCGAAAGTTCAGGTACTCCTCCGACTTTAAGGCGTCGACCGACTCCAGTTCGTAGCTGGCAAGATAGCGGGGACCGCCCTTCAGGGCCTGATACCTGGCGGCGTTCAAGAAGCCAGGAAAACTCAGCAAATCGCCTACATGTTCATCGTTATACCAGGCGTTAAAGTCCGCGTCGTGCTCGGCATCGATGTCCACGAAGACCATCAACAACGCTGTGCCTTTTTTCTCAACCAAACCAAGCCTCCTACTGAATCAGCTGCACACTGTGCAATCAGCTTTTGACACCTGCAATGATACCCACCGAAAGACGCTGCGGCAATGATATTTTCGGGAGGTCAGGGCAACCGGCGCAACCAAACGGCGGTCCTGCCGTAGTTCCGGCGGAGGCCGGGTCCCAAAGACGCATCTTCAGATCAGACACTAGCCCCGTCGCGCAGTGCCCCTGGATTCCGGCCTGCGCCGGAATGACGGCGGTGGGCATTCTAGCTAGCCATCTGCACCGGTCGTCCCAAGTCCGCTATTTGTGACGGCCACGACCTCTGCTGATATACTGGGCCAAAGCTCAATGGTGAGGAAATTGCGAAATGACGACAACATATGAGGTCGTGGGGAAACCAGTCACCCGGCAAGAGGGTCCGGATAAAGTTTTAGGGACGTTTCTATATTCCGCCGACGTCAATCTGCCCGGCATGATTTGGGGCAAGGTGCTGAGAAGCCCCTTCCCTCACGCCAAGATAGTCAAGATCGACGCCTCCAAGGCACTGGCGATGCCAGGAGTTCACGCCGTCATTACGGGCCAAGACACTCTCGGCATGCGGATAGGCAGGAGCGTGCGCGACGTACCGTTGCTGGCCGAGGACGAGGTCCGGTTCGTCGGAGAGAAGGTAGCGGCGGTGGCAGCCGATAGCCCCGACATAGCGGAAGAGGCGCTTCTGTTGATAGAAGTGGAATATGAGCCTCTGCCTGCGATTTTCGATCCCATCGCGGCCATGGAGCCCGACGCGCCACTGGTCCACGACGGCTCGCCGTCTTTCGAAAGTTCCTCGGGCCCGATCCAACCCGAAGGCAACGTCGTGAACCATTCAACCTGGTCCAGCGGGGATATGGAACAGGGTTTCAGCGAGTCGGACCAGATATTCGAGCACACCTTCACCACCACCTGGGTGCACCAGGGTTACATGGAGCCATACGCCTGCGTCGTGGACATCGACGATGCTGAGCGTATCCAGGTGTGGGCTAACAACAAGGTTCCCTACACGCTGAGAAAACAGTTGGCTGACGCCCTGGGATTACCCGAGGAACAGATCCGGGTCAACCCTTGCGGTATCGGTGGCGACTTCGGTGGAAAGTCCCCGGCGATGAACGTCCCCATAGCCTACTTCCTGGCCAAGAGCAGCGGCCGGCCCGTCAAGATGATTATGAGCTACATCGAAGAACTCGTGGCGGGCAACCCGAGGCATCCATCCTTCATCACCATTAAGACCGGAGTGAAGAACGACGGAACATTCATGGCGCGAGAAAGCCGGGTGATCTACAACGGCGGAGCCTACTGTGGATTCAGGGGCCGCGCCGGTCTGGCCGGTAGCCGTGACGCCGCGGGCGGACAATATCACATCCCCAATTTCCAGATCGACAGCTACATGATTTACACCAACAACGTGCCCTGCGGTTCGTATAGAGCGCCAGGTCAGCCTCAAGTAGCATTCGCGGTGGAATCTCACACCGACATGATTGCCCGGGAGATGGGCATAGATCCCTACGAGCTTCGGCTCAAGAACGTGGTCCGTGACGGGCAGATGTCCGCCACCGGAGCCCGCTACAACCACCTGCGGGGAGAAGAGACCCTGAAGGCGGCCGCCGATGCTGCTGACTGGGGCACGCCAAAGTCAGGGCCATATGTTGGCCGGGGCATGTCCTTGGGCCAACGCCCACAGGGTCAAAGCGTTTACTCGGCTAAGGTGACGATGGACGAGAACGCCCAAGTCATCTACCACACTTTAGTGCCCGAAACGGGCACGGGGATCCACACCGTTGGAAGGCAGGTGGTGGCGGAGGACCTGGGCGTGCCGGTGGAGGATGTTAGGGCGGTTCAGATGGATACCGACGGTGGGTCCGCCGACAGCGGCGCGGGCAGTGGCAGCAGCGTAGGCGGTACTCACGCTGCACTGGGAGCAGCCGAAGGTGTTCGCCAACATCTTACGCTTATGGCTGCCGAGTTTTACGGCTGGCCTGAAGAACGAATCATGTTCCGGGGAGGCCGGGTTTTTGTTGAGGGAGACGCTGAACGCGGAGTATCGATAAAGGAACTGGCCTCCAAAGTTGTCGCTGCTACTGGAGCGCACATCTCGTTCTCCAAGGTCACAACGGCCGAAGAGCCCGATATTACTTGCTTCTGCGCCCAAGTAGCGGAGGTTGAAGTAGACCCGGAAACCGGAGAAGTGAATCTGAAGAAGTTCGTTACGGCTCACGACGTCGGCACCATCCACAACCCCATCACCCACCAGGGTCAGATCGACGGGGCGGTGATTCAGGGGGTGGGTTATGCCCTGATGGAGGAACTGGTGTCAGACGCAGGGCATATCTCCAGCCTCAGTATGGGCGACGTGAAAACTCCGAGTATCAACGACATACCGGAACTGATAACGGTCCTAGTGGACTCACCCGGCGGCAACGGTCCCTTCGGGGCTAAAACCATCGGAGAGCAACCCCTCCCGCCGGTGGCCCCGGCCATCGCCAACGCCGTATTCGATGCCATAGGCGTTCGGATCCAAGACCTGCCCATCACGGCGGAGAAGGTGCTTGCCGCGCTGAACAAAAAGTGACCTCTCGCCGAGACAGGATAAGTGGCGGAGTATGAGCGTTAGTGGATACCTGGTTCCATTTCCAGATCATGGGGCCGCTGACCTTATGAGCAACCATCTGGAGCAGGTGGTCCAGACCACCGGCCCTGGAAAAATAATCGCTAGAACCTCCCTTCCTGCCGCTCCGGGCAAGGGGTCTGGGATTCCTTCAGGGCCTAGTGGCCGATCCGCCCGAAAGAAGTTGGAGTTCTTTAGGCTGGAAAAGAATGAATGGGTATTGCTTTACGGCACAATGGTTGAAGGGGGACAGGAGCCGGAAGAATCGCTTTTGGATGTCCAGTCAGCCGAGAGCATCAAGTGCAGGTTGACGAACATGAGCGGCAGCGAGGGACAGTTCTCTCTAGAATGCACTTATGAACCCGACTAGTCACAATAAACCCGGCTTATTTGATGCACAGATGGCTAAGGTTTAAGGCCTAAACACTCACCCCAGGCGAAGGCGGCGAAAGCGCCGGGGTCTTCCTTCCACACCTTCGTAGCTTCCTGGAATGCATCGCATTCATCCTTAGTCACGATTCCGTGGGAGATCGCCTGGGCAACGATGGTTCCATCTAACGTCCACACGTACTCTGCGGGGGGTAGCCGTCTCGGAAGGGGCACCCCAAGTTTCCAATGCCCCAGTAGCTACTACGTTGACGAATCCTGAGTCACTGAATCTTGCTCGCAACTCTTTACCCATATCAGGATGGCCGCCGTTGGCATCCATCACACCCGAAAACATTGCCCAGATTTTGTTCAGGTGGCCGATGTCAGGCTCAAAGAAGAATTACTCGACGATTGGCTCTCGTGCCCCCAGAACCCCTCCTTCTTTTAGTACTGGCTTGATCTCGGCAAGAACAGCCATTGTGTCCGGGACGTGCATCAAGAAGGAGTGACAATGGACCGCGTCGAAGTGGTTGTCAGGGATTTGGAGATTTAACGCATCGGCGACTTGGAACCGAGCGTTGGAATGTCCACCATCATTGGCTGCCGTTACTGCCAGCTCGACCTGGGACTCCTTCATGTCAATTCCGTGGAATTCTTCGGTGGCGACCGCACTCGCGAGACCAACTGAAATGTTGCCCGGACCACAACCGACATCAAGCAACCGCATGCCTGGCTGCAGATGCGCCATCAGATAAGCGGCGTCGGTCTCAGCAGTAAATCGACTGAGACGCTCCACAGCACTGTTTTCATATCCCATCGTGTAGTAGGGGATCGAAGTTTCCCGGGTGTTGTCAGCCATCTTCCTATCCTTTGCAGTTGTTTAGTGATGACCGGTTGAATCGCGGTCTGTTTGGCGTGAACTCCTTGAAGCTGATGCCACGAGGCATTGTCTCCAAAGCGCCACTAGTCTAGCGTAATCTGTCACAGCCGTCACATATGAGGCTTCGACTCCGGAAATTGACAGGTTCTCAGGGCAGGCGGTATTATATTATAGCATTTTATATTTAACATACTATTCATATTAGGAATATAAATCATCGTAGCTGAGCACCCGATGGCGGACAGATCAAACAGTTCCACCGACGCGTTGGGCAGCCACAAAGACAGAACCCAACGTGGCACGGCTTGAGGCTTTGCCTCCCCTGTTATAGATTCAGTTAGTAGCACCCTAACTATAAGGACGTTCCTTGCTTGCAGCGTGACAGACCTAATATCCATGCGTCGACCGCCGGTGTAGATACCGGGAACCAAACAACCGGCCAACCCGAGAACGTTCCAAAGCCTCCTGCCCAGAGACAGGAATCAGCACCCAGACCGCCGCGCCGGTCAACGAGGAGAGGCTGGAAACAGACCTTCAACTCCCTATCGAACGTGCATTTCCGCCACTTCTGGCTGGGCATGCTGGTGATGATGGGGGCCATGCAGATGCAGATGCTGGCCCGGGGCTACCTGGTTTACGAATTGACCAACCAGAACGCCGCTGTCCTTGGCCTGGTCAACGCCGCCACTGCTCTCCCCATATTGGTATTGGCTCTGTTCGGTGGCGCCATCGCCGACAGGATGGAGCGCAAGCGCATCGTTCAGCTTGGACAAAGTGGCGCTGCCATCCTTGCGTTGTTCATCGCGATATCCATCTCTCTGGGTTACATCACGTGGTGGCACCTGTTGGTCACCTCGGTGGTGCACGGCTCCCTTATGGCGATGTTGATGCCGGCCCGGCAGTCGATGATTCCCCAGTTAGTTGGCAAAGAAATGTTGGGCAACGCCATGGCTCTGAACGCAGCAGGCATGAGCATGAGTACCATGCTGGCGCCCGCCGTTGCCGGGGGGCTGTATGCGCTCATCGGACCCGCCGGCGTGTACTACGTCCTCTGCGGAATGTTGGTGGTCTCGCTCCTATTGACCGGACTCCTACCCAAGTCGAGTAATGAGGCCTCCGCCATCAAGACATCGGTGCTAGCCGACATTTCGGCCGGTCTCTCTTACATCCGCCGCACTCGCATGGTGATGGTTTTGTTATTGTTGGGCTTGGCCACCACCATGCTCGCCATGCCGTTCCGGTTCTTGATGCCGGTATTCGTGGTGGATGTCTATCACAAGGGACCGGAGGCCATGGGGCTGTTGGTGAGCCTGATGGGACTAGGCACCTTGGTGGGCTCGCTGTTCATAGCCGGACTGGGCAAGAATCTCCGAGGGTTGTTGCTCATCACGCTAACCTTCATAACAGGCGCGGCCTTGCTGCTAGTATCCATCTTCCCCATCTACACGCTCGCATTGGGTCTGATGCTGCTTCTGGGTCTAGGAGACGCCGGTCGAAGGGCACTGAACCAGGCTCTGGTGATGGAAGTTTCCGACGACGAGTACCGGGGTCGGGTATGGAGCGTGTTCATGATGAACTTTGGGCTAATGCCTCTCGGCGTTCTGCCTGCGGCCCTGATAGCCGAATACTACGGAGGCCAAGTCGCGATCGGTATCCTGGCCGGGTTGATGATTTTGGTCTCGGCCACTGTCCTAATAACGCAGAAGCAGCTTCGCCGATTCCAGTAAACGCAGGGTCATAGAACCTACATAGTGGTGGTTGATTACGGGATTGTCTGTGCCCTGATCTGATAATCATCACTGCTTCGTGATGGGCGTCGATAGAGGTCTTAACAGGAAACGTAATACTGATTTTGCACCCGCCTCCGGTATCCAGTACCATGGTTCCTTTTAACTGGCCAATCAACGCGTTCACAATCGTCAATCCCAAGGTCGATGGACAACTGAGATTCAGTAGCCCCGGCATCCCCACACCGTCATCCATAAATACCATCTTATATTGACCGTTGTCCTCGTGAAAGCTGACTTCAATCTTGCCATCTCGATCGTCTGGGAAAGCGTGCTTCAAGGAATTCGATACAAGCTCATTGACGATGACTCCACACGGTATAACCGTATCGACTCCCAGTAAAACGTTCTCGGCATCAATCTCTAGCGCGATATTTCGCGATGTCAGACCATAGGAATTCATCAAGCTTGAAGATAAGGATCTAAGGTATTCCTCAAAATCGATTCTCGCCAAGTCATCGGACTGATAGAGCCTTTCGTGTACCATCGCCATTGCGCCGATACGGTCTTGGCCCGTCTGAAACGAGCGTAACACCCGTTCATCCGAAATGTCTCTGCTCTGAAGATTAAGTAGACTGGAGATTATCTGCAGATTTTTTTTACACGGTGATTAATCTCCTGAAGTAAAATCTCCTTTTCTCTGAGAGACTCCCGGATCTGTTCCTCAGCATTCTTCTGCCCTTCGTATAACCTGGCGTTTTCCAGCGCTGGGGTTATGTGGCTGGCTACTCTCTCCGCCACCTCAACTATTTCGTCGGGGTAGGCATCGGTCTTGGTC